>JALFTO010000020.1 GCA_022779165.1 Lachnospiraceae bacterium
TTGATGACGAGCAGGATCGTTTGGATTTGGTGAGATACTTTAATTATACAAATTTACTGGAGGAAGAAAAAAAGGATCCGGAAAAAGCGGCCGCGAATAAACAAAAGAGTGTGCAATACAATATGATGCGTTCTCAGAGAGCGAATAGAGATATGCTGATTGAAGAACCAGAGAAAAAGGAGAATCGAAAAGAAATGGCCAAAGAAGTATATGGTAAAGGCGATTCGGAATTCCTGAGTATTTTACTTTCCTATATTGAAGATCCCCAAAAAACTGGAAACGATATGAGTGCGGTTGAATTGAAGAAATATCGTGATGCGGATATGCAACTGAAAGAACTGCTTAGGCGAAAATATCGTGGAAGGGATAATTATGTTGCATTCCTCACGACATTAGGCTAGTCGTTTTGCTGATCGACGGGATCAAACAGCTCCTTTATTTCTTCAGCATGGGGATCCATATGATCGGTGGGAAAACGATTCTTTACCGAGCGCTGATCACGATGGATCTGAGTTTTTTTATTTTACCGATCAGAGGAATCGGTCAGAGATATATGATGGTTTATTTCGTTATTTATTCTTTGAATAAGATTGACAGGAGGAAATATGGAATGAAGGCAGTACGCAGGCAGTGTATGGCGTCTGTTTTGACGGCAGTTCTGATTCTTGCGGTTTGCGGATGCAGCGCAAAGGAGACAGCGGTTGAAGAGAGCCTGAGTGAGCGGATGATGGAAGAAACGGATCCGGAGGAAAAGAAGTTGTCTGCTGAATCATTGGAAGAAGAGATGCAGCCGGCTGATCCGGCAGAGGATGAAATGCCTTTCCGGGTACAATGGGCGGAGGATATGGATTTCCCGGAGGACTGCGATATCTATGATATTTCTGCATCGGAACCAAAGTCCTATATCGTATTTACAACAGACAGCTTTCTTGACAAATTTTCGATACTGGAGTTTACCCTGACGGATGTAAGTGAATCCGGTGATATGGAGTTTGAAGCCGGTCTGGCGCTTCCGCAGGTCTCCGGGCTGGCTGCGGACAGTCCTTTGGCGGTCGGACTGACCTTTGCGGGAGATATTCCAGGCTATGGATTTCAGTATGAGGATGAAAACGGGGAGCTCCGTTGTTTTGTCATGGAGATAAGCGGGGAAGACGGATCGATCCTGATACGGGAGGCAGAGCGGAAAAATGATAAATTTGTTTTGAAGGGCGGAACAGAACCGTGTCAGAGATCTGCCCCGGCTCCGGGAGCAGGAGATGATGCTGGATACTTTGTGATCGAGTGCCCTGACTGGGAGGTTAGCTATGTGGCAGACGGTATTTTTGACACATTGACAGCTTCGCCGGTCAAACTGACGGAGATATCAAAGGATACGTCGGACTGCCTCTTTGCCGAGGACTGGTCTGCAGAAACCGGAATCCCGCTTCCGGGCGATCTGAACGGAGAGGGATATTCCGATGATGCCTATTACTATTATGCGGATAATTCCGCGGAGTATGGGCGGCTTGCAGTGGAAGTCTCTGAGATGGGAACCTACAATTTTGTGGGTACTTATGATTTTTCGTATTATCTGAATACCCCTGCACCGGGAAATGACTATACGACATTGGAAATTCCTTATGCACAGATTTTTGACGGGGTGCTCTACGCTGAGATTGCACACCGGACCTATTCGGAGGATCAGCCATATACCGGATTTATGGTGGCAGTCGAGGTCGAGACCGGAAAACTTTTGTGGCGAAGTGAAATGCTCGTTGCCAACGGCAGAAACTTTGTGGTTGGGGAGGATACGATCATCTGTGGTTACGGTTTTACCGCCGAAGATGATTATTTGTACATTTTAAGCCGCTACAGCGGAGCGGTGCTGGAAAAGCGGAAACTGAAGACCGGACCGGATTACTTTATACCGGTGGATGATTCGATTTACGTGCTGACCTATGATACTGTGTACCAATATCAGATTGGGTGAGCAAAGATGGGGGATAGCGTCAGGTAAAGCAGAAGGGGGTAGTTGAAAGGAATTTGGTTTGGTGGGAATAAACATTTTCTCGACAATTCTATTGCAATAAAGCATTTATTGTGCTATGATGAACGCAAAGCATAAGTTCTTTGATTCTTTGGCTGATACACAGCCGTCTTACAGGGAAGTCTCCCGTTATTCAACGAATTCTGTGCTTAATACCCAATAACAAATCAATGAGCACGGAAGCGGAGAACGACGGGCGTACTGTGATATTTCTATCAAAGGCGGCACCGGTGCCTCTTATGTTCCGTGCGGAAACAGGAGGAACGAATGAGAAATGAAACAAAAAGAACACGGCAGGCAGTGAATTTGCGTCCATTAACGGAACTCAACCTCATAGAGGATTTTCTGACGAACCAGATGATCACTCATCCGGTGGTGGGAATGAAATTTTCAAAAAGAGTTCTGACAACAATCCTCGGGCGGGAGATCGGGACACTGAGCATTGCCGCGCAAAAAGCCTATCCCGGGGAAAACACAGACAGACACGGCATCCGCCTTGATGTCTGCCTTGACGAGCAGGGTGGGGATATCGTTGATCTTGAGCCCGACCGAAACAGCAGTGCAGAGGATGTCAAGACGCTGCCGAGGCGGGTACGCTTCTACCACGCGAAGATCGACGCAGGCAG
>JALFTO010000026.1 GCA_022779165.1 Lachnospiraceae bacterium
GGCATGATCCGGATCACCACCTGGAATCCGTCCTTTGCGCCTTTGATAAAGTCCTCGTAAATATTGGTTTTTGCAAGAATTCCCTCCGCTACAATATAAAAGATCACCAGCGGAATGATAATGTTTGATAAGTTGGAGAGAACGGAAAGCATAAAAATCCCCACAGACGCTTTCTACTATTATATGAAACGCACTGTGGGGATATGTTTCGGATTCTTTATTTGATGGACATCTGATCCCAGCTGTCATCGGGAACAAGTGTCACATAAGTCTTGCCCGTATTCAGCTTGATCTCCTCGCCATTCTCATCGAGATATTTCGTCTGTCCGTTTTCACTGACCTTGATCCATGTGATCGGAATCGCTTTTCCGTTCGTTATATAATAACCTTCACGGCCATTGTCAATACAGTTGTAAATCAGATAACCGTTCTCATCATACTGATGGAAAGTACAATTCTGGATCAGCACATTCTTGAAAGTCAACGGCGCATTATCATTGCCGGGATCCACATGAAGATCACCGTAATCGTAATAGTCATACGTCTGCGTCTCTTCATTGTATTTCAGCGTAGACTTGTTATGCTCAAACGGCAGTTTAATCTCCGTTGCATCAATCGCTCCGGATACATCGGAGAGATCCTGCTCCTCCTCTGCGAACTGATAGTGAGGACCTTCATAATAATCGTTATACTCCGTCGTATACTTGGAATCGGCAAATTTCTTGTCGAGATCCCCTGCCATAATATACTCGGTGAACTCTCTTGCCTTTCCGTTGTTGACTCTGGAGAAACCACCGCTGAAATTAGCGGAATAATCACTTGCCAGATAAGGATCGATATAGAACGGTCCTCCGTCATGACAAAGCACGGCATTCCACTCCTCTGCCAACATGATATTGGTAGGTCTCACGCTTCGGATACTTCCGAGCTGCTCAATGCTTCCCCAGTCTTTTACAATCGCCATCAGACGGGTGATCCTGCCGTTCTTGGTGCTGTTCATCAGCTCGTACACCACATCTGCCTTGGACAGACCATAGTGGGGAAGCGCGGTAAGTTCATTATCCACCATGGCGGCAATCGGTCTCTGATCCCTCAGACTCTCATCGATCCACTCATTCGTAATCTCGCTTCTATACTGTCCGTCGTGATTTTCCTCCTCGACCTCTTCCTCCTCAGACTCTTCCACTATCTCTTCCTCCGGAGCTTCCTCTTTGATCATGTCCACAACGTTTGCGTCACTCGCCTCTTCCTTCTTTCCACAGCCTGCTGCCATGGATACCGCAAGAAGCGTGCACATAAATGCTGCCAATACTCTTTTCTTCATAAATCTCTGTTTCCTTTTTCCTTTCATATTTCGGTTAAAAACCTATCCTCATCATACTACATTCTTTTCTTCTGTCCAACTGTTTTTTCCTTAAAATTTATTAAAGTTCCATAACATATTCTTCCATTTACAGAAGAATCCCAACGTTACATTTTCAATCCCCTGTACCGGTTGACACACGCATACAGTTCCTGTTTCCTCACCATGGCAAGTCCGGACAACATCGCATTTCCGCGGCAGACCGCTCCAAATCCGTCCTGCTCAACCTGACCGTAAAATTCATCCAGTACCTGTTTCAGTGTCCGTTTCCCGTCAAAAAGGGAAGTTCCCGCCAGACGCATCATATATCCCAGCATACACAGCTGTTCACTGTCGGTCAGCTGCTCGACATACCGCAGATCTATCGTCTCCTTGTCAAGCAGAATGCCGTCTGTTCCCATGACCTTTAGCTTTACTCCGCGGTCTGATTTTTTCCAAGAGATCACCGGCTTCACCCTTCTGTCAAAGGAGGGCAGTCTGTAAGGCACAGCTGTCCCCTTGCTCTCCGGGAAATTCTCCGCTTCTGCCTTGGCCGCATCCGTAATATCCACCGGCACATACTGTTTCATCTGGATGATCGTGTCCGCCTGATGGAAATATGCGCCGCAGCTGCCCGCCACCAGAATGGTGGAGATTCCTCCCTCCTCATACATTCCGCGGACACAGTCGATAAACGGCGTGATCGGTTCCAGTTCGGCATGAACCACACGCTTCATCAGTTCATCGCGCATCATGAAATTGGCGGCACTCGTATCCTCGTCCAGCAGAAGCGTCCTGCTTCCTGCCTCGACAGCCTCCACGATATTGCCCGCCTGAGAGGTGCTACCGCTGGCGTCCTCGGTGTCAAAGCAGACGGTATCTTTTCCATTCGGAAGATTATTGATAAAGAGGGAAATGTCCGCCTTTCGGATGCTGCGTCCGTCCTCGGCGCGCACTTTCACCGCCGTATCATCTGTGATGACGTACTCTCTTCCGTCTCCCGCAATATGGTTATAAACCCCAAGCTCCAGTGCCTCAAGAAGCGTGGATTTCCCATGATATCCGCCGCCCACGATCAGTGTGACACCCTTTTTGATCCCCATTCCCCTGATCTGTCCCAGATGAGGAAGTGTCATCGCCACTTCCAGACTCTCCGGAGACCTGAATGGGATTCCGCCCTGCATGGGCTTGTCCGAGATACCGTTCGCTCTCGGCAGGATACTTCCGTTCGCCACAAACGCTACCAGTCCCATTTTCTCCAGCTGATCACGTATCGCACGCTGATCCTCTGCCAGCTCCAGAACTTTTTGTATCGTTTCCGGCTTATATGCCCCGATATACAGACTCTTTTTCACACAGACCGGGAGAAAATCAAACAGGATCTTATCAAGTTCTCCCGCATTGATCGAGCGGCCGTTAGCGGGGAATCCGATCTCCATGCGCAGGATCAGTTCATCGGTTTTCCTGTCAAACTGGCAGGCACTCCGATCAAGCATCTCCTGTCCGGGACGGCTCACCGACATCAGACCGCTTTTTCCTGATCCCTTTGCCTGAAAGGTAAACTCCTGTACCTCTCTGGAAAATCTCCTAAGGATCAGATCCTGCAATGCAATCCTTTTCTCTCTTGTATCATACAATTCCTTTCCGAAACCATGTGCCTTGCCATTTACGTGCACACTGACTCTGGAAGGCGACGCAAAAGGATCTCCCTGTACATGATCTATAGAAAACACATATCCCTGAAACTGATAGACTCCTGCCAGATCCTTGTACGCAGGATAGCCTCTGTGATCAATCCGCCTCAGATGATCCCGTAACTGCTGTGATGTATTCATATTGCTCTCCCCATTTTACTATTCTTACGATCCCGGCAGTATGTGCCGCAACCTGTACCGAATTAAAATATTACTTTTTCACGTATTTGAGTGCGCGCTCTCTCAGACTGAGTTCCTCTTCATCCTCAGCCTTGTCCAACACGATCCCATGGATCAACTTACCGCCGATCCCTTCCTGCACGGTCACAAAAGTGGCAAAACCTTCTATCGCCTGTTCCCCCGTCATGACACTGACCGCTTTCACATGAACGACCAGGCTGGTTTTGCCTGTATAGACGATCCTGCCTGTGAAATTCAGAATGTCGCCGGGTTTTACCGGATGGGTAAACGCCATATCATGCAGATTGCGGCACACCACCTGGGAAGTGTTTCCCTGTGCGCATGCCGCTGCCGTAAATGCCGCCTCCACCAGCCACGCGGCTCCCCTCGCCGCAAACAGTGTACCATGGTGATTCAGATCCTCGCTTTTTACAAGCCGTATCGATTCGTACTTTTTCATTTTAGTCCTCACGTCCTTTTACATTTACAGAATATCACTGCCGCCAATGTGCTCACGGCAGTGGCAAGGATCGACGGTGCGATAATGACCGCCGGATTTGCGCTGCCATACTGGCTGCGGTATGCGATCATGTTGACCGGGATCAGCTGCAGTGAAGAAATATTCAGGATCAAAAACACGCACATCTCCCTGCTCGCCACCCGCACGCCTTTTCCCTGTACCGGATGATGATTTCCGCTCTCCGCTACAGTGTAATCCGGATTTCCCCGCTCTCTCTCCAAATCGGCAAGCGCCTCCATCGCCTTGAGCCCGGCAGGCGTACACGCCCATCCAAGTCCCAGCACATTCGCGATAATATTGGTCGAGATGTATCTCCTCGCAGGATGATCCTTCGGAATATCCGGGAACATGAAAGAAACAAAGGGGCTGATCCCTCTCGTGAGTCTGGCTATGACCCCCGACTTCTCCGCAATCTCCATAAGTCCCATCCACAGCGCCATCACACCCATCATGGTGATGCACAGGTTCACCGCTTCTCTGGAAGAATCAAATGCGGCATTTGTCACCGCCTCCATATTTCCGGAAAAAGACCCGTACAGTACCCCGATAAGGATCATGACTCCCCATATATAATTGAGCATACTCCGCCTCAACCCTTTTTTATAACCATATGCCTCCGCGGTCCGCTTTATACGGGATATTGTCATTTCTCATCAGTTCCACAGAATATCATACTCTATCTTTTGGTAGAACTGCTCTCTGAATTTCTCAGGATTCATCCCGTCCTGCCCTAACAGCCACATGGTCTTTGCCAGCACAGCCTCAAAGGTCATGTCAAATCCTTCCAGGAACGGGAAATAGTCTTCCATGCGCTTTCCCACCTCATAGGTGGACATATGACTTCCCTCATATGTTACCTGTGTTGTCATGATCAGAATCTTGTCTTTGGCCTCATCCGTCTTCATAAAAGAAAGAAGATCATCCACAAGACTGTTCGGGATGCCGCCCACGCCAAAGCTCTCTATAATCACTGCATCATAAGCATGCAGGATGGGCAGCAGCACCTCCGACGTCACGCCCGGCGTCATTTTCCAGGCAAACACCCGGGGATTCATCTGATGGTAAAATGTAACTTCCCCTTTGATCTGCCGTGTGAGATACCGGATGATCTTTCCGTGGCGTATCGTTGCAATCTCAGGAAAGTTGATGCTGGAAAAAGCGCTGTAGCTGGAACTCTTTGTCTTCTTTGCCCTTGTTCCTGCGATCGCCTTGCCGTTAAAGACAATCTGGACACCGCAGGATTCCGGATCCGCCGCATAATGAATACTGTCCATCAGATTCTTTTTGGCATCTGTGATCTCCTGCTGGATCGGCTCCTGTGCGCCTGTCAGCACGATAGGTTTGATCGAATTTTGTATCAGATAGGACAACGCGGCCGCCGTATATGCCATAGTATCCGTCCCATGGCATATGACAAATCCGTCATATTTCTGATAATTCTCCTCTATGGCAGCAGCAATCTTAAGCCATTCCCGATACGTCATATTGGTACTGTCAATATTGCAGATCTGTACAGAGGAAAGACAAATATCTCCCGGGATCTCCGGAAGATATTTCAACATCTCTTCTGCATCTAAGACCGGTCTCAGTCCGTTCTCCGTCTGGACAGAGGCAATGGTTCCGCCTGTAAAAACAAGCAACAAATTTCTTTTTCTCATATCCATACCTTTACCACTCAACCAGACAGGTGCCCCATGTCAGACCGCCGCCGAAACCGGACATAATAATCTTATCGCCCTTTTCGAGCATGCCTTTCCGATTCACTTCATCAAGCAGGATCGGAACACTTCCCGCCGAAATGTTGCCGCAGTGATCCAGACTGATGGGAAATCTGTCCATCGGAACTTTCAGGCGCTTTGCCACAGACTGCAGGATACGTAAGTTTGCCTGATGCA
>JALFTO010000028.1 GCA_022779165.1 Lachnospiraceae bacterium
TAACCGCTCATGATGGAACCGTCTGTAGGGATGGCTGCTTCCATAGCATATTGTGAAATCGCGTCCTTATAAGGGATCGCGGTGAAACTCCAGATAACACCTACGGGAACTTCGCCCGTTTCAAAATTCTGCTGGGTAATATCAAGCGTGTTGATCCTTCCCGCTTCTGCCATTTCAGCCCAGAACTCAAAAGCCGGATCAAGGTTGTCGAGACCACCGCCGAATGCGTATGCGGAAGCGACTACTGCCGCCTGTGCATTGCCGCCGTTGATATCGCCGATCGCTACACTATAATCTCCGCTCTTAAGGTCAGCCCAGGAAGTGGGAGCGTCTGAAATGATGTCTGTATTTGTGAGGAATGTAGTTGCACCTGTGTACGCGATCATCCATTTGCCGTCTTCTCCTTTTGCCCAATCCGGCACGCCGTCCCAGTAGGATGTCTTATAGCCCTGTACAAGATCCTCCTCGATAGCCTGTGCTCCGAATGCCTGTCCTACGTCACCGATATCTTTTGTTCCGTTTTCACCCTCGGTTGCAAACATCTGCAGCTCCTCTGCGGAAGACATATCGGCATCATTATGGCTGATACCGTATTCTTCATTCAGCGCTGTCCATGTCAGACCCCAGTTTGCCCATGTATCAGGCATACCTACGGATTCTACGGTACCTTCCTCTTTCGCTCCGGCGATGATTTCATCCAGCGTCAGTGTGTTGAGATCCGGCGCGGTATTTTCGGAGGCGGATGTTTCTTCTGCCACAACCGCTGCCTCCGAAGTACCTGCGGTATTGTCTGTTCCTGAAACTGCGTTCTGATCGGCGCTCTTGTCTGCTCCGCATGCGCATAAAGCAGTTGCGGTAAACGCTAATAAAAGCGCTGATACGAATTTTCTCTTCATATTATTTTTCCTCCTCGTTGGACTTTCGTACAGTTTATTATGCATTGCTGCATGTAAAATCTGCTATCATGGAAATGTAAAATCTTCCTGATATTTTGGTAAAGCAGATTTTAAAAAATCCCGATAGATTTTGTCGCAAAAAGAGAGTATGATATAAAGTAGAGAAGCCGTAAACAGAATATTTTTGCGTATGGATGTGAGTTTTATGTTTATCGGGAAAAAATCTGTGAGACGTAATATGATATTGGCAGGCGGTATCCTTATGTGGGTACTGTGTTTGTTCTGCGTGTTTTGGAAAAGCGATGTTCAGGCCGCTGAGAAGCGGCATGTGAAGGTCGCTTTTTTTCCTATGGACGGATACCATATCATAAATGCGGACGGAAGCTACGGCGGCATGGATGTGGAATATCTCGATGCACTGTGCGATTATGTCAATTGGGAGATCGAGTATGTGGAGTGTGCAAGCTGGGAGGAGGCACTCCGGCTTCTGCGCGATGAGCAGGTGGATCTGGTCGGATCGGCACAGTATTCCTATGAGCGTTCCAAGACTTATCAATATGCCGATCTGTCCAGCGGCTATACGTTTGGCGTGATCGCCACAAATCCGGACAGTGATATCGCATACGAGGACTTTGAGGCGATGCGTACCATCACGTTTGGCATGGTAAAGAATTACATCCGGAGAAATGAGTTTTTCCAGTATCTTTATGCGAACGGGATCAGTCATCCCGTTGTCAAAGAGTATGCTTCTACGGCGGAACTGCAGGAGGCGCTTTCGGACGGCGAGATCGATGCGCTTGTGCATTCTTTTACGGAGGTGAAAGAAGGACAGCGGCTGATCGGGCGTTTCGCACCGAGACCATTCTATTATATTACGTATTCCGGGAATGATGATGTGATACGGGAGTTAAATCAGGCAATGGCAGATCTGAAAATGAACCGCCCGGATCTGGAGACGGAACTGATGAAACGTTTCTATTACAGCAGGTTTGACAAGAAGGCGCTGCTGACGACGGAAGAAACGGAGTATATCGCCGGGAAGCGTGCGGTTGTGATCGGATATCAGGACGGCTGCTATCCGTTCTCGTATGAGGAAGACGGGGAATTCAGAGGACTGGCGAGGGATGTGCTGGAGGACAGTGTCAGCGCTGTGGGACTCCGATTTGAGTATTACAGGATCGAGAACAGGCAGGAAGCGCATGAAGCACTCAAAAACGGCGATATCGATGTGCTGGCGTACTGTACTGATGCCGGGAATACAGAGGTTCAGAAAAGGGACGGGCTGAAACCGGCAACCAGGCTTGCCAATGTGCCGCTTGTTCTTGTGGTGCAGAAAAACGAAGATCGCGGTGAGATCGGGAAACTGGCGACGGTGCCATTCCTTGAAGACAAGGTTGGTTCGGCTCCGGTGACGGAACAGACGGAGATCGTGATCTATGATACACAGGAGGAGTGTATTGATGCGGTGAAGGACGGTACTGTGGATGCCGTGCTCTGTGACGGATATTTTGCCGAATATATGATGCGCACTGAGGTTCGATACAGGAACCTTCAGGTTAAAAATGTGTTGAATGGGGAATATTCTGTCTATATGTCAGTTCGGGAAGAAGACAGGACGCTTGCGGACATTTTGGAAAAGACGGTTCCTATGGTGGATTCCAAAGAAATCAGTACTTATATGCTGCAGGAAAATACCTATCCTCTGATCAGTGTCATGAATTTTGTGCAGAATAACAGCATCTGGATCATCGGGATCCTGCTTGGCTGTGTGGTTCTTGTGGTGGTAGTGGCAACCCACATGATTAAGGACAGCGAGAAGATCCGGGAACTTATGTACAAAGATACCAAGATGGATATCTGGAATCTGAATTATCTGATCTTTATCGGGGAGCATAAGCTTCTCCCCGAGCGGAAAGAGCAGTATGCGGTTGTCTATGTCAATCTGGCTCAATTTCGTCGGTATAACGTCATTTACGGGTGGAATGCCGGAGAGCGGCTGCTCGAAAGTGTTGCCGATATTTTGATCCGCAATGTGGACCCGCAGACAGAGGTCTGCGCAAGGAATCAGGGTGACCGTTTTGTCCTGCTTCTGTGCTGTACGGACAGCGAAGCATTTATGGAGCGGATCCGGAAGATAAAGCATGAGGTGGAAAGCCGTATTCTGATCAGCACGGAAAACTATATGTCGCTGCAGATAGGGATTTATTATGTTCCACTCGACAGCAGTGATCTGCGCGTTGCAATAAACTATGCGAATCAGGCACTGGAGTCGACGGGCAGCGGTAAGGAAGCGGAGATCAAGGTATATGACGACACGCTGGAGAATCAGATCAGAGAACGGCATGATCGTGAGAAATTGTTGGAATCGGTCGATGTGAATAAGGACTTTACCGTATATTATCAGCCCAAGGTGGATATCCGTACCGGTAAGATCACAGGCGCTGAGGCACTGGTACGGTTCCTTGATCCGACGGACGGAGGAACGGTGAAAGCACCGGGCTTTTTCGTGCCGTATTATGAACAGACGGGTAAGATTACGGAGCTGGATTTCTTTGTGTTTGAGTCTGTGTGCAAAATGTTGCGCAGACGTCTGGATGCAGGACTTCCTGTAGTGACGGTTTCCTGTAATTTCTCCAGAATGCATTTCCTGAAGCCGGATTTTCCGGAGCATTTCGTGAAAGTGCTCGATCGTTATCGAATTGCCAAAGAACTGATCGAGGTAGAGATCACAGAAACACTTGTCGTGGAAGAACTGCAGCAGTGCATGGTGAAGCGGACACTGGATGTTTTGAAGGAAAAGGGAATACGGCTGTCGATTGATGATTTCGGTGCCGGATATTCTTCACTCGGTATTTTTGAACAGATTCCTGCATCCGTTATCAAACTGGATCGTTCCTTCCTGCTGAATCAGGAGGATCATGACCGCCAGGTCAAGATCATGCGCGGTATTGTCAAACTGGCAGAAGAATTGGAAGCACAGGTGGTCTGCGAAGGTGTGGAAACACAAGCAGATGTCAGCCTGATGCATGAGATCGGGGCTTATGTGGCACAGGGATATTTCTATTCCCGTCCGGTTCCCGAAAAGGAATTTGAGGACAAGCTTGCTAAAAATACAGAATATTGACCATAGATATGAGATGATATGACAACTTTATGAGGAGCATAACGAAAGAGTAATGACACTGGAAAAGATAAAGAAAAAGGGGCTTAAAGGGGTTAAAACAGTTATATACGGGAGGACGCTGTTTGTCATAGCGGCATTTCTGATTCAGTTTGCGATGATGATCTCCGTATATCTGTATCTGCGGGATTACAGCCTTTTTGTGTATGTGGCTTTTATCGTTTTGGGGATTCTTGTCGTGCTGCATTTATTTAACAACGGGAAAAGCCCGGATTTCAAAATGGTGTGGATGCTGTCTGTTCTTGTGTTTCCGGTCTTCGGATCCCTTTTTTATCTGTATATCATGACACAGCCGGGCACAAGACTGCTCAGGAAAAGACTGGATAGCCTTGCCGTTAAAACAGAAGGATGTCTGCAGCAGGAGAAAAGTGTCAGGGAAAATCTGGAGGCGGAAAACGAGCGGATGGCACATTTCTCGGATTATCTGTACCGCTTTGCGCATTGTCCGGTGTACGACAGGACGGAAGCTTATTTTTATCCTCTCGGAGATGTGCAGTTTCCTGATATTCTGGCGGAACTTAAGAAGGCGGAGAAGTTTATCTTTTTGGAATATTTTATTGTGGAAGAGGGCTTTCTGTGGAATTCCATTCTGGAAGTCCTGAAGCAAAAGGCCAAAGAAGGCGTGGAAGTCAGGGTGATGTACGACGGTATGTGTGTACTGGCGTTGCTGCCGTATTTTTATCCGAAGCTGCTGGAGGCGGAGGGAATCAAGTGCAAGATGTTCTCCCCGATTAAGCCGGTATTTTCCACGCACTATAACAACAGGGATCACAGGAAGATCATTGTGATCGACGGCAAAGTCGCATTTACCGGCGGAACGAATCTGGCGGATGAATATATCAATAAGATAGAGAAGTTCGGTCATTGGAAAGACACTGCCGTGAAATTGCGGGGCAAGGCAGTTGAAAAGTTCACCTACCTGTTCCTGGAGATGTGGAATGTGTCTGAGCAAAAGGAAGAGGATTACGGGAAATATCGTTCTCCGCAGATGACAGATGTCAGGCAGGACGGCTATTTCATCCCATACGGAGTCAGTCCTTTTGGGGAAGAGCGCGTCGGAAAGAGGGTTTATCTCGATATCCTGAATACCGCGCAACGCTATGTACATATCATGACGCCGTATCTTATTCCTGATTATGAGATGACGATGGCGCTCATCTATGCGGCGAAAAGAGGGGTTGACGTCAGGATCATTATGCCGTATATACCGGATAAGAAAGCAGTGTTCGCACTGGCCAAGACATATTACAATGAACTGCTGGCAGCAGGCGTTGCCATCTATGAATATACGCCCGGCTTCGTCCACGCCAAGATTTTCGTCAGTGATGATGAGAAAGCGACCGTCGGAACGGTGAATCTCGATTACCGCAGTTTATTCCATCATTTTGAGTGTGGTGTCATACTCTACCGCAATTCCGAGATCCGTGCAATCGAGAAGGACTATATGAAAACGTTAGAGAAATGTCAGACTGTCACGACACAGGATTATGCGCACCAGAGCTTGGTGAACCGATTGACGGGAAGAGTTCTGCGGATCTTTGCACCGCTGATGTAAAAAATGCAAAAAGTACTTGACGAAATTTATTTTGCACCCTATTATTAAACATACTTTAAAAAGTAATTTTAATAAGTGGGGAAAGTAAAATGAAACGTGAAAGTGTAGCACATTTTAATCTGGTAAAAATGCAGAATCGCAGGGTGATCCGTAATCTGCTCCGTGAGGAAAGTCCTCTGAGTGTCGCAAAAGCGGCATCAAAAGCAGGCTTAAGTTATCCGACGGCATCGGGACTGCTAAAGGAACTTGCAGCGACGGGAGAAGCGCTTGTCTCCAAAGAGCAGGATGTTGCCGGCGGCAGACCCGGGATTTGCTATGAATTGAATCCTTCTTACCGTTATGCTCTCACAATACATTTCGATGACCGGTCTTTAAAAGCGGTGCTGCATGATGCTTTCGGAAGACAAGTGAAACGGTATGTGATGGAAAATATTGATTCCGGGATAGGTGTGTGGGAGATTATTGATTTTATCAGAATGATACAGGATGAATATCCTGCATTGTCTGCGGTGGCGATCGGCATTCCGGGTGCGGTACACGGAACAGAGATCAGGCACCTGCCGAAATTTCCGAACCTGATCGGAAGTCATCTTGCAGATGCGTTGCGGACGGAATTGGATGTGGATGTCTATATCGAGAATGATACAAATGCAATTGCCTTTGCGGAAGTGGGAAGATGGGAGGATTTTGCCCATATTATGTACGTTGAGGAGGATAAATGTATCGGTGTGGGCATTGTGTTACAGGGGGAAGTGATGAAAGGAAGCAACGGATGCGCCGGTGAGATGGAGTATTTATGCAGAAATATGGAAGACAGAGAGGATACGTTTGTGACGGCAATCCTTGCGCTGACATGTGTTTTGAACCTTCCGGACATTTTAATCAGCGGGGAGTTCTGCACGGAAGGAAATGTAAGAAAAATCAGGGAAAGATTGTGTGAGCGCCTGCCGGAAGACCGTCTGCCGGAAATTCATGTGATAGACGATATGACTGGATTGTATGTACGCGGGCTCTTGCGGAGAATCCTTGCAGCCTGGTCTGAGCAGATGTAGGGGGGAGGCACTCTGATGAATGTGAAGAATACGGGTGTAAGGAAACGGGTGCACAGGACACTGCAGGTTGCATTCCCGCTTATTATTCAGGGACTGGTTTTCCAACTCCAGTCTCTTACCGACAAGGCGTTTCTGGGGAATCTGGATACCGCATACGTATCGGCGGCAGGGGCTGCCCAGATGCCGTATCTGGCAACGATGGACAGCATTGTGGCGATCAGCACAGGTCTTGTCATTATTGTGTCAAAGCTATATGGAGCCGGAGAAAAGGACAAAATCGCCTCCTATGTGAGAAGTATGATATGGTACAATACCCTTTTCGGAGTTGTTATTTTTGGAATATGGTATTTGGGAGCGGGGCAGATACTGCGCTTTTTCCGGGTAGACAATAGCATTATCGGTTACGGTATTTCGTATGTCAGGATCTGTGCGGTATTCTTTCTGCTTGTCGGTATGGACAGTGCACTGCATGCCATGCTGCAGGGGAGAGGAGAAACAAAACCGATCATGTATACCGGGATTTTAAAGGTCGGAGTGAACATTCTGGTATCGTGGGTGTTGATCTATGGCAAATGGGGCTTCCCTGCCATGCATGTTACGGGAGCTGCAATCGGGACACTTGTGGCAAATGTCGTGTCCTTTCTTTCCTTGTTTGTGTATTGTGTGATCTGCAAACGAAAAGAATACAGGATATGGGAGAAAGGGAACCGGTGCCCGTCACTTAGATTGTATGGCGGGGCTATGCGTCTGGGCGTACCGGTCGGTATCGAGTATCTGCTGTGGAACGCCTCCAATCTATTGCTGATTCGGTTTATCAATGGGTTCAGTTATCGGGATATGGCAATCTATACGCTGACTTTTGGCTTTCAGTGTATTGTCTATATGTTTTTTGAGGGAACGTCAAAGGCAACGCTTTCCCTTATGGGGCATGAGATCGGTGCCGGAGACAGAAGAGAGGCGGGAAGATTTTTTTATACAACGATCCTGATGAATTTTGGAATCGTCATCACGGCGGCCGTTCTCTTTGCGGCTATTCCTGAAGAACTGTTAAGTGTCTTTTCAAATGATACGGGTCTGATAGAGAGCGGCGCCATATTCCTGATCCTGATCGGGGTGATCATGATACCGCAGAGTGTAAATGTAATCTGCGGGAATGCGATCAGAGCCAATGACGATACAAAGTGGATGCTGTTTTCCCAGATCTTCGGGTCTGTCCTGGTGGTCAGTACGTCATGGTTTCTTGTAGAAAAACTGCAGATGGATATGACAGCAATCTACATTACCCTCTTTTTGGATGAAAGTATTCGGGGAGGCATTAATTTTATCTATTATCAAAAAATGTACGGCAGAGAGAATCCGGCGAAGAATCATGGGATTGATCGAAAGTCTTGGCGACATGGAAAAATTTTTTTGACGAAATGCAAAAAGGGGGTTGAAGTATAACTGATACTTTGTAAAATCAAGATATCGGGCGCCCGGTGAGAGAATAACAGGAGGTTCGCTATGAACGAAATCAGAGTATTTTCCATCGGAAAGATTACAAATCAAAATGACAACGCAGGCATTCTTCTTGAGGTAAAGTATGCTCCGGCACTGAAAGGACTTCAGGGTTACAGCCATGTGCAGATTGTATGGTGGATGGACGGGTGTGACAATGAGACCGACAGGGCGGTACTGACAGAAGAGAAGCCCTACACAAAGGGGCCGGATGAAATCGGGATATTTGCCCTGAGATCTCCGGAGAGGCCGAATCCGATCGCGGTATCGAATGCGCAGATCACGCATATCGATGAGGAGAAAGGGATTGTCGGTCTGACCTATATCGATGCGTATGAGGGGAGTGCAGTGCTGGATATCAAGCCGTATACACCCAGCATTGACAGAGTTGAAAGTCCCCGCACCCCCGACTGGTGCCGTCATTGGCCGAAGTCGGTTGAGGAGAGCGGATCCTTTGACTGGGCAGCGGAATTCAATTTTTAGGAGGCGTATATGGCACTTGCAGATTACATTACTACAAAGCCTGTTATTGAGACAGAAAGACTGCGCCTCAGAACGTTGCAGCCGTCTGATGTACCATCATTAAATGAGTGGATGCCGGACAAAAACATTTATGAATTTTGGGGTAAGGGACCCGGCAAGACGGACAAAAATCCGAGCCTTCTTTTTGAGAAAAACGAGAAGCCATCCAAGAGCTTTCATCTGGGAATTGCGCTTAAGGAAGAGGATAAGGTGATCGGTGAGATCTGGGTTTATCTGATCGAGAATGACCGGATGGCGAAGGTTGCGGTCCGTCTATCAAGGGCATATCACGGAAAGGGCTACGGAACGGAAGCGTTATCGGCAATCACGGCATTTTGCTTTGAGCATACGGAACTGCAGAAATTGTGGACAGATGTCGATGTGCGCAACGAAGGCTCCGTGAGAATTCTTGAGAAATGCGGGTATCAAAGAGAGGGACTGATCCGACAGGGCAAGATGGTAAACACATGGTGTGATTATTATCTTTACGGGATTTTAAGATCAGATTATCAAAGTTACATGAATTAAGAGTTGGGCATCAGCCATTGACATGGCTGATGCTTTTTAGCATAATAGAATTATCTTATCAGCAGGAGCGGATTTCAACTTCTGCTCCAATCATATTCTTAAAATATTCTTTGCCGGTTTATCACCGGCATATCAAAAGAAATTTCCATTTTATAAAAATGAATAAGGAGATGCCATTGTCATGAGATCTTGCGGAAGTTGAGACAGATGAATTTGCGTTGTCCCGGTAAATAGAGTTATAGACTTTCCGTGAAGATACAGATATAATAAGGAAAGAGAGGTACATAAGTGCGCCTAGAAACAAACATAGCAAAAGCCATAGACGCTATTGCGGACGTGAATGCCCGTTATGACAGTAATGTAAAGTGGCTTTTGTCAGATAAACAGATTCTTGCGCGGATACTCAAATATACAATGCAGGAATTTGCGAATGAGCCGATAGAGTATATAATAACATGTATATCGGATGTGGAGGTTGGAAACGTATATGCAGAGCCCGGACTGACTAATATGGGAAGAGTCAGAGGTGAGGCGACAGAAGATGCTATTCCGAATGAGGGAAAGATTGTTTATGATATCAGGTTTTCTGTTATTCATAAAAAAGAGAAGATAAAAATTCTTGTTAATGTGGAAGCACAGAAATCAACAGATTCTGCTAAGTTAGGGTATCACTTGGAAAACAGGGTGATATATTATCTGGCGAGGATGGTTTCAACACAGAAAGAAACAGAGTTTTTTCACAGCGATTATGACAACATAAAGCGTGTGCGGAGTATATGGATCTGTATGGATGCGGGCGCAGATGAAGAGGCTATTGAAGAAATTTCGTTGTATCGCAGACAGCTTGACTGCAAGGATGGTATCTTGGCAGAAGTGGATCTGATAAAGGGTATTATCATAAAACTGCGACAGCGGGAAGGCGTGAAAAAATCAAAGAATACCTTGATTTCCATGCTGGAGGATTTGTTGGCGCAGACTGAGGCAGAGGAAAAGAAAGAAAATCTTAAACGATATGGCATAATTATGACGGAAGAAATCGAGAGGAGGCTTGGTGATATGTGCAATTTAAGTGAAGCCATTGCGGAAGAGGCAATGGAAAAAGGAATAGAAAAAGGAATAGAAAAAGGAATAGAAAAAGAATGCCTCTCCTCTATTCGGAAAATGTTGAAAAAAGGTTATTCGGGTGATGAAATTAAAGATGTTTTAGAGGTATCGGACAGTCAGCTTCAGGCTGCCATGAAATTGAATTGAGGAAATCAAGGAAGAAGCG
>JALFTO010000072.1 GCA_022779165.1 Lachnospiraceae bacterium
GTCTTCCAGGTACCGAACACATTGTTCTTCACCGCCTCGTCCGGACTGACCTCCATGAGGGGCACATGCTTATGGGCCGCCGCATGGTACACGATATCCGGCTTATACGTCGCAAAGATCTTGTTGATCCGCCTTGCACTTCCCCCGGAAGCAATCAACACCAGCAGATTCAGATCGGGATATTCGATCTTAAGCACCTGCAGGATGTCATCGGCGTTATTCTCGTAGATATCCAGAATGATCAACTGTCCCGGGCGGTGCGAGGCGATCTGCCTGCACAGCTCACTTCCGATCGAACCGCCGCCACCGGTGACCAGCACTGTTTTCCCCTTCACATAGCCGAGGATCGAGTCAAGATCCACCCTGATCGGCTCTCTCCCGAGCAGATCCTCCACATCCACATCGCGGATCTTGCTCACATCGACCTCACCGTTCACCAGCTGATACATACCCGGCAGCGTCCGCAGCTTGCAGTTCGTCTGCTGTGCGATCTCAACGATCTCCTTGATGGTCCTGCGTCCGGCAGACGGAATCGCGATGATAATCTCATCAATCTCATGCAGTGATGCATTCTCGACGATCCTGTCCCTGCCGCCCACAACCTTGATCCCCTGGATGTATCTTCCCCATTTCTGCGGATCGTCATCGATGATGCAGCGGATCCGCATGGTACTGAAATAGCTGGAATTGATCTCCTTGATGATCGTGTTGCCGGCATCTCCCGCTCCCACGATCATGACGGAAATACTGTTGTTCTTATTATGCTTCTTCCTTCTTGCCTCTCTGGCAAAGCGATAGGCAAAACGGCTCGTCACCGTGAAACCGACCAGCAGGAAAGCGTTAAAAAAGTAATAGCTCTTCGGCACGCTCCGGTCAAAAAGCAAGAGGGTGATGCCCTGCAGCGCCGCACTGGAAAAAGAGGCCACGAGAATATTCTGCATCTCATTCACGCCGGCATACGCCCACAGACTGTGGTACAGTCTGAAAATGTAAAAGATCACCAATGTGATCAGGATACTGATCGGCAGATGCAGCCACACGGCATTCATAAAATATTCCGGAATCGTGTCCAGCTGGAATTCATAGCGCAGAAGCAGCGAAAGGAAATTGCTGCACACTACGGCAATAATATCATACGTGATCAAAAAAGCACGTCTGGTAATCAGTTTATAGTTCCATTCTATCTTTTTCATAGCAGTCCTTCTTTACTCCATGCTCCCTTTTTATCCGCAGTTCAATGTTTGTCCTGACTCTGCGCGGAAACAAGCGGTGTCAGAGCGATCAGAAAAGCAAATCCGATCGGAATGCTCGGATGAAAGATCCACTCCGTCAATCCCCCGATCATGAAAGATACTATCACAACTGCGGGGAAAATGGCAAAATTCACTTTTTTATATTGCTTCTTATAATAGATAATACTATAAATCAATCCGCCGGTCACGACAAGTATAAAAAGAATCCCTACCGGAACGCCGTGATCGTATGCCACCTGCATATAGGAGTTATGGGCATGATACAGAATGATACCCTCCGGCGCATTCTCGACGATCATCGAATCATGGCCCGTCAGATTCAGATTTTTGAAATACAGTTTAAAAATATCAAATCTGCCATTGGATACATCCTCCGTATCCTCATTCGTAAAGGTGTAATCCTTTGTCGTATAAATCTGGCCGTTATCAGCGATATAATAATCCACGACATTATCGTCGAATGTCATATTGCCGTCCTCATCGATCGTAACGCCGTTCCCCGGTCCGCTGACCGCTCCCGCCATAGCGCTCAGATTGATATCGATTCCGAGCAGCTTCTCCAGAAGGCTCTCCGCGAGCTGAGGAACATTCATGTATTTGCTGGAATCCATCGGTTCATCCTTGCGGATGCGGTCACTGAACCACTCCGCCCTCGTGATCCACATCGGTCTGCCGGTGACGGCCGGGATACACCTGACGACCGTGTAGACAACCGGAAAGACAAGGAGTATCGGACAGATGACCAGAACAACCTTAAGCGCCATCTCCCGGAGGGAATCGCGATAACGCACCACTTCCGAGAGGAAAAAAGCAGCAACGCAGACTACTGCCGTCCCCAGCAGAGAGGTCCGCGACATTCCGAGCAGCAGATACGTTCCTGCAGCTCCCAGAGTCGCCAGTTCAAAAATGCAGTTACGAATACTGCCTCTGCCCTCGTATTTGGCAAGAATACAGCAGAGCGTGCAGGCAAATACAAGCATCCAGAAGAGACCTGCCGTCGCCACGGAGGAAAACCACCCCGGATACCTCACAAATTCAAAACTATAGTAAGGACGAAACAGCGCTCCGCTACCAAACATCAGCCAGAAGGCAAGAATACATCCGTAGCAGAAATTCTTTAACAGACGGTTAATCCATACCTGATCAAAACGGTACAGATACAGGCAGGTAAAAGGCACTGCGACCGAGAACGGCCACGTGCGTGTATTGCGAAACAGTACAATGCCGGCAAAAAAAAGAAACACCAGCCAGCCGTAGCCC
>JALFTO010000122.1 GCA_022779165.1 Lachnospiraceae bacterium
ATTCCTTGAAAAAGTCCGCCGGAAGCGACAGGATCCTCATCATCGTCGCCGCCCGGACCGAAACGTCCATCCTGATCGTGATACGTGACAGCACCAGCTGCCTGATGATATCAAAGATCAGCGAACTGACCGAAACGCACACGAGAAATACCGCCATAGCATACACGAGCCGCATACTGCCGGACGGAATGACCGTGCTGAAGATCATACTGTTTAACTTCGGCAGGAACAAACCGAGCAGTGCGACGATCAGTGCACTGAGCGCAGCCATCACATAATTAGACGGACTGAGCGTCTGCGCGATGTATTTGAGCAGCTCCCAGATCCCCACTTTACCGAGCGGGAACGGCTTGTAGAAGGCAATGGCATCCTCCCCAAACAACGACTGATTCTTCCGGTTCACCCTCCTGCAGGTTCCCGCCGCGTAATCATAATATCTGTAACCGTACATCCCGTCCGGGATCAACGCAACGATGCGCCCGTCCTCTTTCATCACGCCAAGCATGGCGCCGACGGCATCGCGGTACCACCCCTCCGGAAGCTTCACCTCACGCCGCATAATACCGTAAGGGCGCATCAGATACTCCAGTCTGTCATTCATGTCCTGTACGCTGTCCGGCACCTCGCGGGGCTTGACCCGGTAATATTTCAGGATCTCATCGATGGCGTTCTGCGTGATCATGCGTTCATCGTTGAGCGCATCGGACACCCTTTTGCCCATGACTGCTCCCGCGATATTGACAAACGCATCGTTGAAAACATTGTCATCATTCTGCCTGCGCTGTTTTATCTGTTCATCAAACCATCCCATGTTTCCGCCCTCTGTTTATCAACCAAATCGATCTCCCCTACTCATTGGAAACAAGCTGTGTATAGAGTCCGCCCTTCGCGTACAATTCCTCATGCGTGCCGCGCTCCACGACCTTTCCGTAATCCATCACGATGATCTCATCGCAGTCGCGGATCGTGGACAGTCGGTGTGCCACCACGATGCAGGTGATGCCGCGGTCTTTGATCGCCTTGACCACCTCATATTCCGTCCCGGCATCCAGCGCGCTCGTCGCCTCATCCAGTATGATGATCGTCGGATCCTGTGCCAGCACACGCGCGATCTCCATACGCTGACGCTGTCCGCCGGAGAAATCCTTGCCGCCCTCAATAATCTTATACTGATAACCGCCCTCACGCTGCATGATGTCCTCGTGAAGCTGTGCATCACGCGCGGCCATGATCATCTCAAAATCCTCAATGGAACTGTCCCACATCTTGATATTGTTGGCGATCGTGTCCTCAAACAGAATGATATCCTGATCGACAACGGCGAGCGAACCGGTGAAGACATCGCGCCCGATCTGATCGATCGGCTTGCCGTCAAACAGGATCTCCCCGCTCCACGGCCGGTACAAGCCCGAGATCAGCTTGGCGATCGTGGATTTGCCGCAGCCCGATCCGCCCACGAACGCGACACGGCTGCCCGTCTTGAGCGTGAGATTAAAGTCCTCGATCAGAGGATCGGCAAGCTTCGAATACCCGAACGTCACATGCTTCATCTCGATACAGCCCGAGAGTTTACTGTACTCCTGATCCTCCTGCTCCTCTTCATCGTCGTAATTGACATCCGTCGGATACTTCATCACATCCTCAACGCGCTCCATCTCCGTGCGCATCTCCTGTAACGTCTGTCCGTTCTCGATCAGCGTCATTGCAGGCGCCGTGAACGATGCCAGAAATCCCTGGAACGCCATGATCATACCTGCCGTAAACTGCCCGCGGATCGTCAGATACACGCCGAGCATGAGGATCACATTCTGCGTGAGTGTGTTGACAAGTGCCGGCACCATGCCGAGCACCTGATTCAGCTTTTCAAACCGGACCTGCTGTGTGTTGACGCTCGCCTGATATCCTGCCCATTTCTTAAAATAGCCGTTCTCCGCGCCGCTGGCCTTGATCGACTCGATCATCTCGATGCCCGCAACCGTCGTCCCGGCAAGTTTTCCCTCATCACGCATCTGCACACGGGTAATGTTGATCCTCTTCTTGGAGATCACATTGGAAACGATCAGATTGATCAGGACAGAAACCACGCCGATCAGCGCAAGCAACGGACTGTACCTTGCCATAACAAACAGGTAAAAAAGCATCATCGCCATATTCAACACAAGAGGCGCAACGATATTGACAAGATTTTTCGCAATCCCGGCATTGGACTCCTGCCGCTGCTGGATATCGCCCGCCATCCGCTGGGAGAAAAATTCCATCGGCATACGCAGCACCTGCCACATAAAGGATGTGCTCCCGACAACGTCCATCTTGCCGTTGATTCTCAATATGTACACCGCCTGAATCCATGCGGCAATGATCTGCATGACACCAAAGCCCGTGAGCGTAAGCAGAAACGGCACAACCCATTCGGGACTCTTTCCCGCCAATAGATAGTCAAGGAAAATTCTGGAAAAGACCGGATTGATCACACCGATCAGGGATGTGATCAGTGTCGTCAGAATCACAAATACAATCGCCGCGCCGGTTCCTTTCAGCCTGCTCTTTGCAAAGGCAAGCATGGACTTCGGCTTCCCGCCCGGCGTAAACTCCTCGCCCGGCTCGAACATCAGACAGACGCCGGTAAACCCTCTGTCAAACTCCTCCATCGAGACAGTCACAACGCCGCGCGCCGGATCGTTGAGCACCGCCTTATTCCCCTTAAAGCCGTCAAGCACCACAAAGTGGTTGAAATCCCAGTGGATGATACAGGGAAATTTCCCCTCCCGCTTCAGCTCCTCCGGCTCGTATCGGTATCCCTTCGCCACCATGCCGTAGTTTCGCGCCGCACGCACGATATTGCGCGCGTTCGAGCCGTCGCGCGACACGCCGCAGTCCGCCCTGACCTGCTCCAGTGGAATCCATTTGTCATAATATGCCATGATCATCGTGAGGGAAGCCGCCCCGCATTCCAGCGCTTCCATCTGCATCACAACGGGAACCTTGCAGGCTCCCTTCGTAACGGGATGCTTGATCCGTTTTGTTCTCTCTCTCATGCCTTCACCCGCATCTTGCCAAAAACCATATCTGCGTTAATTATACCAAATCAGGGCATCTGTGCAAAGACCATTCGCATTTTTTGATCGAAACAACACTCAGGAAAGTATCTCCGCAAAAAAAGATTCCATTTCCACTATTTTTTCGCATAGATACTAATTATCGAATATGAAACTGAATATTCCCGCATGGCTATTGCACAGGCAGCGCCCATGACTGAACGCGCTGCCGTAGACAGGCGATTTGCATTGCTTTGGAGAACGCAGGAAGCGGGAACGGAACATAACATTATGCTATGTTCCGTTCCCGCTTTTATCGCGTGTCATATTTGACCTGGGTTACTATTTCATGAAGTTCTCGCAGCTCCGGCGTCACGGCATATCATTTGCCCCGGCAGTCTCCTTTTTCAGCCTTTCCTCAAAGTCAGTCATGGGTACACCGGATCTCTCTGCAGCCTGCGCAATCGTCAGAAGACCATCTTTTACCAATTCAACCAGTGTATCCACTGTTCCTTCTGCTCTGCCCTGTCTGAGCAGTCTCTGTTCAAGTTCATATGCTTTCATATATGCAAGCCCCACTTCCTTATCGCACTTCACCTGTGTTACCATCTCATGAAGTTCTCTCAGTTCCGGTGTCACGGCATTCTCAGCACAGGTATCCTCCATGTAGTGGAGGAGCTGTTTCAGCGCCTCCGGCGGATTGCCCTCCGTGCCTTTTGTGTACAAGAACAACGTCTTCGCGCCGTCGTCATACGGCATCTCCGGGACTTCCTCACACTTGTTCGATATCGTGTAGACCATGCGGTTCAAGCCGAACGGATCATATGTTGTGATAAAGATCACGACCACGTTCCTGAGTGCGCTGTACTCCATCCCGCGGGCAAGACTTCCCGCATCGATCTTCACATGGTAGAAGCGCACCCGCCTTGGTAGCGTCCTGACATCCTCTGCGCTGCTGTTTTGGTCGGGCTCAAGATCAACGATATCCCCACCCTGTTCATCAAGGCAGACATCCAGGCGGATGCCATGCCTGTCCGTATTTTCTCCCGGATAGGCTTTCTGGGCGGCAATGCTCAGTGTCCCGATCTCCCGCCCGAGAATCGTTGTCAGAACCCTTTTTGAAAATCTCAGTCCCACCACGGGATGAATGATCATCTGGTTCGTCAGGAAATCCTCTATGAGGTTGAGTTCCGTTAGTGGCCGCAGTGTCACCGCCTGCCGTGTTCTGTCTGTTTCATGTGTCATTCGTTCCTCCTTTTTCCGCACGGAACATAAGAGGAACTACCGCCGCCTTTAATAGCGATATCACAGTACGCCCATCGTTCTCCGTTTCCGTGCCTATTCTTTTGTTGTTGGGTATTAAGCACAGAATTCGTTGAATAACGGGAGACTTCCCTGTAAGACGGCTGTGAATCAGCCGGAGAATCAAAGAACTTATGCTTTTGAATTATGTATTTATTATAGCGTAATATGTGTTTTATTGCAAGTAATTTATCGGTAAAATGTCATAAAGTTAAAATTTTCAGTTTTATGTTACCCAATAATAAAAATAATCTGTTTTACGAATGCGCCAAAAACAAATCTATACCTCTATCATCTGCTCGACTTCCTCCGCAGACATGTCCGCAATCTGCGCGATCTGATCAAGGGCCATGCCTAACCCAAACATGGTCTGTATCATTTCTTTTACTTTTCGCTCTTTCTCTTTGGAAGCATTCAAATAACCATTGGCATAGCCGTCTTTGGTGCCGCTCGCATAGCCATCCTCATATCCGTCCTCGCGGATCACTTTCTCATATTTCTTCTGATCAAACTCCTCCAGTATAAATCTCATGACCGCAGCCCTCTTCTTCCCCAGTATCTCTGTCAGGATCCCCTGATCCAGGCAATCCGAAACCGCCAGTTCCGCCGCCTTTTCCAGACTGTTTCCCCTGCTCCTGTAATGCCTGATCTGTCCGATGAAGTACGAATACTCCCACAGCTTCCGGCATTTCTCCATCAGTTCCTTATTGTGCCCGCAGTTGATGTTATACATGTGGGCAGTCACCTCGACATCCCCTTCCCCGCTTCCGTCGAAAAAGGCTTCCGACAGTTTCAGTTCCATGTAGTCTGCTATCTCCTTCGTCCCGTTGTAGAACACCACATAATGCGATGTCGGCAGATGGATCTGCCTCGTGGAATACAGCTGTCCCTCCTCCACAAGCCTGCCATACAGCATTGTGATGTAGAACAGTCCCCGCAGTGGCATGTTCGGGTTGAAGCTGCTCTGGTGCTCGTACAGGTTCAGGTCATGATCGATCAGGAACGAAATGCCAGACAGCAGAAATCAGTTCCTGTAAGGTTTCATAACAATAACATTTGCCCCGCATATATCATGCATGCAGCGGTTGCGCACTGGTGCAGTATAATGCCTTCCGGCAGTATACACCGCAAACTTACTTCTTTCGAAAAATCGGAATGTCGTTTGATATGATTATAATACAATGATAAAGATAGTACAAGAATTGTTTTCTGATTTGGATAAAACAGAAGCCGAAATCCGCTCCTGACCGATAAGATGATTCTATTATGCAAAAGATGCCGGTATTTTGCAAGGCTTTTTTAGTTTGTCCGGCAAATCGTAAGAGAAGAATCCCGTTTGTAATGCAGGAATCTCGATGTGCTACGATTACTCTGCGCTCGTCCCTACGGCCACAAATCTCAAATCCTGCAGAGTAACCGTAACTCTACGCCCGCCCCTACAGTCGGAAACCACAAATACTGCACAGTAACCGTAACACTACGCCCGCCCCTACGGCCGGAAGCCTCAAATCCTGCACAGTAACCGTAACTCGGTGCTCTCCCCTACGGCTGGAAGCCTCAAATCCTGCTGAGTAACCGTATCTCGGTGCCCGTCCCTACGGCTGGAAACTGCAAATCCGGCACGGTAACCGTAACTCTACGCTTGCCCCTACGGCTGGAAACCGCAAATCCAGCACAGCAACCGTAACATAGCGGTCATTCTGCATGCCGAAGCACAATAAACAACACCCGGCTCAGGGATCACCCTCCCATCGCCAGATTACGATCTGTCTTTTGGGGCTGTTCCCTGACCGGGTGCCTTGATTTTTATATGATTATGCCGCGTCGGGCAGCTTGATCCAGCTCTTGAATGGTCTCATGTCTTTTATTCTCCCCTCTTTTATTTCCCAAGCAGAATCTCTTCACTTCAGTCGCAATGCGACTTATCTGCGTTTATCACACACCATATAGGGAGGATTTTGCAAGCAAACCTTTTGAAGCTGAAAATTACCTGAATTTTCAGATGTTTTGGGTGTTCCCGTCTTTTCTCACCATCCGGAAGCTCTTTCTCCCGAACGAATCCGTATCCCGGACAAAATCCACCGCCGCTTCGGGATTTGCCTTTTCTTTTTCATAG
>JALFTO010000176.1 GCA_022779165.1 Lachnospiraceae bacterium
GCAAACTGTCTGCCCTGCTTCTGGTACTGTGCCGGGATATCGAATAAGAGCTGCACCTTGCCGCTCAGTTTTTCCACCGGCTTGCCTGCATGGGCAAAGGAAATATTGTACATGCCAATGTAAGCATAATCGCCCCTGACGCTGTCAAAGGCATCCCGGCACTGTTTTCCCTGTGTCACCTGGCTTGTTGTGATGGACATGCCGTTGATCTTGCAGCCCGGAGCATAGACACACGCCGAATTGCCCCAGTTCACATGACCTGTATCATCATCGTCATCATCCTTATTGTCACTGCGCTTCACAAAATGCGCAATTACCGTATGATCATAGTTCCCGGGATTAAACGAATAATAGGAACTCTTGGTCACGATCACACCGTTATCCGTAAAATGATTGAAAGAATATCCGCTGTTCGGCGTTGCCGAAACTGTGATGGTATCATAGTCCGAAGCATACGTAATGTCTTTGAAACCGACACCATTCTTGGCCGAATACACTGTCCCCATGGAATAATCTCCCGTGTATGCCGCTATCGCCCTGCTTCCCTCCGGTGTTTCGGCCGCCACAGCTGTCACCGGCTCTGTGCCGAGCAGCAGAATAACCGCCAGCCCCACTATGATTCCTTTTATCTTTCCGCTCATATTTCATCCCTCCTGCTGCGAGCGCCCCGAGAGCGCATCGCTTGTTCCGATCTTCCCGCCACGATCATCGCGTCAGGAATCTATAAGACCCGTTCCAGGAAACGGAGCGCATTCTCACCGGACAGTTTCCGGATCTGCTGTTCTGTCATTCCCTTTTCCAGCAAATACGCCGTGAGTCTGACCAATTCGTCGTAATCCGACAGACAATCCATCCCCCTGCCTTCTTCCTCGGTCTCTCTGCGTGCCATCTCATACGAATGGCACAGATCCAATCCGTAGCAGACATAATCCTTCCCTGCCCTGTCGATCAGATAAGCAGCCTGCCGGTACAGTGCTTCCAGATGCTCTCCCGATTCGTACGAGCCTGCCATACGGCTGTATGCATTGATACCGATAATTCCACCGCTCTCTGCCAAACTGTCGATCTGTGCATCTGTAAGATTACGGTAATGACGGCACACTGCTCTCGCGTCAGAGTGTGTCGCGATCACAGGAAGCTTTGGCACTTTCCTGCCTGCATCGGATCCATGCAGACCAAGAATCTCTCCCATACCGTCATCATTCAGATGACTGACATCCAGAAACCACCCAAGCTCTGCCATCCGGTCGATCGTCTCCCAGCCGGATTCCGATATCCCTCCGTGTGTCTCCTTCTCCTCATTTGCACGGCAACACCCCGTAGCCAGACTGTTGCGTCTGCTCCAGGTAAGCGCCGCACCGCGCACCCCCATCTGATGAAACAGCCGCAGCAGCCCGGTATCGTTTCCCATGCCGTCAAGTCCTTCCAGATATAGAAGAAACCCGATCGCACCATCTCGCCTCGCCTTCTCAAGATCGTCCCTGCCGCGTATCAGGACACCCTGTCCCCGCAGGGAATCCACCTCACTTTGCAGTGCTGCAATCTGAAGCAGCGTGTTCCGCAATGCCCCGTCCGGCAGCACATCATCCTCCAGATAGACCGAACACACCACAACCCGGACACCTGCCGCCTTCCAGCGCTCCAAATAACGATTCCCGAGCACTTCCCGCTCACCGCTTCTGTGCCGGAAGAGCAATTCCCCGGGCAGATCTCTGTGCATGTCGACTACTTCCATCTCCCGGTGAAGTTCCCCGGCACGTTCCAGATTTTTATCCGAAATATCCATCATCCGATGCCTCCTACGACCTTTACCCATCCTATACGAAATGCCTGCCACCGGCAGCCCCCGCACACACTACGGCATATCGAGCTTGGCAACGGAGTAGCTTGCCTGTGCCTCGATATCTCCGAGTTTCTCGTAGAAATTGGCGAAAATACGATCCACCACGGTCTTTACATTCTCTTCTCCAACCTCTGTGAGCAGGATCAGGAACTGAACGCTGCTGTATCGTGTGAACACATCGACTGTCCGGACGGTCTGCCGGATTGCCTGCTCCATATGGTGCATCGCCTCTTCCATCTGCTCCAGATAATAGTCATCCTTCTCCGGAATGCGCAGCGTCGTCATGACAAGGCAGAACCCTCTCTGATAACGCTTCTGCATATTCTCCGCATATTCAAAAAGCTTTGCGAACTCTCTGTATTCCATATCCATGGCTCCGTCATAACTTCCGCTGCTCTTCAGATTCCTGACCAGAAGGCTCAGATCAACATCCGTGTTATCACCATCCAGCTTCTTGGAATGATAGAAACAGTAATCTGCCTTTCCGTTCTGTTTCACATGATAAAGCGCCTTATCCGTCCTGACATATGCATCCGCAAAGGTATCCTGCGGTGTACACATACAGAGCCCCGCTGACAGGGAAACCTGACGCATCACGGCATCTTCCTCTTTCTCGTGCTGGAATTCCTCCATGATCTGTCGGATCTGTTTCTCCGCCTGCTCTCTGTTTACATTTTTCATGAAATACAGGAACTCATCACCGCCCAAGCGACAGGAAACGGCATTCTCACCGCTGCCTAGCAGGATCTCTCCCATACGCCGCAAAACTCTGTCGCCGAATTTGTGTCCCATGGTATCATTGACTTTTTTCAGATTATCCACATCAAAGAAGGCAAGACAGCCTTTTCCCTCCGCCATGGCAGCCGCAATCTTGCGCTCTCCGCTGTTTCTGAGATCCATGCCTGTGATAAAATCAATATTTTCCGCATTTTTCTGCATACTGAGTGTCTGCACCACGCGCTCCACGATCTTGGCAGAAGCATCCATGTATCCCAGACTGCTTTCATCCTTTGTCTTTCCCCTATCGGAAATCTGCAGTCTGTTCTCATCATACATATGTAAAAAGACATCTAGGATCTCAGGATCAAACTGCTTGCCCCGTCCCTGCACGAACTGCTGCCTCACCTCTTCCCGGGTAAGCTTCTTGCGGTAACATCTGTCGGAGCTCATCGCATCGTATGCATCCGCAATCCCCACGATCCTCGCCTCAAGCGGAATGCTCTCACCGGCAAGCCCATCGGGATATCCCTTCCCGTCATACCGCTCATGATGGTATTTTGCAACCTGATCCGCGCCCGGTATCACTGTCACGGTGGACAGAATATCCGCACCGATACCGGAATGAGTCTTGATCACATCATATTCCATATCCGACAATCTGGTCGGCTTATTCAGAATACTGTCCGGGACACCGATCTTGCCTACATCATGAAGCAGTGCTTTAAAGCGCAGATTATCGACATCTGTTTCATTCCATCCCATTTCCGCAGCAAGCAGCGCCGCATACTCCGAAACTCTCTCAGAATGTCCGATCGTATAGGAATCCTTGGCATCAATGGCATTCGCAAGTGCACGGACTGTCTGCAATGACATCATCTCAATCTTATTGGTCTGAGTTTCAACCTCAGACTGCAGGTGTTTCCGCAGATGATCCAGTTCCAGAATACGCTGTATCCTCTGCATCGCCACCTCTTTTACAAAAGGCTTCTTGATGAAATCCATCGCGCCTTCCTGAAATCCCTGCACCTCACTCTCCGTCTCATCATCCGCAGTGAGAAAGATGACGGGAATATCCTTGATGCCATCTTTCTTCTTGAGGATCTGCATCACTCTGTGCCCGTCCATTCCCGGCATATGCAGATCCAGCAGGATCAGATCCGGCATATGCGCATTCAGATACGTAAGAGCCTCCTCACCGGACTGTACGGCATCCATCCGGTATAGCCCTTCAAGCATCTTCCTTGCGATCCTGAGCGTCAGTGCATCATCATCAATCAAAAGTATTGTCTGTTCCATTCCATTACCCTTTTCCAAATCAATCATACTCCTCTTTTACCCCTTTTGTCTTTCTGACAGGATATCCGAAACAGTCCGCAAAAGCGTGGCAAACGTCTTGCGCATCTGCCGTTTTGTTTCTTTATCCATATCTTTAAATGCCCGCATGACCCGCAGGCTGTTCTGAAACCATTGTTTTGAAAAATCCGTCAGTGTTTCTGCCCCGGACGCCTCCACCGCCACAAAGAGCGATTCCACAAAACGTTCCAAATCTTCTTCCTTCAGAGACAGGATCCATTGATTCAGAACTTCATTTGAAATCTTTCTTCCTTTGTAAATATCCTTGGCTTTGACAAAATGTCCGCCGCAAAGTTCCCAGGTAAACGGATCATGCTGCATTATGCCGAAAGTACTGCTCTCCACCACCTGATACGGTTCATGATTGTCAAACAGCATGCCGATGACCGAAGAATGCGGAATGATCTTCACAATGCGGGACCGTACCCTCGCAAAAGCGCTGCTCTCAAAAATCTCCGGCCTAAAACCCGGTCCGTCATGACTGTAGATGGTCAGAATCTCATCCTGTACGTCCCTGTCACAGTTCATCGCGGCATAAACCGCAAAATTTCCGCCTTTGGAATGACCGCCGAGCATCAGATAGCTGTCCGCCTTTCCTTCGCCTGTGCAGTCACCGTCCCTGATTCCCAGCAGCTTCGCCACACGGTTGACATATTTCACACTCAGAAGCTGTCCCGGCACCGGAGGCCTGAAGGCCATATTGAAATCCTCTTTCCAGCCTATGATACTCTCATCGGTTCCCCGGAAAGCCAGATAGACAAGACCGTTGTCCAGGAAACAGGTCACAGCGCTGAACTGATATTCCTTCTCCCTGTCGATATGATTCTCATGGTAATTGAGACCGATACACCCAAAACGCCTGCTTTCGTTAAGAGCGTCCAAAAGTGCCCTGTTCTCCTCCTCATACCGCGTGTCGGCAAAGATCTCTCTATCGGGCTTGCACCGCCGCACTTCCCTTAATTCGATTGTCCTTCCGCCTTCCCTGACTGAAGGAACGGCTCCGTCCAGTTTCAGATACGCAAACTGGGCAAGCACCAGGCTGTCCTCCTCGCCAAAGGGTCGCTCGGCAAAAAGCTGCCCGCCGTATTCCCTGATATAATCAATGATATTGCCCATTCCCTCTCCGAAAAGATACGGGCATACCGATGATTTGCATGTATCAGAATTTCGCCTGAATATGCCCGATATTCTTTAAGAGCACCGAAATACTTCCGTCCGCCTGCGTGATAAACTCCACTTTGCCGGTATCCTTGTACTGATCCATGGGAATCTTGATCTCGATCCCCGTGTCCGTGAGAAGATACTGCTTCTGATATTTTCTGACAGTTGTGTCATTCTGAGGCTGCACCTCTTCTTTGACCATGTCATATTTTTCCATCTTTTCCTGAAACGCTGTCTTCAGCTCAGGCTGATCCGCGAAGATCTTCTCTGCGATCTCCTCCACCACGAAGCCGCCGTTTTGCGCAAGCTCTTCCTGAATGATGCTCTTAGCACGCATATGCTCTTCATACTGCTTATATTCTTCGCAATTTTCTTTCTGGATATTCTCCACGGCTTTCGTCACGATGGAAAGCTTGGATTTTGGGGAAAGATGACTGCTGCATTTTAAGAACAGATAGGAAAAATAATTTGTCTTTTCCCCGTTGACTTCATACTTTTTCTCGATCAGGCGCACCCCAAAGGTCTGCAGATCAATCACGGCCGCCTCCTGAAGCCTCTGCGTCTCCGTGGGCAGAATGGATTTATACCGGATGATCTCGTTATAATTCCCCTCCCCTTCCGAAAGCGTACGGTGCGTGTAGGAAGTCTTAAAATTCATCTTGAGGAAAGCAAGAAACTCCTCATCCCGCGCCTTAAACCTTACCACTACCAAATCTGCCGGCGGAATATCAATATTGCTGTTCATGATACCATACAGCAATTCCGCCGCCTGCTTGCTCATGGGGACGAACCGGTCATCATCATATTCCTTCATCATCTGATAGATCTCAGACTGTTCTTTATAGAATTCACAATCCTTACTGTCATCTCCCGCCACGATCCTGTAAATATGCTCTCTGAGGAAATCCGCAAAATCGCTGCCAAAGTCAATGACACTGTCAGACAATACCGGCAGCCCCACCGTACTGTCCAGAATATGTACGATCACCTGTTTGATCCTGATATCTTCTTTTATCATAAGTCCCATCCGTCCGTTACAATATCTTTCGATATTGTAACATGTGCTTCGCGCATGTTGCCTCCGGCGGATGCGCATTCGCGCGTTACAATACCTTTCGATATTGTAACACAAAAAAGCAGGATGTGCCATACATCCCGCCATGATTCGCAATAATTCTGTCTGTGTAAACCCATTTCAGGGAACGCTGTCAAACCGCGCGTGCACTATACGCGGTACAAAACGCCGTCATAATAGTCCAGAAGCAGTCCAACGACTCTGTTATAGCTGGCAATGCCGTCCTCAATGCCGTTTACTTTCTGATTCGTATCAACAAATGCCCTGCTGGCCTTCTTGACCGCAGCCGTGCTGACAACCGCTTTCTTTTCCACATTTTCCCATGTTTCCTCCGTGAGGAACACATTGTCTTTCTTTACCTGACCGGAAATTTTGACATGCGAGCGATAGATATCCCGGTCCTCCCCCACCGCCTGATAAAAAGCGTTATCCAGATAATTCAGCACGCTGAGATACCCGCTGTAACGGAAGAGCTTGTCATCGGAATGGATGCATGCCAGATAGCCGAGGAAGTTCGCCTCATCCTCATAGATAAAGCCCTTCAGATGCGCCAGCTCATGACACATCGTGGCCGGCTTGTTCATAATGTGCATGACATCATTGTAATTAGCTTCCATTGAAAAAGGGAAATAGTACCCCAGCATATACTGCTGGCTTAAGAATCCGGAGGCCATAATGCCCTTCGGCTGGGGATAATACCCTGCGAGCTGTTCGTATCCCTGACTGCCGAGGCGTTCCATGGACGCTGTCGCCTCTGCCTTCATATTCCCGTCATATAGGATATTTCCCTGCTCATCCCGCTCGATCTCCTTCGCGAGCGCATTTGCCTGCCGCACCACATAGTCGCGCACCGCCGCCAGTTCCGAGATCTTATACTCTCCGCCTTTTACCTGATATTTTTCCTCAAAGGTGGAACAATGATACAGGATAAAACAGTTGCAGGTCATCACAATGGATACGACCGCCGTGACCCAGAGCATACCACGGAGGAACCGCCTGCAGCAATACCGCAGTTTCTCCGCATATTTCCTGCGTGCAAGCGTGAACCCCGCCGCTGTGATGATCAGGATCAGGGCCGCCGCAACAGCAACCACCGCTACAGCCAGCATGATCTCTCCCGTCGAAAAAGAGAACAGTCCCGTAAATCTCCCATAGGTATTGACCCATGCCGGAAAAATGTATTTGACATAAAAATCACAGAACTCCCTGCTGTTCCATGCAATCAGATTCAGCAAAAACGACAGGAAAAACAGCCCCGACAGAATGAGGCTGCTCTTTTTCTTCACAAACCGCATTGTTCAAACCCCGCCCCGACTTCATGTGCCGGTTTCCTTCTCTGCTATTATTGTAACAGTAAGGTGATACGAGTCTGTGAAGTTATTGTGAATTTTTTATGAACTTGTGTTGTTTTTCCAGTATTTGTTATCTATTTTGCACAATTTACTATATGGGTGTGCAGGCACAGAGCAATCTGTGGACTGATACGCTTAACAGTGTCTGCATCTGTGCAGTCTCGTCAATGGCACTTTTTCTCCAGTGACAGCGGGCTGAAGATCGTCTTGCGCCCGACAAAGCACACGATTCTGGTAACGATCAGTCCCGCAAAAATCCCGATGCTGTCAATCATGACATCCCTTTTTGACGCGCCTCTTCCCGCCACAAAAGACTGGTGGTACTCATCCAGACAGGCAAATCCCACGCAGAACGCTCCCGCATACAGCATGAGCCATATTCCGCGCACACCATACACATACAACGGAAGCGCCACGGAAGCCGCCAGGATAAAATATTCCGTCACATGAGCAGTCTTGCGCACATAATAATGGATCTGTTCCGTGCGCGCATCAATCTGGGATTCATCCCAGCCCTTCTCCAGCACCGTATTCATCGTCACGACAACCTTATGGCTCACCTTCCTGCTCAGCTGTGCAGAACTCACGCCTGTCTGTGCGGAAAACGAAAAAATCATATACATCACAAGGATGGCGGGCAGGAACGAAAGCGGTTTCAACAGATACCGCAATAATTTTTTGATAAAAAGTCCTACATATTTCATAATGGTATTATCATACACTTTTTACTCATGTGCCGCAATGAAGATTCTCTTAAATTTTCCTTCTTTTTCTATTGATTTCTTATTTACTTTATTGCTTTTTTTGCCGAAATATTGTGTAATAGAGTTATACATGTAATTACGGATTTCCAATTATTACATATCTTTTTTTTAAGGAGTCATGACTGCCATGGGGAATATCGTCAGGGGACTTCTGAGCGTTCTGGTAGCACTCGGCATTATCGCTATCGTGGGCACGGGAGTCATTCTTTATTACAATACCGTCAAACCGGAGGATGAGACCGCTGCCATTGAGACCGCCGCTTCGGGTGAAACGATCGCTGTGGATGTGCTCACGGCTGATGCGGATACCGCCGGAACAGACGATCAGGCATCGGCGGAGACCTCGGATCCGTCCGATACATCGGACAAGGTCTTCAGTGCCGAGAACGGTCATCAGCATACATATACCGCTACGATCTTACGACCCGCCACCTGTACGGAGAACGGCGAGGTGCGTTATGACTGCTACTGCGGAGATTATTATGTGGATTCCATCCCTTCGCTTGAACACAAGGCAGGCGACTGGATTACCGTAAGAGTGGCAACCGCCACACAGACCGGGCTGAAGCAGCAGTGCTGCAGCGTGTGCGGACGTGTCCTGAAGGAAGAAGTGATCCCGATGCTTACCTCTGCAGACACTTCCTCAACAGGCACCAAGAAGAAGGACACGGTTGACCACCAGCACTCCTACACCTATGAGATCACATCGGAGGCTTCCTGTACGGAACCGGGTGAAAAGACTTTCACCTGCTCGATCTGCGGAAGCACCTTTAAGACCAAAATAGCCGCCACCAATCATCCGAGCCGCAAAACGATCGTGACGGAAGGCAACTGCGGCGAGGCCGGCAAGATAGAGATCAAATGTAACATCTGCGGTGTGACGATCTCCTCCGAGACACTCACGTATGACCACAACTGGGGTGACTGGACAACCACCAAAGAGGCGACCACATCCGCAGAAGGCGAGCAGACAAGAACCTGTAAGACCTGCGGTCAAACAGAGACAAAGACCATCGCCAAGCTCTCCGGATCGAGCAGTTCAGGCTCCGGAAGTTCCGGATCAGGCAGCTCCGGTTCCGGAAGTTCCGGATCAGGTGATTCCACCTGCGCCCATACCTATACATCCGCTGTGACGACTCCCGCCACCTGTACGACAAATGGGATCACGACATATACCTGTAGCAAATGCGGCAACACCTATACAGAAAGTGCTCCCGCCGCGACGGGACACCGGTGGAACAACTGGTTCACAGAAGTCAAGGCCACCACGGAGACGACCGGCTTGAAAAAACGTGTCTGCAGCACCTGCGGTGCAACGGAAGAACAGGTGATCGACAAGCTGGAGGAAATCCACAAACACGATTACACATTCAGCGTCATTGTCGAAACTGCAGCAACCTGTACCGAAAGCGGTACCCGCAAGCATATCTGTTCCTGCGGCGCATTCTACACATCGACGATCCCCGCGCTGGGACATATTGATGTCAAAGGAACCTCAGCCGGAGGTCCGGACAATAAATGCGATCGCTGCGGCATATCGATGTAAATACACACAGCAAAACGGAAGTTCCTGCGATGATGCGGAAACTTCCGTTTTTATTTTACAGCCGCCTTGAAAAAAGAGGTCTCTGCATCCCGCAGAGACCTCTGTCATTTTCTGTCCATTCAGATATTATGCGATCTTCTCTTTTGCGATCTCAGCGAGCTTTGCAAAGCCTGCTGCATCGTTCACTGCCATCTCGGCAAGCATCTTTCTGTTGATGTCCACCTCAGCAAGCTTCAGGCCATACATGAACTTGCTGTAGGAAAGTCCGTTCAGTCTTGCAGCCGCATTAATACGAGCGATCCACAGCTGTCTGAACTGACGCTTTCTCTCTTTTCTGCCTGCGTAGGAAGAGGTAAGCGCTCTCATCACAGACTGCTTAGCCACTCTGTACTGATTGCTTCTTGCTCCCCTGTAGCCCTTTGCAAGCTTCAATACTCTATTGTGTTTCTTCTTTGCGTTTAATCCACCTTTAATTCTTGCCATCTCTATATCCTCCTAACGACTTATAAGTACGGTAAAATCTTCTTCATATTCTTAACATTTGTAGCATCGGTAATCGCAGGTTTTCTGAGATTTCTCTTTCTCTTTGTGGACTTCTTTGTCAGAATGTGGCTCTTGTAAGCCTTAGCTCTCTTTAACTTCCCTGTACCTGTCACTTTAAAACGTTTTGCTGCTGCTCTGCTTGTCTTCATTTTCGGCATAGCTCAAATCCTCCTATCAATTCATTCTGAAAAAACAAACTTATATTTTAACTGTACAAACTAACGCTTCTCAGTTAAAAACATTGTCATGCTTCTTCCCTCAACCTTGGGTGCTTTCTCCACTACCGCGATATCGGAAAGGCTCTCTGCCACATCATCCAGGATGTGTTTGCTGTTTGCCATATGCGCCATCTCACGTCCCCTGAAGCGCAGGGTAACCTTGACTCTGTCACCCTTGGTAAGGAACTTCCTGGCTGCATTCACTTTTGTATTCAGATCATTGGTATCAATATTGGGAGAAAGTCGGATCTCCTTGACATCGATGACCTTCTGCTTCTTCTTTGCCTCTTTTTCTTTTCTGGTCTGTTCATATTTGAACTTACCGTAATCCACAATTTTGCATACAGGCGGCTTAGCGGTAGGAGCAATCTTCACCAGGTCAAGCCCTGCCTCCTCTGCCAGCTTCATGGCTTCTCTGGAAGACATGATCCCCAGCTGTTCTCCGTCCTCTCCGATCAGACGCACCTCTCTGTCCCTAATCTGTTCGTTAATCATTAAATCGCTAATAGTTTTACACCTCCATATTATGTATGCCGCGCTTTCACGCGCAAAAAAAGTGGATAGCATAACTATCCACTCAAATGACCGATCAGAAATCTCAAGATAAATCCTGTATCGGGAACTTGTTGACGCCGGCGAACCGAACTGTTGCCGGGTGAGAGTGGATACTCTGCTTGTTATTCCATAACATAAAGAACATACCACATCCCCGATCTCATGTCAACACTATTTTTTGATAAATGTTGCACAGCATGTCTGCTCACACTTACATGCGCCATTCCCCTGAATATCCACATGCTCCGCAAAGCATTTGTAGTCTGTATTGTACTTACATTCACATGCTTCGCAGTCAATCCCGATGGTTCTGCAGGGATGTTCCAGAGCGCTGACATACGAGTCTGTGCCTCTCTTCTCGGCAAAGCTTTCGCAGCAGGTGTCATCCTTCGTGCTGGCATGCTTGCCGCCCACCATGATATCACCCTTGCAACAGGCTTTGTCCTTATTGTACACACAATTTTGTACGCCACAATCTAATTGAGCCATAATCAAACCTCCTAACAATTTTTTCACTTGTTAGTATGGTCAGACTTTCTTTGGATTATTTATTTTTGCCGCAGCATTTTTTATATTTTTTGCCGCTTCCGCAAGGACAGGGATCGTTCGGATATACCTTGGCACCCTTCACAACCGTCATCGACGATTTCTGTTCCTTGTACAGAGCCTTGCGTTTGTCCTCGTCAAAAATGTCGTTCCACTCTTCCAGTCCGTACAGCCAGTCCGCGCCTGCGCCTACCATATTCTTATAGAGAAGTTCCTTGTCGAATCCAAGGCTGACCTCGGTGTCCTCCTCCATCTCCTCGATCGGATTGGCCACCTTCAGACTGTCATTGATCCCGTCAAGAAAACCCGTCATCGTCATAATGTCGACGTTGTATTTCTCTGCGAGTTCCTTCACCGTACCTTTTACTTCCTCATCCGGATTTTTCAGAAGCTCTGCATAGATATCTTTCTCCTTCTGGAAGTAATCAGCCCATAATCTCTGGAGATCTCCCTTGTTGGCTTTCTCGTCATAAGCCATTCCTCTCCACTGTTCCAATAATGCCATTTCTATTTCCCCTTTTCTGTATTTGAATCATTTTCTTACGGTCTACGCGGTTCCGCTCCGACCTGTTTCGACCTGCACCGAACTATTACATTCTATCAAATTTTGTCAAGCCTGTCTACAGTCAGGATTCATTGACCGTGTGCTCTAAGCTTTCCCGGCTCTGTGTGACCGGCGCGATCCGGACAGTCTAAGCCGTTCCCCATCGCTCCAGGAAGCGGTCATTCACCGGCGTGGCAATCCCGTGTTTCCTGCCAAGCTCGCAGATTGTCCCCGCGAACAGCGACACCTCCATCTTCCTGCCCGCCTTGCTGTCCTGGCGCATGGACGGCTCGCCGTCCGGATTCAACGTATCGATGATGGATACCCACTGCTCCAGATCCCGTTTTGACAGATCGACTCCCTCCGCATTCGCCACGAGGATCACCTCCTCCATCGCGGCCTTCATCATCTCACGCGCTTCTCCCTGCTGTTGCACGGTGCGGTAGGTTCCCGCATACCAGGTAACGGTCTGGTTCACGCCGACATTACACAAAAGCTTGCCCCACATGGCATGCCGGATATCCTCCGGGCAGGAATAACAGAATCCCGTCCTCTCAAAGAAAGCTACCACAGCATCCAGATTCTCTTTTCTGTCCTCTCCCATCATACCGAGCGCCAGCTCCCCGCGATTGGCACAGGTTGCCGTATTTCCTTCCTTGAGTGCATCCATCTTCTGGGCAATGCAGTGCACCACTTTGTCTGCACCGAACCGCCTCCCCAGATCCTCCTCACTGCGGATTCCGTTCAGTGCCGAGAGCAGGATCGTGTGTTCATCCACCAGATGCGCCACTTCCTCCATGGCTTCCGCAAGCGCGCCGTACTTTACCGTAAACAGAATGAGCTGTGACGTGCGGCTCTCCTTCGCGGCATCACAATACCCCAGATCACAGACTTCCCCGTTAAAGGTCACCTGATCCCTGCGGTATCGCTCAACCCGACTGCTGTCCGCCAGCACACGCACATGCTCCTTCCCAAGCTTTTTGGTAAAAAAATCCGCATACATCACGCCAAGGGCGCCAAGCCCCACAATATCAATGCTCTGAATCTCCATTTCTTTTTCCTCTGTAAAAATAAATTTTTGTTGTATATTTCCCATAGGACCGGTAATACTATGAATGATCAAATGGACCCCCTCCTTTGATTAAACTTGTTACCAAAGAAGAAGTAATACTTATCCTCCCCTAATAAAGTCAGGACATAAATATCGGTTTATGTCCTGACATTTTTTACGACCGTTTCCTATTCCAGTTCCTCAAGCTGCTTCTTCAGTGCTTCCATTCCGGTCATCGCATCCGCGATCGCCTTGCAGTTATCGGCATACGGATTGTCCGCGTTGTCCTTATTCGCCTCGAAATAAGATTTGCCGATCTCCTTGTAATTCTGATCGATCACTTCCTGGCAGGTGTGGATCATATTTTTCAGGCGAACCGTCTCCGCCAGATTCTTCGCCTTGCGCTCCATTCCCTGTCCTGTCTCGGTCAATATCTTTTCCGCTTTGTCAAAAAAATTCATCTCATAAACCTCCTTTTTCTTTCTCACTTCATCTCCCGCAGGATCTCGTACATGGAATGATCCTTGATATAGTCAAACATATCGGCCATCTCCCTGGGCAACACGCTCATGCCGTCCCGCATCCAGGCAAGCACAAACAATGCCAGGAACCTGGAATAGTACTCCGCCAGCATCTCATGCCCCAGAAGCTTGAACCCCGTCACCTTATTGCCCGCAAACTCCTCTGTCAGGTCGATGATCGCATCATACAGACAGTCCTTCAAAATGCTCTCAAAGGAATTCTGCCCTTTCATCCGGTAAATCTTGCTGTAAAATTCCTTTTCCCGGAGGATATTGAGAAAGATCAGTTCCACTGCCTCATGGAGCATATCGTTCCTAAGCAACGGCCGCACCGGCTCGATAACCTCATCCTTAAAAATCCGCTCCATAAGCTGATATTTATCCTGAAAATGATTGTAAAAAGTCGGGCGGATCACACCTGCCCCCTCAACAATCTCCTGTATGGTAATCTTCTCGACCGGAATGATCCTCACCAGCTGCTTGAAACTCTCCTTCAGGCGCCTCGCCGTATCCTCTTTCCTTCCCATAGTCCCTGCCTCTGCTCATTGCTTGCGGAAAACAATCTCGCCGGTGCGCTCATCCATCGCATCGACGATCGCCAGGGATTCCACCCTGACACCTTTTGACCGGAGCAGTTTCCCGCCCTCCTGAAATCCTTTCTCAACCGCAATTCCTACGCCTTCCACAACGGCGCCCGCACTCTGTACCAGATCGATCAGTCCCGCCACCGCGCAGCCGTTTGCGAGGAAATCATCAATGATCAGCACATGATCCTCCTGTCCGAGATACTTCGCCGATACGATCACATCATATACTCTCTTGTGGGTGAACGACTCGATCTTTGTCACATACATCTCGCCGTCGAGATTCAGGCTCTGTGACTTTTTGGCAAAAACGACCGGCACGTTGAAATACTGTGCCGCAATGCAGGCGATCCCGATACCGGACGCCTCGATCGTCAGGATCTTGTTGATCTTCTCACTCGGAAAAAGCCTCTTAAACTCCTTCCCCATCTCATTAAAAAGCGCAATGTCCATCTGATGGTTCAAAAAGCTGTCCACTTTGAGTACATTGCCCGGCTTCACAAGCCCTTCTCTCCGAATCCTGTCTTCGAGTAGTTTCATCTTCCGTCATCTTCCTTTATCGTAATTGTTTTGGGTTCTTGTCTTACCTTTTAGAATACCAAAAAAGCCCTGTTTTCACAAGGCTTGTTTCCCTTATTTTCTATGATTGGAGCCGTCATTCCGGCGGCTGTTCCGACAGTTCTCCGTCCACGATGGACACAATTCGTTTCGCGCTCTTTGCCACGCTCAGGTCATGGATGATCATCACAATCGTATGTCCCATCTCGTTGAGCTGCCCGAACAGCTTCAGCACATCCTTCCCGCTGGAGCGGTCGAGCGCGCCGGTCGGCTCATCCGCCAGCAGCAGCGCCGGCTCTCCCACCAGCGCCCTCGCGATGGACACGCGCTGCTTCTGGCCGCCGGACAGTTCCGAGGGGCGATGCTCCAGTCTGTGATCAATTCCCAGCAGACGGATCGTTTCCATACATTTCTCCTCCGCCTCCCTGTGTCCCATGCCCCTTATGATCAATGGCATAATGATATTCTGCAGCACATTGTAGGTGGGGATCAGCTGGTAATTCTGAAAAATAAACCCGATCTCCCTGTTGCGCACTTCGGTAAGCGCTTCCTGCGGCATCGAATGGATTGCCTGATGATCCAGATAATATTCCCCGCTGTCGAGCACATCCATGCAGCCGATCACATTCATCAGCGTCGTCTTGCCGGATCCGGAAGGACCCAGGATCGCCACATACTCGCCCCGTTCTACCGTGAAGCAGATATTTTTCAGGACGGGGACTCTCTCCTCTCCCAGCATATACCCTTTATTCATATTTACCAACCGGATCAATTCCTCTGCCATTGCTATTCTCCTTATTCCTTATTCGTGGTTCAACGCCTCCACCGGTATCATTCTCGACGCCTTATACGCCGGATAGAAGCCAAATAGGCTTCCCGTGATCACGCCGAACGCCAGTGACAGAACCGCCCCCTGCACCGTGAGTTCCACTCTCACGGAAAAACTCTCGATCACAGGTGTGATCGCCAGTCCGAATGCGACGCCGAGCAGCGCGCCAACCAGACTGATACATGCTGCCTCAAGCAGAAACTCCGTCAGAATATCCTTTCTGTCACATCCGATCGCCTTCAGAATACCGATCTCATTCGTCCGCTCCTTGACGGAGACAAAGAGCACATTCATGATACCGATACCGCCCACCAGAAAGACGATCGCCGCCATGGCGATAAGCAGAAGCTGCAGTGTCTCATTTGATTTAGACGCCGCCTCCATCTTGGATCCCGCATCCGACAATGTAAATTTACCCTTCGGGTATTTCTCTGTGAGCATATCCTGTATCGTCCGGATGATCGATTTTACCGTATCCACATCCTCCGCGATCACCGTGATCGTCGGATTGACTTCCGAACCGGTCAGATATTTGATGCCCGTGTCATACGGGATAAAGATCGCCTCATCCGGGCTGATGCCGGATGCCACCGTCCCCATCTCCTCTATGATTCCTGACACCGTATATCGCCTGTTGTCGATATAGACTTCGCCGTCATACGCGTCATAGGCACTGCCGAAGATTTCCTTTGCCACATCATAGCCGAGCACACAGACCTTCTCCTTGCCCTCGACATTTTCCTCCGTGAGAAAATCTCCGATGGCAAGCTCCAGATTGCTGAGTTCCCCGTAATTGTCCATGACACCTGCAATCGTGTAGCTTGTGGTTTCCTCCAAATACCCGCCGTCCACATCAGCCTTTGTGGAGAAGGATATGGTCGCATCGGAAAGTCCCGGCACAAATGTAAGGATATCCTCCATATCCTCCTCCGACAGCGTCAGGGTATTCTGTGAGGCATTACTGCCGAAACTGCCGCCCGGTCCGCCAAAACCGCCGGGTCTGCCGCCGGGTCCGCCAAACCCACCACCCGGTCTGCCGCCTCCTCCGGGCGGTCCCATCATTCCGGCCACAGCGCTCTCCTCTTCGCTCTCTCCCTCGCACACGACATCAATCGCTCCGGCATTCAGATTCTTAAACTGTTCCGCCACCTCGAGCTGTCCGCCCCGCCCGATCGCAAGTACCATCATGATCGTGGCGGAACCGGCGAGGATACCGATCGAGGTCAGCACAACCTTTGATTTATTCTGGGACAGGTTCAGCCATACCAGCCGTAATATTTCCGTCAGTTTCATTCGCTTTTCCCCCTGCTTTCCACAAGCACTGTATCACCCTCTGTCAGGCCTTCTACAATCTCCGTATTATTACCGTCCGTAAATCCGGTCGTCACCTGTTTTGTCTGGATATTTCCCTGTTCATCACGGTACTTGACATATGTGACTCCGTCCTCCTCCCGAAGTGCTCTGTTTGACACATGTGTCACATCTTTGACTTCATCCGTCACAAAAATCACATCCGCCGTCATTCCGTGATACAGACCGGACACATCCCCATCCACTGTGATCGTCACCTCATAGGTGATCTCCGATGTGGTCGAGTTGATCGTAGCGTCGCCTATATCCGAAACCTTGCCGGTGAAATCCGTATCAGGGAATGCTTCAAAGTCCAGATTGACCGGATCTCCCACCGAGATCGACTTCATATCGTCATCTTCCACATCGACACGGACTGTCACATCCTCAAAATTATTCAGCGTGACAACAGCGGTTCCCTTCTTAACCGAACTGCCCTCCTTGATGCTCACGGCCGTGATCACGCCCTCATATTCCGCCGACACAATGCCATCGACAATATAAGTATTGAGTGCGTCCAGCTTCTCCTTTGCATCCTCATAATCCTCTTTTGCGATCTTTGCCTCATAATCCATCTGCTCCGTGGCAAGGTTATAAATCTCACCCGACTGATTCAACGCAAGCACGCGCTTATCATAGGCAAGTTTTGCGTCCGCCTCCCCCTCCTGATACGCCTGTATGGCTTCCTGCAGAGCGATCTGCAATTCGGCAACCTCCCAGTTTTTCTCCCGGATCTGGTCCTCCAGTTCCTCCATCTTATCTTCCTCGTCTTCGGCCAGTTTCTTTGCCGCCTCCCTGGACTCCTCGTTCTTCATATACCAGTAGGCTTCCTGCTCCTGTGCCACGGCAGCTTCAGTCTCCGTCAGATAATGCTTTGCCTCCGCATAGTCATCGCTCACCTCCGTATAATCATCCTGATAACCGGCGAGCTCCTCCATCGCATCCTCAAGTGCCTCCTGCGCATCATCCACCGCCTTCTGCAGTTCATACATCGTCTCATCATATTCCAGAGACGCTGCATTGCCATAAACCCGGTTCTGCTCATAGGTGTGATCAGCTTCCAGTCTGGTCTTTTCCTGATTCACCATAAGCTGTTCGTAAGTAAGCTGTGCGGACGACAGATCTGTTTCCAGTTCTGTCCGGATCTCCTCCACGCTATCATCCGTCAGTTTAAAGAGCGGATCTCCCTTCGCGATCTGCTGTCCGACCGATACGTAAACTTCCTCCACAATGAGTTTCCTGCCGGTGCTGCTCTGGCTGTCCCCCGGACGCATCCCCATGAATCCGCCGCCACCGCTTCTGCCGGTGCCGCCGGTATACTCACTGACATCAAGGTCAAAATCCTGCTCGACCGTGCCGATCTCCACAGAGCCGTTGTCCTCTATCCCGACCGTCAGACTGCCATGCTGTACGGTCGTCTCTTTATAGACAACCGTGCCCTCATCCTCTCTGTTCATCATCCACACTGCCGTGGCGCCTGCTGCCAGCAGAAGTACTGCCACGCCTGCGGCAATCCATGCTTTTTTCTTATTCTCCCGAATCATATTCTTACGGTCTGCGCGATTCCGCTTCGACCTGTTTTGTTTGGCTGCTTTCATTCTTCAACTCTTCCTCACTCTGGTTCGCGCTGACCCTGCTCGCAATGTATACGGTATCGCCGCGGTCAAGCCCGCTTATGATCTGGATATTGACGCCATCGGTAAAGCCGGTCGTCACCTCCTGCAATACCATCTCATCCTTGTCATTCTTCACATAGACATAGGTCTTGCCCTGATCCTTGACAATCGCCTTTTTGGACACATAATTGACCTGATCCGCCTCATCTGTGACAAAGGTGACATCACCCGTCATTCCGCCATATAATTCTTTCGTATCTCCCTTGATCTCCACTGTCACGGGATAACTTACCGTAGCAGTGTTCTCACTCACCTGTGTGGTTGTGATCTCCCTGATCACACCCTCGTAAATCTCATCGGGATAAGCGCCGAACTCTATGGTCACCGTGTCTCCCACTTTGACGTAGGGCATATCCTCCTGCGCAACATCGATCGTGATGACATAATCGTCTTCCTTCACATAAGTGATCAGAGCGCTGTCCTCCCGCAAGATATCTCCCGCTTCATATGCCACATTTGTGACAAGCCCGTCACTTTCTGCATAGACGATACCGTCCTCACCCACAAACGCATCAAAATCCGCCATCACATCATCCAGATCCGCCAGTTCCTTCTGTGCCTGTGCGATATCTTCCTCGAGCGATTTCAGGGAATAGGTATAGACATCCTCCGCCATCTCGCCCGCCAGCGTCGAAGACTCCAGTTCCTGTCTCGACGTCATCTGACTTCGCTCCGTCTGTCCGGCAAGCCGTTGATACTCCTCGATCTTATCTAAAATCTCCTGCTGCTTATCCGCCATTTCTTCCCGTTTGTCCTGACGATTCTCTGTTTCGTCCTCATACTTCTGCTTTGCGTCCAGATATTGGGTTCTCAGAGGCACATACTCGTACAGGTTATCCTTATCCCACTCATAATACCGTCTCTGGTATTTCTCATATTCCTCTTTCAGATCCACATAATCGTCCCAGGTATCTGCCAGATCCTTCTCCGTCTGCTCGATCTCGTTGCGCAACACCGCGATGGAATCTGCGATCTGTTGCAGTTCAAGCGCGATCTGCGCATTGTCCGTATCATATTTCAGCTGCGCCAGGGAAGCCTCCGTCACGCTGGATATGTAATCGTGCTTTGCCGACAGCTGGTTTATCTCATACTCATTCTGAAGTTCTTCCAGCGCGATCTGCGCATCTGCCTGACTGGAGCGCAGGTATCTGCGCACGGACCGCACGCTGCGTTCCGTCACCTTGAGCAGCGGATCACCTTCCCGGATGCGCTGTCCCTGCTGCACATAGACTTCCTCCACCTTCAGATACCGGGTGTCCTCGTCATCATCATCATCGTCGTCATCCTCCTCATCTTCATCGATGACGACATCATAATCCTGCGTGCCGGTAAGCAGTTCGACCGTACCGCTCTCCATGATCCCCTGAACCAGATCACCGTATTCTACCGTTGTCTCTTTGTAGATATAGGTTTCTTCATTCCCGTCCGGCTTCAGGCATACCGTGTACACCGCTGCCATCAGCAGGAGGAGCAGGCATATCACCGCCATCCATATTCTGCCTCTTCTCCCGATTTTCTTTGTTTTCATTCCGTCTCTCCTCATATGCTTGCGCATCCATGCCAAAGTATACATTTGCCGTCACATTGGCCGACAGTTCCGAGATATCTCCCTGAATCTCCAGCACCACATTATAGGTAACCGAAGATCTGCTTGTGGATTCCGATATCGGATTGATCGATTTCACGATTCCCGTACAGGTGTCGTAATCCTCCATCACGATCGCCGCTTCCTCTCCCACCTGAATCTGTGAGATCACGGACTGATCCACCGACGCATTCACATTCATCACGGACGCATCACTGTACGCAAACAGGATCCCTTCTTTCTCAAGCTCCATTCCCTTCATGGCACGGATCATCAGGACGGTTCCGGCACCTTCCGTATAGGCACAACCGTCCGGGAAGATCTCCTCAAAGGATTCCATATTGTCCCTGGCATCCTCCAAAGCATCCGACAGCACTTCAAGTGCTTCTTCCTGCCGCTTTATCGTTGTCTGATAAACCGTCTGTGCTTTCTGTCCGCCAAGAACCGCTTTCTCATAATCCGCATCCGCCACGGCCTTTTTCTTCTCGTAATCCATCTGCGCTTCTTCCAGTGCAAGTTGCTTTAATTCCAGCGTATCCTGCGCCTGCGCAAGTCCGGCTTTGGCCTGTGCAAGCGCTGCCTCATAATCCTTTACCGCGTCGTCATATTCTTCCTTATTCTCCTGATATTCCGCTTTGAGCATGGCGAGCACGGTGGACTCACCTTCCCCGGACTGACTTGTGCTGCTGTCACCACTACCGCTGCTACCGGCTGCGCCTGTGCTGCCCGTGCTCCCCTTCTGAACGATATTGTATGTATTGGGATCGTCATCATCATCATCATCCAGCTCGTATCCATAATCATCCAGTTTCTCAAAAAAAAGCGCCACATTTCTTTCGTATGCCGCCTTTTTCTCATCCACCTCATACTCTTCCCGATACGCATCATTTTCAATGCCATCTATATACTCATCAACGATCTCCTGAACATCCACGACCTCCTGCTCAGTCCTCTGCACAACAATCTGCGCTTCCATCAGCGTATCGTCATAGACGATCTGCGCGAAGTCTGACGCAATCTGACTGTGCTTCTGCTCATTCTCCGCCTCCAGCTTCTTATTCTCATAGTCAATCTCCCCCTGTCGGTATGCAAGTTCCGCTTCCATCAGGGCACGCTCGAGTTCCCGGTATGCTTCCTTATAAGAATTGTCCGTCAGTCTCAAAACCGCTGTACCACTCTCCACCTCATCGGCGGAAGACACATAGACATCCTCGACGATCAGATCCGCATCCAGGAAATCGAGTGCGATCTCCTTCTCGATCAGTCCCGTGGAAGTGGTACCTGTAGCGGAAACCACATTTTCACCGTCCCTTGGCGGAAAAGGTGTCTGCGGTGTCTCTGTCGTCAACGTGCTCCTCCAGTACAGATATCCCGACACAGCACCTGCCGCTACAATAATCGCAGCAGCAACCATAAGGGCTATCCTCTTTTTCCTCTTCTTATCCGGTGCTTTTACGGACTCCTTATCTCTCATAACTCCTCCGCTTTCCATTTTTCATTCAGGTCTGCCGCTTCTTACGACAATGCAGACGTGACTGCTGATTTCAGTCTGCGTCCGTTTCTGCAAGTATTATAAGAAGTAATTGTTTCTACTTTTTGTTCAAAATGTGAAAATTCTGTGTTCTAACGGATAGATACAGGGGGCTTCTACGCAGAGAAACAGATCTCGCCAAGAGAAAAGGCAAAGAAAAAAACAGTGCCCTCCCTCAAGGACACTGCTTTCACTGTTTAATACTTTTTATTTCTAAATACTCCCTTTACTTGAATCCTATTTTATAGAAAAAAAGCCTTTCTATCCAGTACAGAAAATGAAAAAATACAGCACAAAATTCGTACTTGACAAATTGTGTAAAATGTGCATTCCGGTTTTTATATCAATTTCTACTTGACACATTTTTGCAAACACTTCAAACTAAGACTATATGCAGGGGAACACATAGTTATAAGGGGAACACACATTATGGAAGGAAAAGAGATTCTGCGCGTCGCCATCTGCGAAGACAGTGAGATGGAACAGAAACGACTCCTGAAGATCATAGAGATGGGCGAATATCCGGCCGAACCCACCGTTTTTGGCAGTGGCGAAGCCTTTCTTCAGGAATATCATACGGGACAATTTGACGTGATCTTTATGGATATTTATATGAACGGCATGAGCGGTGTTGATACCGTGCGTTCCATCCGTGAGATCGACGCAAATGTCATCATCGCTTTTACAACCTCCAGCACCGAATTTGCCCTGGAGGGGTATCGTCTGGATGTATTCAAATATCTGGAAAAGCCTGTGCAGGCCAAAGATGTGTACGAAGTGCTCGCTTTCACACAAATGAAGCAGGCTAACAGACCCAAAATCAAATTCAAATCCGGCAGGCAGGAATGCTCCGTTGCCCTGTCCGATATCCTGTATGCCGAGCAAAAGGGACACTATGTGACATTTTATCTGACGGACCACACTTCCGTCCGCACTGCCGACAAGCTGGACTGTATGCAGGCACAGTTGCCTGAGCCTGATTTTTTCCGCTGCCACAAAAGCTATCTGGTAAATCTCGCTCATGTTAAGACGATTGATCCCGAACTGAGTGCTTTTGTGATGGAGAACGGTGACTACGTCTATATCCGCAGAGAGAGCCTCGCCGCTTCAAAGAGGGCGTTTGAGGACTTTAGCGGCAAACACTAATTCCCGGGATTCCTTTCCGGCTCTCACAGCTGCCGTTCTCTCAATACCGGGCAACTTCCCTGATCACCACTTGCGGGAGCAGTTCCTCAAGTTCTTCTTTGGTGCAAAGTTTTGTACCCGGATGTCGCAGCGATCCCGAAGCCGCCGCCACTCCGCAAGCAAACATTTCTCTCATCGATAATTCCCGATTCAATGCCAGGCAGAATCCCGCCACCATGGAATCCCCTGCGCCCTGGACGCCCCTGACCTCGACCTGCATCGGTTCCGCATACAGGATCGTCTCCCGGCTCACCAGATAAGCGCCTGCGTTTCCCATGGAAATACAGATATACGTTATACCGCTTTCCGCTATTTCCCGGGCCTTCTCCAGGATCTTCGATTCATCATCTGTCTTGATACCAAACGTTTCACAGAATTCACTGATATTCGGCTTGATCAGATACGGAACCGCCCGCACTCCCTTTGCAAGCAGTTCTCCCGATGCATCCAGGATCGTCTTCACGCCACGCCCGTTCGCCATACGGATCATCTGTTCATAGCTATCAGTCGGCACCCCTTCCGGCACACTGCCGTCCAGCACGATAACCCCCGCCTGATCCAAATAGCTGTCAATGCACTCGATCAACTGCTGCTGTTTCTCACTGCCGACGTGACTGCCCTTTTCATTAAATTCGGTCATCACGCCGGATTCCTTCTCATGGATCTTGATATTGGTGCGCGTCCTTCCGTCCACGATCACAAAATCATGGGGAATCCCCCGATCGTCAAGCGCTTTCTCCACGATATTTCCATCTGCCGAATAGCAAAAGCCCAAACAGACCGTCGGCTCTCCGAAATGAGTCAGAACGGTACTCACATTGATTCCCTTTCCGCCGACATCGTTCTGTACACTCTCCGGCCGGTGTGTTCCGCCGTGCTCTACCTTGTCCACATGAATCGTCCTGTCAAAGCAGGGATTCATCGTGACCGTCAATACCTTACGCTTATCGTTCTCCATTTCACCAACCACTCCCCATCACAGTCCGACATGACCGCCGCCTGTTAGTCCTGTGCGACGATCTCCCGGTAAAATTCGGAATAATCCCTTCTCTTATCCTTTGTAAACTGGATCGCCGTTCTCGGATGCTGGTTCAGAAGTCCCGTCATCAGGTACTGCAAATCGTATCCCCACACGACGCCCTCGTCCTTTAATTTATTGATGTGTTCCTCCACGAACTGGATCACCGGATAGACATTGTACTTGGGATTCTTGAGGAAGCCGAGCAGCAATTCCATCGCACAGTTGCCCGCGCCGCGCCCAAGGCTTGCGTAGGTGGCATCCAGCCAGTCCACGCCGTCTCCCACCGCCTCGATGGTATTTGCAAATGCAAGCTGCTGATTGTTATGTGCATGGATTCCCAGTTTCTTATTGTATTTCTCCGCAAACTCCATATAGATGTCCACGATACGGGCAATCTGCTCCGGATACAGCGAGCCGAAGCTGTCAACAATGTAAAGCACATCCACCGGAGTCCTGCCGAGCATATCAAGCGCAGCCTTCAGATCGCTCTCCTGCGAATTGGAGATTGCCATGATATTGCAGCTGACCTCATAGCCTTTGCGCTTCGCATCCTCGATCATCTCCGCTGCGCCGGGGATCGTGCTCAGATATGTCGCAACGCGGATCAGATCAATCGGGCTGTCGCTCCTGTTGAGAATATCCTGCTTGTAATCGCACCGTCCCACATCTGCCATCACGGCGATCTTCAGATCGGTATCGTTGTCTCCGACGATCGCCCTGATATCATCATCATTACAGAATTTCCACTTACCGAATTTGTTCGCATCAAACATCTCTTTGGACGCCTTGTACCCAAACTCCATGTAATCGACGCCTGCACGGATATTCGTCCGGTACAGCGCCTTCACAAACTCATCCGTAAAATAAAAATCGTTCACCAGTCCCCCATCTCTCAGTGTCGCATCCAACACCGTGACGCCCGGGCGGTAATCCAGTAATTTTGATACTTCTTTCATGTTGATTTCTCCTTAGTTAACATTGTCAAAATGGATTAAAAAATCCAATCACGCCTGAATCTTCCAATCTATTTTATCATTAACGAAAGTTTAACACAATGCAGTTTTTTACACAAAAAGAATACCACCAACGCAAAGGCTGGTGGTAAAGTGGAGGGTTTATATTTTTTCCTTTATGTGTGACCGTCTGATCCAGTTATCCAGGAACTCCATCTGCTCCTGTGTGTGGAACCAGTGCTCCCCACCGTCCATGACGGTCAGGTCTGCATGATGCGCCTGCGCAAACGCTGTGACCGTCTCAAGGCTCTGGAGATGATCCTTGCTTCCGTACAGGATCGTCGTCGGCGCTTCCCAGCGGAGCGGATGATTCCTGACGTATTCCAGATACTCCCAGGACATGTCCTCGCCGAAGTCGGTCGGTATGATCTGCCTTTCCGCAAGATCCTGTTCCGTCACGCCTGCCCACATCATCATGTCCGTGATCAGCTTCTCCATATTGACGATCGGGGAAATAAAGTATGCATTCCGAATATCACCGCCGATCCCGGCGCTCATGGAGAAAAACGCTCCGATACTGTTCGCAATCAGAATGACCTGATCATATCTGCCGCGCAAAGAGGCGATCTTGTCCCGAAACTCCTCCACAGCCTCCCAGGGTGCTGATGCCTGATAATCAAAACCCACGACATCGCATTCCGGGAATAAGTTTACATAATGTTCCGATTCTGATGCATTTCCTCCTTTCCCGTGGACATATAGCGCAACCGTATTTTTT
>JALFTO010000180.1 GCA_022779165.1 Lachnospiraceae bacterium
AGTTCACTGGGGCTGAAGGGTTTGGTGATGTAATCATCGGCGCCCAGTCCGAGCCCTCTGATCTTATCAATATCTTCTTTTTTGGCTGAGACCATCAGGATCGGTATATTCTTTTCTTCGCGGATGCGTCTGCATACTTCAAAGCCGTCGAGCCCCGGTAGCATCAGATCAAGGATTACCAGATCAAAATCTCCGGTGAGAGCCTTTTGAAGACCGGTGTCCCCACTGTTCTCTATCTCCACCTCAAATTCGCTGAGTTCCAGATAATCCTTTTCCAGATCAGCGATCGCCTCTTCATCTTCAATAATCAATATTTTACTCATTATCCTCTACCTCTCTGTATTTTCTGATCACAAAATGAAGACATGTTCCTTCGTTTTCCCTGCTGGTTGCCCAGATGTATCCACCATGATCTTCTATGATCTTCTTTACGATGGAAAGTCCGATACCGCTGCCGCCCTTGGAGGAGTTGCGGGAAGCATCTGTACGGAAAAAGCGTTCAAAGATATTGCCCAGGTCTTTGGCGGCAATGCCTTTTCCGTTATCCTCGATCTCCACCCGGATGGAATCGATCTCATCCAGAATACGGATATCGATCACGCCTTTTTCCTTATCCATATATTTGATGCTGTTGCCGATGATATTGCTGATAACACGTTTTAACTGCTCGGGGTCGGCGATGATCCTCGTGGACGGATCCACCAGATTGGAATAATTCAGCTGGATGTTTTCGGAATCCAGTTCCAGACCGACCTCTTCAATACAGTCCCGGAAATACTCATCGACATTGATCCGATGGAAGTTATAGGGGATTCTGTTGGAGTCGATTCCCGAATAGAAGGAAAGCTCATTGATCAGCCTGTCCATATCGTTTGCTTTGTTATAGATCGTGCGGATATATTTATCCATCTTCTCAGGCGTGTTCGCCACGCCGTCCCTGAGTCCTTCCACATATCCTTTGATCGCGGTGATAGGAGTCTTTAGATCATGGGATATGTTGCTGATCAGTTCCCGGTTCTGCTTTTCGTTCTGGACCTTTTCCTCAATGGATTCTTTCAGACGCAGGCGCATGTCCTCATAATTTTTATACAGATCACCGAATTCCCCCTTTTCCGGAACATCCAGGGAATAGTCCAGATTTCCCTCCGCGATCTTCTGCATCGCCGTATTCAGGTTGCGGATAGGACGGAAGATCCCTTTCTGGATCCACTGGGTCAGCATACACGCTGTGAAAAGCAGGATGACCACAATCACTGCAAACATATCGATCAGGAATACCTTGGTGGTAAGACGGTTCATGGGGCTGATGATAAAAAGACTCCCCTCGCTGCCATCCCGGAATTGAAAGTCGATCTGTTTGACCAGTTTATGGAGCTGGTTGTAATAATAACCTGTTTCCAAAAGGGATGTGGCGAAGCCGTAATCCGGCAGCTTGTCAAAAATCCTGCTGGCGGCATCCGGATTGCCGGTATAATACAGAGCATGCTCTTTCCTGACAATCAGGTAGGAAGCTTTCTCCTTGGCCTGTTCGTTCAGAGAATCAAGAAAAATTTTGTCCTCCAGCTTCTCCGGAGTGTCCTGTGCAATCTGGAAGAATTCCTGAAACAGCAGATTCGTGTGCTCGTCATTTGATATGATGGATTGGGATATCGTTTCGCGATCGACGGACTGAAACCCATACTCTGCCTCAAGCGTATGTGACAGATAGAGTTCTATGCTTAAGAATGCCACGGCGGTCAGAACCAGTGGCAGCATTACCATTGTAGTAAAGGTGATCAGCAAACGGGAACGCAGTTTCATGATATCAGGAATCCTCAGACAATAAAATAGTGTATGTTTTGTCGCAGTCAATGTTTTTATCTAATGGTACTATTTATTATAGCATGTCATATTCAGGATAGTTCTAAAAAGTTTATAAACAGTAAATGATTGACAAACGGGCATAATTTCGTTATGATAAAATCAATAATAATTATCGTTTTGTTTATTTTTGTTGAAAAAGGAGAATGGTATGGCATTAAAATACAGCAGGCAGCGGGAGGCGATCAAGGACTTCCTGGCTACCAGAAAGGATCATCCCACCGCAGACGTCGTATACATGGAAGTGCGGAAAGAGTTTCCCAATATCAGTCTGGGCACGGTTTACCGCAACCTCACACTGCTTGCGGAATTGGGAGAGATTTCCCGGATCAGTGTGGGTGACGGTGTGGATCATTTTGATCCCAATGCGAAGCCACACTACCATTTTATCTGCAGAACCTGTGGGCGCGTCATTGATTTGGAGATGGCAGACTTTCCGGAGCTTCGTGAGAAAGCAGAGGAATGCTTTGACGGTGTGATTTCGGGAAGTTTCACTTATTTCTACGGTACCTGCGGCTCCTGCACGAGGAAAACGTTGTCTTAAGCAGGCTAGCGCACATTTACATCGTGTGTGATCCGGTATCGGTTCTGCCCAAGGTCTTCCACGGACAGCGACATATCGCAAATCTGGGCATTGATATCCGTCAGGGTTTGATCCATATAACCCTGGCGGTAATTTTTTGCCTGATAGGCGGCAAAAATTTCCTGTAACAGATCAGTTCCCTCAACGATATTTGAAAACTGATAGCTGCCTCTGCCTTTCTGTACCATCTGATAACGGCAGTCATTGTAGTAATCCTGAATGGAATGCAGTACAGAGCTTTCGGGAATGTCCGGTGCAGCCGGTTCCGCATTCTCCAGATTCCTGTATGCTGTGCCGTTGCAGGGCGGCAGATTGACAGAAAGCTCCTGTCGCATATGCGTGGAGGCATAATCCGCATCCGTCTTGTTAAAATAGTCATAGTTTCCCGCTTCCGTGTCATCCCATGTGACATCTGTATTATAGTAGTCATCTCCCAGCTTCACGATATTCCAGGC
>JALFTO010000228.1 GCA_022779165.1 Lachnospiraceae bacterium
CTGATTTTTGGTTACGGGAAGCGTGTGCATCAGGTATCCTTCATCGGTATACATGCTTTTGTAGAAACGGATGCCACAATAGATCGTGACTGCCATAGACACGCCGATGAGTGTAGCATAGTAAAGCAGGAACAATAACATTCCCCAGACGAGCGCACTTTCGTTGTCCATAACTCTGTAGACCGGGGAATTCAGGATGATCATGCACAGTGCGGTGATAAACACCGTGAAGGCATTAATGAGCATGAGAACCTTATATGTTCCCTTCCATTCATATTTGATCAGTTTGCTTAACATGCGAACACCTCCCGGAAATAAGCGTCTAATGATTTCTGATGCTTCTCGCGGATCTCTTCCACGGAAGACTGCAGGATCAGCTGACCATTCTTGATGAAGATCACATCATCCAGCAGATTCTCGATATCGGAGATCAGATGGGTGGACAGCAGGATCGTTGCGTTTTCGTTGTAATTGGAAATGATTGTCTTCAGGATATAGTCCCTCGCGGCCGGATCAACGCCTGCGATGGGTTCATCCAGGATGTACAGATCCGCATTCCGGCTCATCACGAGAATGAGCTGTACTTTTTCCCGGGTTCCTTTGGAGAGTGTCTTTAATTTGGCGGCAGGATTGATGCCAAGGTCCGCCAGCATATGCTCCGCTTTTTCCCTTGAGAAATCATCATAGAAATCACCGAAAAAGTCCACCATTTCGGAAACCTTCAGACCGGACTGCAGGTAGGTGCGTTCCGGTAGGTAGGAGATCATTTTCTTTGTCTGGATGCCGGGCGTACACCCGCCGATCAGTACGCTTCCGGAGGTTGGTGTCAAAAGGCCGTTCATCAGCTTGATAAAGGTGGTCTTGCCGCTTCCGTTCGGGCCTAAGAGACCGATGATCCTTCCTCTGGGAATATTCAGTGTCAGATGGTTGAGTGCATTGCCCGATTTTTTGTCATAGCGCTTACTCAGGGCGGATGCTTCCACCAGATATTCAGTCCGGTTTTGATTCGTTGTCATATTGGTTTTCCCCCTCTTTATAATCAGTTTTCAGCAGGCTTATCAGTTCTTCCTTTTCAAAGCCCAGCTGCTTCATCTTACCAAGGAAAAGATGGATTTCTTCACTTGCGAGTTTTTGTCTGATCTGCTGTACCATTTTGCTGTCCTCCGTCACAAATCTGCCGGCTGTACGGTTTGTCATGACAAGACCGTCACGCTCCAGTTCGGCGAATGCTTTCTGCATTGTATTGGGATTGACGCCCGCCTCTGCAGCAAGCTCACGGACACTGGGCAGTCTGCTGCCGCCCGGAAACTTACCGGAAACGATATAAAGCTGTATCTGTTCCACGAGCTGGATGTAGATGGGTCTGTCGGAATCCAGTTTCCAAGCCATGTTACTCCCTCCTGTTGTATTATTGTATTAAGAACTTAATACAGTGATACAATAAAAAAAGAGAAATGTCAACCACTTTTTGACATTTCTCTGAAATTTTTATAAAAGGAATTCCGAGATGCACTGTAACAGTCTGTCGTTATCCTGCGGGTTCATGAAACAGAACCGGAAATACGTGTGATCCAGGAACGGGAAGGTGGAACAGTTGCGGATCATCAGTCCCTGCCGGATGGCTTTGTCAAACAATTCATCTGCAGAGAGATCTTCCTTCAGGATGTGCACCAGTATAAAATTGGCAGCAGGCGGATAGAAGCGGATCCCTTCCATCCGGGAGAGCGCTTCGCAGATACGCCTGCGTTCCGTAAAGATCAGTTCCTTTGTCTGTCTGATGTAGTCCTCGTCGGAGAAGAGAAGCCTGCCTGCCAGATCAGCGACGCTGCTTACTGTCCAGGGGTTTTGTTTTTCACGGACAGTGCGGATGATCTGCTCGTTTCCTGTGACGGCATAGCCAAGACGCAGCCCCGGCGAGGCAAAGAATTTGGATACGCCGCGAAGCACCACCAGATTATTGTAGTATTCCGTGAGAGGAACGGAGCTTGTCGCAGCAACGTCCTCCGTGAATTCAATATAGGTCTCATCGACTGCCACAAAGATATCCAGACGTTTGCAGAGATCCAGGATACGGCGCATCTGTGCACGCGGGATCAGGGAGGAGGTGGGATTGTTGGGATTGCACAGCAGGAACATGTCCACGTCCTGCCGGAGGCAATCATTCAATGCATTTTCATCAAGGGAGAAATCGGTTTCCTCCTGAAGTGGGAAATAGGTGCAGGAGCCGCCGGCCAATATTACTTCGCGCTCGTATTCCGAATAGGTCGGGCCAAGCACCAGCGCTTTCTTTGGATGGCGAAGCTGTATCATGAGGGAAATCAGTTCGGTAGAACCGTTTCCCACGATCACATGGCGATAGTCCGCGTCACAGTAATCCCCGATCGCGCGCCGAAGTGCGGTGTATTCTCTGTCGGGATAGGAGGTGATGACATCCAGCTGCTCGGATAACGATGATTTCATCTGTCCGGAAAGCCCGAGCGGGTTTACGTTTGCGCTGAAGCTTATGATATCTTCCTTGCGGATCCCGTATTGTTTTTCGATTGTTTCCAGGTCACTCCCATGGAAATGGTCTGCCGGTTTTAGCATAATGTTTTTTCCTTTTCTTGCAACTAAAAAAATGTTATACTTAACAATATATGGCTACCTAGTATTATAAGCCATATTCAGAAAAAAACAACCGTGAGGGAAGAACAGTGAACGGCAGGGAGAGGGAAGACATCGTAAGAAAGGCAGAAAACAGCATGACGACAGAGGACGGACTGTGGGTGGAAGACGGTCTGCTCCGCTTTTCGTGCGATAAGGTAGAAATCTCTCTCGGACCGGGTGAGACGTATGAGGGCAGCTTTATGTTGGGCAGCGCTGACGGTTCGCTCCTGGATGGTCAGGTCAGAACGGTACATTCCAGAATGATCTGCCTGAATGGGGAGCTGTCGGGAGACTGCGCGGAGATCCGCTATCTGTTTAATGCGCAGGGAATGGAGAGCGGAAGTGAGATTAAGGGAAATTTCCGCATCATCTCCACATTGGGTGAGTACAATCTGCCCTATCATGTCGATATCGAGAAAAAAGTGTTCGAGTCTTCCATCGGCCCGGTGCGCAATCTCTTTCATTTTGCAAATCTGGCAAAGACTTCCTGGCGCGAGGCGGTCAGTCTGTTTTATTCTCCCGAATTTATACAGATTTTTGAGGGAAATGACCGACAGTATCGCAATGTTTACAGGGGGCTCAGTGTCCTGCCGGAGAAGGAACAGCGTGTGGAGGAGTTCCTTCTCCGGGTCAAAAAGAAGCAGCCGGTGGAATATTTCACAGAGCAGGAAAGTATCCGGATTACTTCCGCGGAAAATACAACAGAGGAATATATTATGCTTTCCAAGGACGGCTGGGGCTATGTCAGTCTGCAGGTAGAGCTTTGCGGAGCGTTTCTGGGCAGTGAGAAGACATTGCTTTCGGATAATGATTTCCTTGGCAATGTCTGCCGCTATCCTTTACAGATCTTCAGCGAGAAACTGCATGAGGGAAGAAATTTCGGAAGTGTCCGCTTTTATAATGAATATACGTCTGTTGAGGTGCCGGTTTGTGTGACCCGGGGTGAAAAAAGGACGCTCGCGCATCAGAGGAACCGAAGGCAGAAGGTATATGAACTTGTCAGATTCTTTGTGGAATTCGGGATGGAAAGGATCTCGAGAAAGAAGTGGGTCGAGGAGACCGGCAGGCTTCTGGATTCCATGGAAAAAGAAAATAGCAGGGATGTTGTGCAGGAACTGATGCGTGTGCAGCTTCTTTTGACGCAGGAACGTCAGAATGAAGCAAAGTGGATTCTGGACAGGGTACAGGGCAGAATGGATCCGGAATATCTGTCCGATGATGTGCTCTGCTATAATCTGTATCTTCAGACATTGTGCGGGGTGGCGTCTAAGAAGCTGGAAACCGCTACACATGAGATCCGGTACATTTATGATCTGGATCAGTCAAACTGGCGGGTGGCCTGGATCTTATATTATCTTGATACGGACATCAACCGCAGCGTGTCCCGCAAGTGGCTGTTTCTGGAACATCAGTTTGAGATGGGATGTCACAGCCCCGTCTGGTATATGGAGGCGGCTGCTCTGATCAGGGACAATTGCTCGCTTCTGATGAAATTGACGCCGTTTGTGGTTCAGGTGCTCAATTTTATGGCCAAATATAACAGCCTGACGGATGAGATCATCAGTCAGATCCATTATCTTGCGAGCAGCATGAAACAGTATTCGGAACGTATGCTGTATGTGCTCCGGGTATGTTATGAGCAAAAAAAGGATGATGAGACGCTCAGGGCCATCTGTGCGCTGTTGATCAAAGGCAACAAAACAGGCCCGCAGTATCTGCAGTGGTACCGGGAGGGTGTAAAACGGGAACTGAGACTTACAAGATTGTACGAATATTACATGATGTCGGTGGATCTGAACAGAGAGGAAGAGATCCCGCGGATCGCGCTTTTGTATTTTGCCTACCATAGTGAATTGCCGTGGGAGCAGAATGCATATCTGTATGCTTATGTTATCCGCAATAAAGAGGAATATCCGGAACTTTACCGGTCCTATCTGCCGGATATGGAGCGGTTCCTGGAAGATCAGCTTGTCAAAGACCGTTTTAACGAAAATATGGCATGTATCTGTCGGGAACTGCTGCAGCCGCAGATGATGGAACGGTTTGATCATTTCGGATATACAAGATTTTTATTTGGAGAAAAGGTTACGGTGACGGATTCGAGGATCCGCAGGGTCATCACGGTCCACGGGAAACTGAAAGAGGAGGAGAGTTTTCCGGTCACAGATGGCGTGGCGTATGTGCCTGTGTACAGCGGTGACGCGGAACTGATCCTGGAGGACGGCAGACACAACCGTTTCTCCTGCAGCATACCGTGTCGGAGAGAATCCGTAGCCTATCCCGTGTCGGAACATTTGGGGTTTGAAAATATCCTTATGAGGAGCGCGGGAGGACTGCTCTATCTGTGTGAGCAGGGACATCTTTACAGTACGGTTTCCGAGGAAAATGCCGGGTATGTATGTGAACTGCTCGACAGGGAGCAGATCACGGATGAATATCACAGCGAGATGGCGGTCAAACTGTTGAATTTCTATGAGGAAAACGACAGAGAAGCGGAACTGGAAGCACTTCTGGAGAGACTGAAACCAGAGTCCATGAAGAAGCATGCTCAGGATAGTGTGATGCGCAGCCTGCTCGGGAGAGGGATGTATGAGCGTGCGCTTAAGTGGGTGGAGTGGTTTGATGTGGAAGGCTGTGATCTCAGGATTCTCGTCAGGCTGGCCGGCTGTATCCTGACGTACACGGATTACCGGGAAACACCTGTAATTACAGACATTGCAAAATATGCGTTTGACCGCGGTAAATATAATGAAAATATCCTGAGATATCTGGAACGGTATTATCAGGGAACATCGAGAGAACTTAGGGATATTTGGTTTGCTTGTGACCGCTTTGAGGTGGAAAACTGTCATATTGGAGAGAGACTTTTGCGTCAGATGCTCTTTTCGGGAGAATTTCTGAAAGAAGAGGGGCTGATCTTTGACAGATATCTGGAAACGGAAGGAAAGACGGAGACGGCAACCCGCTATCTGTCGCACCTTTCCTATCAGTATTTTGCTCATGATCAGCTTGTGACAAAGCTGATGTTTGATCAGATCCGGAGAATGTATCGGGATGGCGATGCGATGGAACCGTATGTCAGGCTTGCCATGCTGAAGTATCTTTCGGAGCAGGAGCGGGTGCCTGAGGTGGATTGCGAGATGGTCGGCAGACTGGTCGGGGAGCTGATGTCCGAAAATGGTATCTTTTTTGAATTTTTCCGTAAATTCTCTCCCGTCTGTCCGGCAGTACAGTTCCACCATGACAGGACGGTGCTCTTGCTGCAGAAGGATACGGAAAATCCTGTTTTCCTTCATTATATCTGGAAGAATGAGAAAGCGCTGCCCGGTCAGAGCAGGGTGGAACGGATGCGCAAGTGCTTAAGAGGTGTCTACACCAAAGAGTTTGTGCTGTTCTTTGGAGAATCCGTACAATATTACATAATGGAAGAACACGACGGCCGGGAAAAACTTTCGGTCGAGGGAACGTTAAAAAAGAGTGACACAGACAGGGAATATCAGGGAAGCCGGTTTAACAGAATCAATGATTTTGTCATTGCAGTGACGCTGCAGGAGCATGAGAGGGCAGCCAAAATAGTATCTGAATATGAAGAGACAGCGTTTTTGACAGAGCAGTTGTTTACGCTGATGTGAGGTGGCAATGAAACTCCCGGAGATAGGAGAATGGAGCGGAAAAAAGAATAGAGTTGTGCTGGGCTATGATCTCGGCAGTGAGTTTTCTCAGATCAGTTATTATGTTACGGAGAAGGGAGAACCGGAAACGGTTTCGATTGTAACGGGAGAGCAGCAGTACAATTTTCCGACGGTGCTCGCCAAACGCCTTGAGGCTAATCAGTGGGTCTATGGCAAAGAAGCACTGCAGCTTGCTCAGTCCGGAGAGGGAATCCTGGTTGATAACCTTCTTGAGGTTGCGCGAGAGGGAGAGCAGATCGAGGTGGGAGGAAGCTCTTTTGATCCGGTGGCGCTGCTTGCTCTTTTTATGAAAAAGAGTTTGAATCTGTTAGGGCTGTTTGTGTCGGTGGACAAGGCAGATGCGCTGATGATTACGGTTGAGAATCTTGACCATGTCATGGTGGAAGTGCTGAAACAGGCAGTTCGGATGATGCAGTTGAAAATTGAGCACATTTATTTTCAGGATCATATCGAGAGCTTTTATGATTATGCGATCCATCAGGAGGAAGCACTCCGGAAGCATGAGGTGCTGCTCTGCGATTTTGAGGGAGAGCAGCTTAGAACCTACCGGCTGGAGTGTAACCGCAGGACGACGCCTGTTGTCGTGTTTGTGGAGGATGAGGTGTATCCTGACATCAGACGGGATATGTCAGGTGCCGGAACGCTTTCCGATGGTGAGAAAGAAGAACTTGACGGACAGTTTCTGCAGGCGGTTCAGAATCTCTGCAGCGGAAGAATCGTGTCCACGGTATATCTGATCGGCCGGGGCTTTGAGGGGGACTGGTGTCGGGAATCTCTCAGGTATCTGTGCCGGGGAAGGCGGATCTTCCAGGGAAATAATCTGTACAGCAAAGGAGCCTGCTTTGCGGCGGGGGAGAAGCTTGTTCCAAGCAGTGTGGGAAAGGAGCATGTGTTCCTCGGAAAGGATAAGTTGAAAGCAAATCTCGGCATGAAGGTGCTCCGCCGGGGAGAGCCTTCCTATTTTGCAATTCTTGACGCCGGGATCAACTGGTTTGATGTGAAGGCGGAGTGTGAGTTTATCCTGGAGAGTGGGTATTCCTTCCGCATTCTGGTCACACCTCTGACCGGACGTGATGCCAGAGAAGTGGAGATCATCATGGGGGATATGCCGGAGCGGAAGATGCGCGCCACCAGACTGCATATGGAGCTTTCCATGAAAGCGGAAAACAAGGTGCAGATTGTTCTGAGAGATATGGGATTCGGTGAGATTTATCCTGCTACGGGACAGACCTGGCAGGAAGAATTTGAGATATGAGGGAAAAAGGATGGGCAGAGTGCTTTTATGCACGGGAAACGTTGCAAAAAATCCATATGAACTGAAAAGCCACGGAGTCAGCATTTATACGATCGAGGAACTGTGTTTCTGCATCGGTGAGGAGACGCTTCTCATCGATGATGAGTTTGCTTCGCCGGATCTGGTGAAATGGATCGATGAGGAATGCGGCCTGCCGGAGCTTGCATCATCTTTGCATGGGATGGATCGGGGAAAGACTTCGGTGGCATCATTTTGCGGAACCATACTGGAATATGTGGGATACTATGGGACAAACGACAGAGTGAAGATTGAACAGTTCTTAAAAGCCTCCGCGAGTCTTGACCGTTATGAGAAAAAGAAGATGGCAGCAGACTATCTGGCACAGGGCGGTAAATGCAGCCAGGCAGTCAATCAGTATGTGGAACTGCTGGGGGAAATCCCCGCTGAGAACAGGACACTGCTCGCAAGGGTGTATCACAATACAGGATGTGTCTGCAGCAAATTGTTCCTGTTTGAACTGGCGGCTGCCTGCTTTGAAAAGGCGTTTTCACTGTCCGGTGACAGAGAGAGCGCAGTACAGTGTCTTGCTGCGAAGCGGTTTGTCATGGAAGAGGGGGATTACATCGCCTACGCTTCCGGGCTGTCGGATGCCTGGTATGAAGCGTCTTTGGAACTGGAACGGAGGCTGGAACGGGCGGAAACAGCGTGGCAGGAAAGCGGCGAGCATGCCAAAATCACGATGCTTGCCCGCAAGAGCAGAGAGAATCCGGCGGATTTTCAGATAAAGGCAGAGGAACTTGCCGAGCAGCTAAAAAGTTCCTATCGCAAAATGGTGGAAGAGAAGTAAACTATGGTGTTTTGGAAAAAGTGGCTTTTAAAATGGAAAAAAACACAAAACGAGGAGCCAAGCGACCCTGAGGAGCAGGCGGAGAATGTGGTCCTTCACAGGGATGATGTTGACCTGCATGACCGCAGTCAGAGGAAACGCTATGTCAAGAGCTGTTTGGAGCAGATGCGGGACTGCGAAGAAGAGATTCGTGCATTGACGAGAGAGTACAGTCGCGTGACTTCGCATCTGACGGATATGGAAGAGATCGAGGCGCTTCCCGACCCGGAGCGCGAGACAGTCAGAGCAGCGGCGGAGAAGATCTATGTCTATGAACAGCAACAGAGTGAGTATCTGGAGCGAAAGAGCCGGATGACCGACAGCGAGTTCCAGAAGGTGGAGCGCATGGAGTCCGAGGTGGAGGAAGGCATTGAGAAGTTAAACTCGGCTGAAGAGTATCAGGATAAGATCCGCCAGGATCTGAACCGGCTCGCGGGAGAGAGGCATGCTTATCAGTACAGACGCCATGAACTTGAGCGCACGGCGGTCAATATGCGTGGGATGATGATCATCTGCAGCTTTGCCTTTGTGACATGTATGATTCTGCTGTTGCTGCTAAGGGTTCTTTTGGAGATGGATGTACAGATCGGCTGTCTGCTCGCCGTGGCGGCAACCGTGATCGCCGTATTTTTTATTTATCTGAAATACACGGAGTCCGTGAAAGAACTTCATCGCGTGGAGAAGACTGTGAACCGGCTGATCCTGCTGCAGAACAGGGTAAAGATCAGATATGTCAACAATACGAATCTGCTTGATTATCTGTATGTCAAATATCAAGTGACCTCTGCGGGGGAACTGGAGGCGCTGTGGAACAATTATCAGGAGGAAAAAGAGGAACGGCAGAAATTCAGAGAGCTTCATGCCGACCTTGATTATTGTCAGAGGGAACTGATGAAACTGCTGCGTCGTTATCACGTGCAGGATCCGGATATCTGGCTGCATCAGACCCAGGCGCTGCTTGCTCACGGTGAGATGGTGGAGATCCGACATGGTTTGATCGTTAGGCGCCAGAAGCTGCGCAAGCAGATGGAATATAATGAAAATCTGGCGGAGAGCGCAAAGGCAGAGATCAAATCTCTGGCGGAAGAATTCCCGATCTATCGGGATGAGATCTTTGCCATGGTGGAGCAATACGAAAAGAATGGAAATGGATAGAAAGAGTCCTCCTTTGTTGACAGTGGACACTTTATCGTGGTAGTATACAAAAGTGAATGATTTATTGTCTGCGACTGTCCGGGGAACAGGAGATGCCGGATGGCGCTATCAAAAGGAGGAGAAATTATGAAAAAAGGATTGGCATTACTTTGCGTGCTCGCAATGAGCGCATCCATGCTGACGGCATGCGGTACCGAGAAGGCTGCGGAAACAGAAACGGCAGCACCGGCTGAGAGCGCGGCAGAAACGGAAGAGGCAGGAGAGGATACAGCGGCTGCTGAACCTGCAGCAGAGGAAACTGAGAGAACTACTTTTACGGTAGGATTTGATGCGGAGTTCCCGCCTTACGGTTATATGGATGACAACGGCGAATACGTTGGTTTTGATCTTGACCTTGCAGAGAAGGTATGTGAGAAGAACGGCTGGGAACTTGTGAAGCAGCCGATCGACTGGGATGCAAAGGATATGGAGCTTTCTTCAGGCGCCATCGACTGTATTTGGAACGGCTTTACAATCAACGGTCGTGAGGATGCTTACACATGGAGCGTACCTTATATCGACAACAGCCAGGTGTTTGTGACGGCAGCAGATTCCGGAATCGCTTCCAAGGCTGACCTTGCAGGTAAGGTAGTAGGTGTGCAGAAGGATTCTTCCGCACTTGCAGCGCTTACCGACGAGGAGAATCAGGAGAATCTGGATCTGGCGGCATCCTTTGCTGATCTGGTAGAGTATGCGGATTACAATACTGCTTTCATGGATCTGGAAGCCGGTGCGATCGATGCGCTTGCAATCGATGTCGGTGTGGCAAATTACCAGATTGCGTCCAGAGGAGACGGCTATGTGAAACTTGACGAGGAGCTTGCTTCCGAGCAGTACGGAATCGGTTTCCTGAAGGGCAATGATGAACTGAAAGATCAGGTGGAAGCATCTTTGCTTGAACTTTATGCGGACGGTACAGTGGATGAGGTTGCTGAGAAGTACGGCATTGATCCGACACAGATCTGCCTGGAGAAATAAGAGAGTTTAGAACAACCGGAAAACGGCAGGATATAAGGGGATAGACAGCTATGGACTTGATGATGATGCTGACACAGCTTGGAAAGGGAATGCTTGTGACGGTGGAGATTTTTTTTCTCACACTGCTATTTTCCCTGCCGTTAGGACTGGTCATTGCGTTTGGAAGGATGTCGAAGCAGTTTGCCGTGAGAACTGTCACCAAGGTATACATTTCCATCATGCGGGGAACGCCGCTTATGCTGCAGTTGATCGTGGTGTATTTCGCACCTTATTACGTGTTTGG
>JALFTO010000030.1 GCA_022779165.1 Lachnospiraceae bacterium
AGGTGACTGCAGACTGAAGGACTATTTCCTGACCGGAGGGAAGATAGATTGATGTTACATATACTGGAGATGATTGGGAAGGGAATAGGAATCACATTACTCTGTATTCTCATACTGGTTGTGGTACTTCTTCTTGCGTTATTGTTCCTTCCTGTCCGGTATGTGATATCCGGAGAGAAGAAGCCGGAAGAGGATCTTCCCGAGGCAGAGGCAAAGGTTTCCTGGCTGTTTCACATTCTGAGTGCTTCGGCACAGTTTCAAGGGACGCTCAGGTATCGGGTGCGGTTGTTCGGAATCCCTGTTTATGACAGTGCAAGAGAGCCGAAGAAGAAAAAGGAGCCGAAGAAGAAAAAGGGGCCGAAGAAGAAGACCGTAAAAAAGCAAAAAGCAACACGGAAGACTGTGCAGACGCACAAAACCGTGGAGGAACCGAGACTTGTCGGAAAGTGGGAGAACCCCCGCGAGGACGCGGAGGCATCGGGTTTAGCAGATGACGGTAAGAGAGAGCTGAATCTGACGGAAAATCAAGGGAATGTTCCGCCCGAACCGATGAAGCAGGATCATGCCGGACAGGAAATGTCGGATCAACAGACCGCACAGGAACGGGAAAGCAGAAATCCATTCCGGAAACTCTGGCGGAAGATCAAAGAATTTTGGGGGTTTTTAAAAAGACTTTGGCAAAAAATCATTGTTTTTCCTAAAAATCTTGCAGACAAGATCCGACATTTTCGGGATAGAATCACATATTATAAAGAATTTTTACAACGCGAAGATCTGAAAAGGGTGATCACCCTGTGTAAGGGACTTTTGCAGGATCTGTGGAAGGATATCCGGCCGCGTGTGGTCAGGGCACGGATCCATGCAGGGTTTGATGATCCGTCGGTGACGGGACAGCTTCTGGCGATTCACGGTATGCTGTATCCGTTTATCGGAAGAAATGTGTATATCGAGCCGGATTGGGAGACGCCGGTGCTCGAGGGGACGCTTCTGATCAGGGGACATATCACGATATTTGTGTTGCTGCGGATATTGTGGAAATTATATTTTGACAAAGATTTAAAGAGCGTACGACTGGCATGGAAGAAGGAGGAAGTATAGAATGGCAGAGAACAGTTTTACAAGTGTTGTGGAATCCTTATTAAAGGGAATGGACAGTGTACTGTCTACAAAGACCGTTGTCGGTGAGGCAACCAAGATCGGTGACACGATCATCCTGCCGCTTGTGGATGTCACCTTCGGTGTGGGAGCCGGAGCCGGCAGAAAAGAGAAACAGGACAGTGCCGGTGGTGGTATGACGGGAAAGATGACACCTTCCGCAGTGCTCGTGATCAAGAATGGGCAGACAAAACTTGTGAATGTCAAGAATCAGGATACCGTCACAAAGATTCTCGACATGATTCCGGATATTCTCGACCGTTTTACAACAAAAAAGGAAGATATGCCTGCGGACGATGAAGCGATCGATATCGCATTCCCCGAGGAAAAAGAGTAACAGTCACATCCTGTATCCATCTGCATATCCTGTGAGTAAGGGTAGGAGCGGGTGATCGGAATGAAGAAACTGATTGGGTTTGTGTGTATCTGGGTTGCAGTCGGAATGTTTCTGATGCTTTTGCTGACCAGCCGTCTGTTGGGAATCGTACTGATTGGGGCATTTTCCGTTGTTGGCTGGAAACTGTTTTGCGACACATAGCCGGGAGTCCGGGAGGGACAATAATGACAGAAGGACAAGCATGGGAAGAGAACTGTGAACGTGAAGAACTTGAGGCGCTTCGGGAAAAGTTCCTGATGGAAAAGAAGCAGTTCCAGGATGAGATGAAACTTCTGGAAAAGCGTATCAAAGAGGAACAGGAACGTCTGAGACAGGAAAATCTGTTCTTTGAGAAAAAAATGGATATTCTAAAAGGCGGGTTTGCCCAGCTTGAGGCGGACCGCAGAGCATTTGAACGGGACAAGATCCGGATGGAAGAAAAACAAAAGATTCTCAGCGAAGAAACCGGCATGACGGGCGGTGGGGTGAAATTGTTTTTTCGGGGCGTGAGTAATCCGTTGACCTTAAAGAAGCGCTACAAGGATCTGATCAAGATCTTTCACCCGGACAATCTGTGCGGCGATACCGATGTCTTACAGTTGATTAACAAAGAGTATGAACGCTTAAGAGAGAAGATCGGATGGCAAAAAAAAGCATAAGGAAAAATCCTTATGCTTTTACTTTTCTTAGTTATGATCAGATAAAACTAAGCTCTTTCTACTTTGCCGGAACGTAAGCAACTGGTACAAACGTGAATTCTCTTTGCTGCGCCGTCAACTTTGCACTTAACTTTCTTGATGTTGGAATTCCAAATATGATTGGATCTTCTATGAGAATGGCTTACGTTGTTACCAAAATGAACGCCCTTGCCACATACTGCACATTTAGCCATCTTTGCACCTCCTAAACTATCATAGTCTGTTTTTCGTACTTCCACGGAGCCTTATGGCATCCGCAACAGTGAAATTTTATCATATTGTTTTTCGAATTGCAAGTGAAAAATTGGAAAAGTTAAATTATATGGTTTTCTTTTTCTTAAAAAAAGGATATAATCAATATATTCTTATATGTAAGGAGGTTTTACTGATGAAGGGAGCTTCTATGAATACACAGATCGGAAATATCAAAATTGATAATGAAGTGATTACACAATATGCCGGATCCGTGGCGGTTGAGTGCTTTGGTATTGTTGGGATGGCATCTGTGAATATGAAGGACGGCTTTGTAAAGCTGTTAAAAAAGAGCAGCCTTACACACGGCATTTCCGTGAATATTCTGGAAAACCATAAGCTTGTTCTTGATTTTCACCTGATTGTTTCTTATGGTGTCAGCATTCGGACGGTGGCCGATAATCTCATCGAGAGCGTGCGCTATAAAGTGGAAGAGTTTACGGGACTTGAGATCGAGAAAATCAATATTTATGTGGAAGGTGTTCGAGTAATCGATTAAGGAGGAAAAAATTGTGGCTTGCAACAAAATAGATGCCGGAATGGTTGTGAAAATGTTTCTGGCAGGAGCGCAGAATCTTGAGGCAAAAAAAGAGTGGATCAATGAATTGAATGTATTCCCCGTGCCGGATGGAGATACGGGAACCAATATGACCATGACGATTCTCGCGGCGGCAAAAGAAGTAGCTTCTTTGGAAAACCCTAAGATGCCGGAGGTGGCGAGAGCCATTGCATCGGGATCGCTCAGGGGCGCGAGAGGAAATTCAGGAGTCATTCTTTCCCAGCTTTTTCGTGGTTTTACGAAGGGAATCCAGGATTACGAAGAGGTGACGGTTCCGATTCTGGCGGATGCATTTACAAAAGCGGTGGATACGGCATACAAAGCTGTCATGAAGCCGAAGGAAGGGACAATCCTGACTGTTGCGAAAGGTGTTGCCCAGAAGGGTGTGGAACTGGCAGAGGAAGGGGAAACGGATCTGGAAGCGTTCTTCGGACAGGTGATCGAGCATGCGGAGTATGTGTTGAATCAGACGCCGGAAATGCTGCCTGTCCTGAAGCAGGCAGGCGTTGTTGACTCTGGCGGGCAAGGACTCGTGGAGGTTCTGAAGGGCTGTAACGATGCGTTCCTCGGAAAAGAAGTGGTATTTGAGCAGCCGGAGCGTGTGAATAAGGCTGTAAGTGACGGAAATACAATGCCGGTTCAGCAGGAAGCTGATATTAAGTTCGGATATTGCACAGAATTTATTATTATGCTGGAGAAGCCGGTAAGCAAAGAGAAGGAAAACCAGTTGAAAGCGTATCTGGAATCGATCGGCGATTCCATTGTTGTTGTTGCGGATGAGGAGATCATTAAGGTACATGTACATACCAATGATCCCGGATTAGCGATCCAGAAGGCATTGACCTATGGTGCTCTTTCCAATATGAAGATCGATAATATGCGACTTGAGCACCATGAGAAGGTGATCAGGATGGCAGAGACGGCACAGACACAGGAGCAGCCGGATGAGCAGGCGGAGAGAAAAGCGGTTGGATTTGTCGCGGTATCCATGGGTGAGGGGATGGAACAGATCTTTAAGGAGCTTGGCGTCGATTATGTCCTTTCAGGCGGACAGACTATGAATCCGAGCACAGAAGATATCCTGGATGCGGTTGACCGGGTGAATGCCGATACGGTATTTATCCTGCCGAATAATAAGAATATCATTCTTGCGGCAAATCAGGCGCAGTCCATGAGTGAAGACAAGAAGATCGTTGTGATACCGACCAAAACTGTTCCGCAGGGAATCACGGCGGTGATTAATTATGTGCCGGAGCTGTCTATCCCGGATAATGAAAGTGCCATGTTGAATGAGATCGCCAGAGTAAAGACCGGTCAGGTAACCTATGCGGTCCGTGACACATCGATTGATGGCAGAGAGATTCATCAGGGGGATTATATGGGTATCGGTGATCAGGGCATCCTGTCTGTCAGTACGGATATCAGAGAGACAGTCTTTGAGATGATGGATCAGATGATCGATGCGGATACGGAACTGATCAGTATCTATTACGGAAAAGATGTGGAACCGGAAACAGCCGAAGCTGTCTGTGCAGAGGCGGAGAGCCGTTATCCCGGCTGCGATGTGGAACTGCAGTCAGGCGGACAGCCGGTGTATTATTATATTATTTCGGCAGAATAATGAGATTGGAAGCGAGTATTGATACCCTGAAGGGTATCGGGGAAAAAACAGCAATGCTTTTGCATAAGCTGAATATTTTTACCGTTGGGGATATGCTTCGGCATTATCCCTTTTCCTATGATTCTTTTCAAAAAGCGGTGACAGTGTCAGAACTGAAGGAAGGAGAACTCTGTGCTTTTCAGGCAAAATTGATCAGTCGCGTGAGTGTCAGACATGTGAAGAATCTGAGTATCTCTACGGTTAAGGCGGCGGATATGACAGGCGAGATCGGACTTACTTTTTTTAATATGCCGTATCTGCAAAAGACGCTGAAACCGGGGACATTTTATGTGTTCCGCGGCAGGCCTGTGAGAAAGGGAAAGCAGCTTCGGATGGAACATCCGGCAATCTACAAGCCGGAGGAATATGAAAAACTGCTGCATGCTCTACAGCCCAGATATCCATTGACGGCAGGCGTCACCAATAAACTCATTACCAAGGCCGCGCGGCAGATCTTTGCCGATGCTCCTGTGATAGAGGACTTTCTGCCGGAACATATCAGAGAGGATTATCAGCTTTGCGGATATCAGGAGGCATTACACGGTATTCATTTCCCTGCCAACGAAACGATGCTTATGTCGTCCAGAAACAGGATTGTGTTTGATGAATTTTTCCTGTTTTTCCTGAATCTGCGGCGCAATTGTGAAGAAAATGACAAACTGAAAAACAGATATATCATGTTTGAAACGGCAGATACGGTCCGCTTTCTGGAAAAACTTCCGTATGAACTGACAAATGCACAGAAAAAAGTGTGGGAGGAGATCCGGTGCGACCTGCAGGGAGAGCATGTGATGAACCGGCTGGTGCAGGGTGATGTTGGATCGGGTAAAACAATTATCGCTGTGCTTGCACTGCTGATGACGGTTGCAAACGGATATCAGGGAGCTATGATGGCTCCGACGGAAGTGCTTGCGGAACAGCATTTTGACAGTATTCAGAATATGACAGTGAGATACGGACTGCCCCTTCGCCCCATTTTGCTGACAGGTTCTATGAGTGCCAAACAGAAGAGAGAGGCATATGAAAAGATCCGGAGCGGAGAAGCGAATCTGATCCTTGGAACCCATGCGCTGATCCAGGAAAAGGTAATCTACAAAAATCTTGCACTGGTGGTCACAGATGAGCAACAGCGCTTCGGCGTTAGACAGAGAGAGGCACTTGCCGGAAAAGGCAAGGATGTGCATGTTCTTGTGATGAGCGCGACACCGATTCCGAGGACGCTGGCGATCATTCTGTATGGAGACCTGCAAGTGTCAATCATTGATGAACTGCCCGCCGACCGTCTTCCGATCAAGAACTGTGTTGTGGGAACGGGCTACCGTGAAAAGGCATATCACTTTATGCAGAGTGAGATTGAGAAAGGTCATCAGATCTATGTCATCTGCCCTATGGTGGAAGAAGGTGAGATGGAGGGACTGGAAAATGTAGTCGATTATTCCGGTAAGCTTCGGGCAGTTTTTCCGGAGAATGTCCAGATCGCATATCTGCACGGCAAGATGAAGCCTGCAGAAAAGAATAGAATCATGACATCGTTCGGCCAAGGAAATATTGATATCCTGGTATCGACAACGGTCATTGAGGTCGGTATCAATGTTCCGAATGCGACGGTCATGATGGTGGAGAATGCGGAGCGGTTCGGGCTGGCACAACTCCACCAGCTCAGAGGGCGGGTTGGGCGAGGCAAAGATCAGTCCTACTGTATTTTTATCAGCACTTCCGAGAGTGAGGAGACAATGGAGCGTCTGAAGGTACTGAATCAGTCGAATGACGGCTTTTTTATTGCAGGGGAGGATTTGAGGCTCAGAGGACCGGGGGAGCTGTTTGGCATCAGACAAAGTGGAATCCTGGCGTTCCGGTTGGGGGATATCTATCAGGATGCCTCTGTTTTAAAGCAGGCAAGCGAGGCGGCAGAAAGACTGCTTGCGGAAGATCCCGGATTGGAAGATGCCGAGCATGAACTTTTAAGAAAATGGCTGGCTTCCGAACAGGTTGATCAGGTTGACTTTAGAAGTATCTGAAAGTAGAATAAAAAGGAAACATCAAACAAAAATCAAAGAAATAAGAACGATAGAGGAGAATATTGTGTCTGGAATAGCATTCATAACCGACAGCAACAGCGGTATCACACAGGAGGAGGCTGCGAAATACGGTGTCTATGTGCTTCCCATGCCGTTTATGATTAATGAACAAACGTATTATGAAGGGACAACCATTTCCCCGGAGGAGTTTTATCAAAAGCAGGTGGATGGAGCAAAGATCACAACTTCACAGCCTACACCGGATGAAGTGACCTCTTTGTGGGATAAGGTGTTGAAAGAATATGACGAGATCGTTTATGTACCGATGTCGAGCGGGCTTTCAAGCTCCTGTCAGACAGCAAAGTTGCTTGCGCTTGATTATGACGGCAGAGTACAGGTGGCGGATAATCAGCGGATTTCCGTGACGCAGCTCAGGAGTATTCTGGATGCAAAACTGCTCTATGAAGAGAAAGGCATGGATGCTGCAGAGATCAAAGAGTTTCTGGAGAAAGATAAATTTAATTCCAGCATTTATATCATGTTGGACACACTGACCTATCTGAAACGCGGCGGGCGTATTACGGCAACGGCGGCTGCGCTTGGCAATATCCTGCGTTTAAAACCGGTTCTGCAGATTCAGGGTGAAAAACTGGATGCTTTTGCAAAAGCACGCACAGGCAGCCAGGGAAAGACAATCATGAATACAGCAATCCGAAATGATATCGCAAACCGTTTTTCCATAGATGGGGTAGAGCATCCTGTTTGGCTCTATATTGCACACAGCCATTGTCCTGATGCCGCAAAGGCTTATGCGGAGGAAGTGGCAACGGAGTTCCCGGGATACGAGATTCAAATTCAGGATCTTCCACTTAGTATCGGGTGCCATCTGGGTCCCGGAGCCTTGGCGCTTGCATGTTCGCGTAAAATTACAGTATAAAAATGGAACAGTTTGTATACAGAAATAAGAAAAAACTGAGATGTGGATATACCACGGGTTCCTGTGCAGCGGCAGCGGCGAAGGCGGCTGCCATCATGCTTTTTAAGGGAGAAAGTATTGATACGGTTGATCTGGTCACTCCGGGCGGCACCGCACTCAGACTGGATGTGGAAGAGATAGAACGGGGTCAAGACAGTTTGTCTTGCGCAGTGCGTAAAGACGGTGGAGATGATGCGGATGTCACCGACGGGATCCTGATCCATGCGACGTTGCAGTTTCAGAAAAAACAAGGAATAGAGATTGAAGGTGGGGAAGGAATCGGCAGAGTGACAAGACCGGGACTGGAACAAGCTCCGGGAAGCGCCGCTATCAATTCCGTGCCGAGACGGATGATCCGGGAAGCGCTTCTGGAGGTCTGCGATACCTTTGGGTATGAAGGCGGACTGAAAGTTATGATCTGGACACCGGAAGGAGTTCGAATTGCGGAGAAAACTTTTAATCCGGATCTCGGGATCAAAGGCGGTATCTCCATACTGGGGACGAGCGGCATCGTGGAGCCGATGAGCGAGAAAGCACTCACGGATACAATACGACTGGATTTGAAGATGCACCGTGTCCGGGGCGGAGAGTTTGTGATCCTGATCCCCGGAAATTACGGGATGAATTATATGAGGGATCACCTTCCGTGGAATGTAGAGGATGCCGTAAAGTGCAGCAATTTTATCGGGGAAGCCATTGACATGGCTTGGGAGGTTGGCTTTCGGAGGATTCTGTTGATCGGACATATCGGGAAACTGGTGAAGCTTGGAGCGGGGATCATGAATACGCATTCCCGAAATGCGGACGGACGGATGGAGGTGCTCAGTGCCTGTGCGCTGGAGGCCTGCGTTCCGACGGAATTGGCATGCAGGATCCTGAATTGTATCACAACGGATGAGGCTGTCGGCATATTGCAGGAGGCAGGCGTACTGCCACAGGTTATGGAGCGGCTATGTGTCCGGATCCAGAAACATCTTGACCGGAGAGCAGGTAAGGATGTGCAGATCGGAGCGGTGGTCTTTTCGAATGAATTTGGGCTGCTCGGAATGACAGAACAGGCACAGAAAATGGAGAGAGAATAAACAATGGTACATTTTGTCGGGGCCGGTCCCGGAGCGGTGGACTTGATCACGGTACGTGGTCAGCAATTGATACGTGAGGCAGATGTGATCCTGTATGCGGGATCGCTTGTCAATCCCGCTTTGTTAAAAGAGGCAAAGAAATCATGCGATATTTATAATACGGCAACCATGACGCTGGATGAAGTTCTGGCAGTGATGGAGAGAAGTGAGGCGGAAGGAAAGCGGATCGTCAGGCTTCACACGGGGGATCCGAGCATCTACGGAGCCATTCGTGAACAGATGGATGCACTTGACCGGAGAAATATTCCCTATGAAGTCTGTCCGGGTGTCAGCAGCTTCTGCGGTGCAGCGGCTGCAATAAAAGCAGAGTATACGCTGCCGGAGGTATCCCAGACCGTGATCATCACGCGTGCGGAAGGTCGGACGGCCGTTCCTGAACGGGAACAACTGGCTTCCCTTGCCTCTCATGGTGCCACGATGGTGCTTTTTTTGAGCGCCGGGCTTTTGCAGCAGGTGAAAGAGGAACTGCTGGCGGGCGGATATGAGCCGGATACACCGTGCGCTATTGTATATAAAGCAACCTGGCCCGAGGAACGAATCGTGAAAGGAGTCTTGAACGAACTGCCCAAGATGGCTGAGAACGCGGGCATCCGGAAGACGGCACTCATTCTGGTGGGGGATTTCCTCGGAGATGAGTATGCGCTCTCAAGACTCTATGCACCTGATTTTACGACGGAATACAGGCATGCGGTTTCGTCTGATGCGGAGAGATTGTGATGAGAATAGCGGTGATTGCTTTTTCGGGGAAAGGCGGTGCACTTGCAAAACAGATTGCATCGCTTCTACCGAGATGGAGAATGGGAGAAATGCATCAGGTGCGGATTCTGGTACCGGAGACGCATAAAACGGAAGCGGTGGAAGCTTTTGATTCCCTCGACTGTGTGATGGAAGAGATCTTCCGTTCTTCCGGCATGATTGTGTTTGTCGGAGCCTGCGGGATTGCAGTCAGAGCCATCGCACCATATATTCGTTCCAAACTTACGGATCCCGGTGTTCTGGTGACAGATGAGTGCGGAGATTATGTGATCCCGATCCTTTCCGGACATATCGGAGGTGCCAATGAATTCGGCCGCTGGCTTGCGGATGCGATCGGGGCAGAACCTGTGATCACAACCGCTACGGACCGAAACGGCGTCTTTGCAGTGGATACCTTTGCGGTAAAGAATCATCTCCATATTGAGAATCCTTCCATGATCAAGGAAGTTTCTTCCGGGCTGCTGAATGGGCAGAAAGTCGGTGTCATCTCAGAATTCCCGATACAGGGTCATCTGCCACGGGGACTCATCCTGATAAGTGACAGACCGGGAAACGGGGGAATCGGGCAGCAATTGCAAACAGGAATCCGGATCGGTACACAGAGCGAAGATGTTTTGCAAAATTTGTATTTTGAGAGGGCGTGTGTGCTCACACCGGTTGATCTCGTAGCCGGGATGGGATGCAGACGGGGAAAATCTGCTGTTGAATTGGAATTCTTTTTAAAAGAGATATTAAAAAAACATCATATCAATATCCATCGCATCGGGAAACTTTGCTCTGTAGATAAAAAGGCAGATGAGCAGGGACTGATAGGGCTTGCAGATCGTCTCGGAATTCCCTTTGAAACATATTCTGCGGCCGAACTGAACGCGATTCCGGGTGAGGACGGAGCGTTTTCAAATTCAGATTTTGTGCGGGAGCAGACCGGAACCGACAATGTGTGTGAACGCAGCGCATGCCTCGGAAGCGGACATGGCAGAAAGCTGATCGCAAAACAGACGATGGATGGGATGACATTGGCGGTGTATCAGAGAGAAATGCAACTGATGTTTTAGAGGAGCGGATCAGATGGAATTGTTTGTTGTCGGATTTGGACCCGGCGGAATCGATGGGATGACAAAAGAGGCAGAGCACGTCATACGGGAATGTGATGTTGTAGCAGGATACACGGTGTACGTGGAACTGCTGAAACAGCATTTTCCTCAAAAAGAATATTACAGC
>JALFTO010000038.1 GCA_022779165.1 Lachnospiraceae bacterium
GAGGAGATCCCCGAGAAAAAGAAAGGGGCCGTCGGTGTGCGCGGCATGAAACTCGGTGTGAAGGACTTTATCGATGCGGTGTATTATACGCAGAATGCCGTGGAAACGTCGATCCCGTACGGAAGCCGGGAACTGGAATTAAACAAGATCAGACTTGGCAAACGTGATACCAAGGGAGTGAAGGTGCGCTTATGAGAGTGATCGCGGGAACGGCGAGGAGTCTGCCTCTGAAGACTCCGGAAGGAATGGATACGAGACCAACCACAGACAGGATCAAGGAAACCTTATTCAATATGTTGCAGACGGATATCCCGGGAGCGGTTTTTGCGGATCTCTTCAGCGGCAGCGGAGGCATTGCGATTGAGGCGCTGAGCAGAGGTGCAGTGCGGGCATATCTTGTGGAAAACGGCCGTCAGGCGCTGAAATGTATTCAGGATAATCTGCACTTCACCAAAATGGAGGATCGGGCCGTCGTGCTCGGGCAGGATGTGATGGCTGCGCTTTCCCGTATCCCGGAGAAAAGAGTTGATCTTATTTTTATGGATCCGCCTTACAATCTGCAGTGGGAACGCAGAGTGCTTGAATGTCTTGCGGCTAAATCCTATGTGACACAGGAAACTAAGATCATTGTGGAAGCTTCACTTGATACGGATTTTGATTATCTGGATGAGATCGGATTTGCAATTTTGAAAGAAAAGGTGTATAAAACCAATAAGCATGTGTTTATAGGGAGGAAAAAAATATCATGAAGGCAGCAATTTACCCGGGGAGCTTCGACCCTGTTACCTACGGACATCTGGATGTCATCAGACGTGCCGCCGATATTTTTGATGAATTGACGATAAGTGTGTTGAATAATGTCAAAAAGACTCCATTGTTTTCTGTGGGGGAACGTGTTAAAATACTGAAAGAAGCCACAAAGGATCTGAAAAACGTAACAGTGGAATCCTTCAGCGGACTTTTGGTGGATTATGCCAAAGAAAAGAATATTCATGTTGTTGTAAGGGGACTGAGAGCGATCACGGACTTTGAATATGAATTGCAGAACGCCCAGACAAACCGTCTGCTCTCCGGAGAGAAACTGGACACGATGTTCCTTACCACCAGCCTTGAATATGCTTATCTGAGTTCTACCACGGTAAAGGAAATTGCAAGTTTCGGCGGTGACATTTCCGCCTGTGTACCGGAATTTGTTGCAGATGAGATTTATAAAAAATATGGAGTGACAAAATGAGCAGTAAGATTGAACAGTTGATTGATGAGATAGAAGAATATATTGATGGCTGCAAGTATCAGGCGTTGTCCAATACAAAGATTATCGTGAATAAAGAGGAGATCGACGCGCTGCTCAGAGAGCTTCGTATGAAGACGCCCGATGAGATCAAACGGTATCAGAAGATCATCAGCCAGAAGGAAGCAATCTTAAATGATGCCAGAGAGAAAGCGGAGGCGCTCCTGCAGCAGACTGCGGTTCAGACGAATGAACTCATCAACGAGCATGAGATCATGCAGCAGGCTTATGCGCAGGCAAATGAGATCGTGACCATGGCGTCAGAACAGGCACAGGAGATAAAGAATAATGCGATCATTGAGGCCAACTCATACCGTGCAGCTGCAATAGAATATATGGATAAAAAGCTCCAAAATCTTGAGAGTATTATCGAACATACCATGGGAGTCACATCCAGCCATGTTCAGGAGACACTTGCGTCTTTGCAAAACTGTCTGGATGTTGTCAGGGCGGATCAGATGGAACTTCACCCGGAAGATGTCGAGGCAGAGCCGGAGCAGCCTGCTGAGGATAACATCAATCTTGATATGATCTGATAACTTTGTCTGATATCACAAAAATCAATGGCTGTGGCAAAACACACAGCCATTTTTGTTTTTAGGGGAGGATTGAGAATGAAAATATTCAGAAATTTAATGCCGTTGATAGTTGCGGCCACATTGCTTTTGCAGCCAATGGCGGTATGTGCGGTCCAGCCCGGACAGACACAGACATCGGATCAGAATATTGTGGTTGTGATTGATCCGGGACATGGCGGGACGAATCTCGGTGGACAGATTCCCGGACTTGATGAGAAGAACATGACGCTCGTCACGGCGCTTGCCATGAAAGAAGAGTTGGAAAAGTATGAGGGAATTACCGTATATCTTACAAGATATGGGGATGAGACGTTATCTCTGCAGGAGCGGGCACAGCTGGCCGCAGCGGTAAATGCCGATTTTCTGTTCAGTCTCCACTACAACAAAGCGGTGCCTCCGAGGCTTTACGGAGCGGAGGTGTGGATCCCGTCGCTGGGAGATAACTATGCCAAGGGCTATGCGGTCGGGGATCTGGTGTTGAATGAGTTGTGCGATCAGTACGGCCTGTACCGCAGGGGCATCAAGACAAAGATCAATACACGCGGCACCGATTATTACGGTGTGATTCAGCACTCTGTTTCTTTGGGAATACCCGCAGTGATCATTGAGCACTGCCATATTGATAACAACAATGATCTGCAGTATTTCAATTCCATAGAGAAGATGCAGAAGTTCGGACAGCTTGACGCAACAGGCGTGGCGAAATATTTCCGCCTGAAATCGAAAGCGCTTGGCGTGGATTATTCCGGTCAGCAGATCGCAGCGGTCGGTTCTCCTGCTGTTCCGGTGGTTCAGGATCTGACTCCTCCGGAGAAAGCCGAGATACAATATCTTTCCGGTGCAAACGGTAAGGTGCAGATCCGGATCAATGCCTCAGACAGCCAGAGCGGCATCTATTACTATGATTACAGCACGGATGGTGGTGTGACATTCTCCGATCTGCTTGCGTGGGAACATGTGGGGAACACGAAAACCGTGTGGATTCCGACAGGAGGAAAGCAGATTACAGTGCGTGTGTATAATCAGTATGATCTGTGCACTCAGAGCAATATCCTTACCGTGAAATAAAAGTATAGCCCCGTGATCGCTGTCTGGATCACTTTGTGACGGATATATTCGTGCAACGACAGATCCGTATGTCCGATCATGCTGTAGGTCTGTGCGATACAGGAGGCGCCGCCGAAGGGAAGGAGCGTCAGTGTCAGGTAGGGATGTGATTTTCCAAACGATGTAATACCACCGGTGATTTCCAAAAGCATCGATAAGACGGGAAGAAATGATTCCCTGACAGTGGATGTAAAGCCAGAAAACAGGAGTGAGGGAAACATATTGAGCATATTAAAAAAGATCATGTAGCCGCCGAGTTTTGTGATGGAATCAAGCCCTGAAACGACGGAATCATCCAGGGCTGCGGCAAAGGGGAGCGGGCTGCTACAGTCTGTCGAAGGATGACAGGGGCTGTTCGAAAATGCAGTGTTCGTCCGGTACAGGTCACGATAAATGGTGTGACGCAGAATGATTCCATACAAAAGCGGTAGTCCGTACATGCCAAAGGAACAGATCACCTTAGATGTCCGACAGGAAATACCCGCAAAAACAGGGCATGGAAGCGTTGCCATCACAAAGCCGGCAAAAAATATGGGACCGATGTTATTACAGAAGGACAGCAGATACTGCGCTTCCCGCCGTGAAAGCTTTCCCTTTTTATACAGTTCGGCACAGACTCTCGCACCCATCGGAAACCCACAGACGAAGCCGGTAACGATGACATAGAGACAGTCATCCCTTAATTGAAACAGTGGGTTCAGCAACGGACAAAAAACTTTTGCAAATGTGGCGGTCAGTTCCATGCGGATCATGATTCCGGTAATTACCATAAACGGGAAAAGTGTCGGAACCATCCGGTCAAACCATGAGATTAAACCGATACCGGCATAGTGAACCGCATATTTCGGAAAGGTAAGCAATCCACAGATGACGACAGCACAGGGCAGAATACGGAGAAAAGAGTTTAAAGTCTTGCTTTTCTTATTTTTTTGCAAAAAATCACCCCAAAGACAGGGAAAATGATGTATACTCATACATATGTGCCGGGAGTGGAATTCATGCGCTTGGATAAGTATTTGACACAGTTGAATATCGGAAGCAGGAGTCAGGTGAAAGATCTGATCAAAAAAGGACTGGTAACGGTCAACGGGCAGACAGAGAAAAGCCCGGAGCGGAAAATTGATGAAATGATAGACGTCATCATCTGTCAGGGACAGACCCTTTCCTATCAGGACAAAGTCTATTATATGTTTCATAAACCGGCCGGATGTGTCAGCGCGACAGAGGATCGCCGTGATATCACAGTGATCGATTTCTTGAAGAAGGAAAACAGGAAGGATATCTTTCCTGTCGGACGGCTTGACAAAGATACAGAAGGGCTTTTGATCATCACAAATGACGGAGATTTGGCACACCGCCTGTTATCACCTGTAAAACACGTGGAAAAGTGTTATCTGGCAAGACTCGCACATAAGATCACACAGGATGAGATCCTGCGCATTGAACAGGGACTTGACATCGGAGAGGAGAAAACGACACGCCCGGCACGCTTTGCATGGCATACGGAGGCTGACAGAGACTCCGATACGCCGGAGGCGCTTCTTACGATCACAGAGGGAAAATATCATCAGGTCAAGCGGATGTTCCGGGCGGTCGGCAATGAGGTGACATATCTAAAAAGGCTGTCGATGGGAAGCCTTACGCTTGATGAAAGGTTAAAGCCGGGTGAATACCGGCCACTTACGGACATAGAATTAGAAACATTAAAGGGAGAATTGTATGCTTCAAGGAAAACAGGCGATTCTATTTGATCTGGATGGATCACTGGTTGATTCCATGTGGGTATGGAAATCGATTGACATTGAATATCTGGGAAGATTCGGGCTTACGATACCGGAGGATCTACAGAAATGCATTGAGGGAATGAGCTTCAGCGAGACGGCGGTTTACTTCAAAGAACGGTTTTCGCTTCCGTGTACACTGGATGAGATCAAGGCAGACTGGAATCAGATGGCATGGGATAATTACAGGACAAAAGTCATGCTCAAACCCGGTGCGGAAGAATTGTTGAAATACAGTAAGGAACATGGGATCAAGCTCGGCATAGCCACCAGCAATTCCAGAGAAATTGTGGAAATGACGATGAGAGAGCGCGGTGTCATAGATTACTTTTCCTGTATCATGACAGGGTGTGATGCCAAAAAGGGGAAGCCTGCACCCGATGTCTATCTGATGGCGGCAGAACAGCTTGACGTTGAGCCTTCAAACTGTCTGGTCTTTGAGGATATTGTACTTGGCATTCAGGCAGGAAAAAATGCGGGGATGACGACATGTGCGGTGGAAGATGCATATTCCGCTTACCAGTGGGAGGAAAAAAGGGCGCTTGCCGACTATTTTATTCACGATTACTATGATATCCCTGAGATAAAAGCCATGTTATAAGGAGCATTTTATGAACGAGGGATTTTTACCGGTTACAAGAGAAGAGATGGAGGGAAGAGGCTGGTCTCAGGTTGATTTTGTCTATGTCTCGGGAGATGCCTATGTGGATCACCCTTCCTTTGGGCATGCGATCATTACAAGGCTTCTGGAAGCACACGGCTACAAGGTCGGGATCATTGCCCAGCCGGACTGGAAGGATGAGGAAAGCATTGACGTGTTCGGAGAGCCGCGCCTTGCCTTTCTCGTCAGCGCCGGAAACATGGACTCCATGGTCAATCACTATTTTGTGTCCAAAAAGCATCGTCCGACGGATGCCTATACACCGGGAGGACAGCCTTTTAAAAGACCGGATCATGCGGTTGCCGTTTATGGCAACCTGATCCGAAGAAAATATAAGAATACACCGATCATTCTGGGCGGCATTGAAGCAAGCCTGCGGAGAATGGCGCATTACGATTACTGGTCGGATTCTTTTAAACGATCTGTCCTGCTTGACAGTCAGGCGGATCTGATCTCCTACGGAATGGGAGAAAAATCGATCATAGAGATTGCGGATGCGTTGGCGGGCGGAATCAATGTGCGGGATATTACGTTCATTGCCGGCACGGTCTATCGGACGAAAGACATCTCGGGTGTGTATGACAGCATTACGCTGCCGGATTACGAGTCAATGAAACAGCAGCGCGCGAAATATGCCGAGAGCTTTGGCATCCAGTATGAGAATACGGATCCCTTCACGGGAAAGACATTGATCGAGCCGTATCCGAACGGTGTCTATGTTGTGCAGAATCCGCCGCAGATGCCTCTCACGACGCAGGAGATGGATGACATTTATGATCTGCCTTATATGCGCACATACCATCCCTCCTATGAGAAGGACGGAGGCGTCCCCGCCATCCGGGAGATCAAATTCTCTCTGATCAGCAACAGGGGATGTTTTGGCGGATGCAGTTTCTGTGCGCTGACCTTTCATCAGGGACGCATCATTCAGGTGCGGAGTCATGAATCGATCCTGCGGGAAGCGGAATTGATGACACATGATCCGGAATTTAAAGGATATATTCATGATGTGGGGGGACCGACCGCCAATTTCCGCGCACCTGCCT
>JALFTO010000043.1 GCA_022779165.1 Lachnospiraceae bacterium
AATATGCTGATACAGTAATTGTATGCCGTAAGGAACATCGCATTTTCCGATACACTGAGACTCTTGGCAAAGGACTGCACTTCTTTCCTGTTCAGACTGTCCATTCTGCTCTTGAGTACAGCATCTTCACCCTTGTCAAGAGCATAGCTCACCGACCTTGTCAAAATACTGCGGCGTACCTTCATACCCTCCATCAATTTCTCATAGTACTTCACATTCTCAGCACGCACACCTCGCTCATCACGCGCTTTCTCATCCAGAATATATTCATAAAATGTATACGTCTCCTGCGGAAGCTTCTCCCCCGCGTACAGACGGTTCAAATCCTCAAACAAAATATTCATGCTGAGTCCATCGCCCATAATATGTGCAATATCAAAGAACAGATAATTGGCCTCTTTTGTGCGATAGATGCTGATATGATACAGCGGCTCCCCCTGCTGATATAAGTATGGATACAGTAATCCTTCTTTGATCTGTTGCCACTGCGTCTCATCTGCATCAATAATCGGGATCTCTATCTGCTTATCATCGTCACGCAGGATAACATATCCCTTCTCACCCATCTGAATAACAGCCTTTAGCTCAGGATGTACTTCAAACAGCTGCTGAATGGAAGCCTGCAAACGTTCAAGATCTACTCCGTTATCCAGTTTAAAGAAGAAAGGAAGATTGGCAGTCGTATTGCCACGCATCACGTATGCGAAATACAACTGCAGGTTTGTCAGTGGATAAACCTCGCGTTTCTCATAGCTAACCTGCGCAGCACCTTTTCTCTCCTGATAGAATTCTTCCAGCTTCAATACGGTAGAATGATCCATCAGTTCACCCATTGTCATGGAAAGCCCCAGCTTCTCATACATCTCTGTCAGAAGCATCACGCTTCCCATCGAATCCATCCCGCACTCGAACAGATTACTGTCAATACCAAAGGGACTATCTCCCAGAATCTGGGCGATCAGACTACAGATCTGCTTCTGCAGGTCATTCTCCGGTCCGCGAACCGCTTCACGTTTCTTTTTCTCATCCTGCTTCTTATTAAAGTACTGGCTCCGGATGATCTTCTTGGAGGATGTCTTTTCAAAAGGAATGTCTCTGAGCCTCCAGCGCATAATCTGCTTGAAGGTCGGGAGTTCTGCATTATGATTCTTAATGATCTCTCCTACAGTGCCTTCGATATCCCGAATGCCAGCTGCCTCCGCATATTTGAAGTTCGGATAAATCTCTGCGGTGACAATGTCATCCTCACCGAATACGAGAATCTCCTCAACGATCGTATCGTCCGTAAATAGATTTTCAATCTGTTCCGGTGCAACGTTCTCACCATTGCTGAGTATGATCAGATTTTTCTTTCGTCCGGTCAGATACAGGAAATTCTCCTCATCCACATAACCAAGATCGCCTGTTCTAAGCCACCCATCCTCTGTCATTGCCTCTGCTGTCAGCTCCGGCTCCTTATAATATCCCATCATGACTGACGGACTCTTGACCTGGATCTCCCCTTCCACAATACGCACCTGACAGCCATCCACGATCTTGCCAACCGATGCAACCATGTCAGGACGGCTCCAGTCGGGAGCAGAAATCTTGGGTGAACACTCTGACATTCCATATCCCTGCGCAATGGAAATGCCGATTTTGCGGTAATTTTCAGCAAGTTCAGGTGTCAGATAGCCTCCTCCGCACACGATCTTATAGAGTCTCCTTCCAAACACCTCATGCTTGATCTCTTCTATGTCGCGATCCGGATTCTGCTTTGTTAAGATTGCAACTTTGTTATACAATGTCTTTGCAATCATCGGTACACAGCGAAACACACTGGGCTCAAAGAGCTGCAGATGTGCCGCCAGATTTTTGAGTTCTCCGTTCAGACACAGTGTGCTGCCGTAACGCAGCATGATAAGTACATCCCCATTAATGCAAAAGACATGATGAATGGGCAGGATACCGAGATACACTTCATTCTCCGGATGTCCCTGATCTGTCGTGCAGAACACGTTGTCAATCAGATTTGCCTGCGAGAGCATTACACCTTTGCCCCTGCCTGTCGTCCCTGAGGTAAAAAGCACCATGGCACACTCCTGCGGCACTGCCGTTGTCGGAACGCTCTTTCCATCATATTCTTCCAGTATGGAATCCGTACAGATCGGCTTTTTACGATGCTGCAGAGAGATATAGCGGATCACTCCCGGGCATTTTTCAATCACGCCCTGTACGCGCGGATTATGCTCCCAGTCATAAAACAAGATATCGACATCCGCACGATTCAGACAATCTGCAAGCTTCTCCACATCCAGTGAAATATCAAGCGGCACAACAACATTGCCGGCTGCCATCGCTCCCGCCATCGTTACCATATACTGATGGCTGCTCGTACCGAACAGCCCCACTCTGACCTTATGTCCTACAATCTCGTCCTGTTCCTTCAACCAGGCGCCGATCGCCTTACACTCCGCAGCAAATCTGCGAAAGCTCACCTCATATATAACGTCATTTTCTTCATATCTGAGAAAGATATGACTGCCATATTCCTTACCTGCATTCTCTACCAAATCATAGATTGTCTTTGTATTCTCTCTTGTAATCATGCCATTTCCCTCCATATATTTTTACCATATCATTGTTTCGACCGATGGTCAAGTATGGAAAATGTGCCGCTGTTGTGCTATACTCTGATTACTTTAGGGCTATACTGTTATAGATAGATTGGGGCATCCTATGAATCGCAAAACTAAGAAATCGAAAACAGAAAATCAGATCGGAAAAAGAGAACGGATCATGAATGCCATGCAGGAGCTTCTGACAAACGACTCCTCACAGAACATTTCCGTCAGTGATATTGCCAAAAAGGCCGGTATCGGAAAAGGAAGCATCTACTACTATTTTGCCTCCAAGAACGATATCCTCGATGCGATCATCGAGCGGGCATACTCGCGGGTTCTGGATGAGGGACAACGGCTTGCGCAGACCTCACAGATCGATGCCATTCAGAAAATGGAGATCATCCACCGCGCCTGTATGGATTCCACAATAGAACTCCACAAACAGGAGGCATACTGCAGTCTGCACGAGCAGCAGGAGGACGCATTGATCCACCAGAAGTTTGCCCGCGTCATCATTTCCAGGCTGAAGCCCATCCTCACGGACATTATCCGTCAGGGCATTGCAGAAGGGAGTATGCATTGTGACTATCCGGAGGAGACCGCACAGATCATCCTCACGGAGCTCACGATCATTCTGGGAAATAACCTTCTGCCCGTTTCCCGCGACGAGATCGTGGATCTGCTCAAGGCCTTCTCCACTATGCAGGAAGCCAGCATGGGCATCACCCCCGGTTCGCTGCACTTCTTACTGAGATAAGAGGGACTGCTGAAAATACGCCAATGCTTTTTTTAAGTTAATCTTAATATCATACAAAAGATTTATCCCGTCAAAAAAGGAACTGCTGTATTTCAGCAGTCCCCTTATCTCACACCAATCCGTTCAGTTCCTGATACAATCTCTTCGCATAGCTGTCAGTCATGCCGCAGATCGTATCGGTGACGAGCAGAAGCCTTAGATACAGTTTCTCTCCTTCGCTCTTTCCCTCACTGTACTTCTCATAAATGATCTTATAATTCTCGGAAATGAGAGCGGTCATTTTCTCCTGAACCGCTGTCTGGCGGCAGGCAGGCTTTTTCCCGGCTGCCCGCAAAGTTTCCTCCTCACGCGGCGTCCTGTAATACAAAACCGCCGGCACAAATTGATCCAGCAGGAAATTGAGGATCTGATCCGCTGCAATCTCCAGCTTCAGGATCGGCTTTGACACAAACGCATAGCGGTATGCAATATCCCCGAGCGTCTCGGCGATATGCTGCGCCGGTGTACCTGCGATCAGCTCTTTTGTGTACGTGCCGTCCATGATCTCACGATAATGCTCCGTGAACCCCTGCGTCGCTCCCGATATCAGTCTGCCCTGCACCTGTATGATCCAGTTCTGCACGGCGTAAGCTTCCGGCTGTGCCTCTCCCTTTGCGACACCTTTGTCATATTTGTCGATCAGCCTCTGCAAAAGTGCGTGGTAATCGTCATCCGCAGGCAGATTCTCTCCTGCGATTTTCAGTTCACGCACCAGATCCGTGAACGAGATACAGCCCTTCTTAAAGGCATCCTCGATATCAGCCGTCAGATATGCGATATCATCCGCCGCCTCCAGCACATACGCGAGGGGATGACGGCTCCCATGCATTCCGAGGGACTCCTGGATATCCTCGAACGTCTCCCTGTCTGCATAATAGTATCCCATCTTTTTCGTCCGGATATTGCCGCTGTTCTTATCAATCTCAAGGGATGAGACCGGATATTTTATGATCGTTCCGAGCAGCGCCTTCGTCAGGTTCATGCCGTGCTCATCCACGAGATAATGAAGTTTTGTGACCACCCGCAGTGCCTGCGTATTACCCTCAAAATGATAAAAGTCCTGTATCATCTGTTCATTCAACAGCTCTGTAACCGGCTTCATTCCCTGCTCCGACTCATACATAAGCCCCGGCAGGTTCTTCCGGAACCAGTCCCTGATCACCGTCTCCCCGAAATGTCCGAAAGGCGGATTCCCGATATCATGCAGTAGTCCCGCACACTGAAGGATATCACAGATGTCCATGGCATAGGATGGCGCAAACTCCGGATCCCGAATCTCCTCTATGATCTTACGGGCAATATTCTGTCCCAGTGATTTGCCGTAAGAAGATACCTCCAGAGAGTGCGTCAGTCTCGTGCGGATAAAATCACTCTGATCCAGAGGAAAGACCTGCGTCTTATCCTGCAGTCTCCGAAAGGAGGCACTCTGGATGATACGGTGATAATCCTTCTCAAACTCTGTCCTCAGATCATTTTTACTTTTTGTACGATAGCTCCGTATCCTGTCATCACAGAGCAGTTCACTCCATCTCATGTCTTCTCCTATAAAACTCTTCTCACAGCCAGAATCTCCCGATAGGTCGCCTGTGTGATCTTGATTCCCGTCTTCTGCGTGCTGGCATGGACGATATAGCCGTTTCCGATATACATACCCACATGGCCGGAATAGCAGATCAGATCTCCCGGCTGGGCATCCGCATACGATACCCCGGTGCCGCAGCTTCGCTGTGATGTTGAATTTCTCGGGATCGAGATACCGAAATCCCGGTACACCGCCTGGGTAAATCCGGAACAGTCGGCGCCGTTCGTGAGGCTGGTGCCGCCCGGCACATAAGGATTCCCGATAAATTTGCAGGCGTAGGCTGCGATTTCCTTGCCCTTCGCACTTCCGTTGGCACTGTTGATCATCGCGATCGCATTTGCCGGAGCCACGCCCGATGACTTTGTGGTCGAAGATGACGAGGAGGACTGCTTCTTCTTGGCCTCCTCAGCCGCCCTTCTCGCAGCTTCCTCTGCCTCCAACTGCTTGATCTGGGCATTCTGCTGCTTAATTAACGCCGAATACTGCGCGGCTGACTGTCTGATCTGCGCGATCTGTACATCAAAATTCTTGGACTCCGCTTTCTTTTCATCCAGCAGCACTTCCAGTTCCGCCTTCTCTTCCTTCAGTCCCTCTTCCTGTTCCTCCAGGTCTTGCTTTTCTCCCTCCAGAACCTCCCTGAGTTCCTTCACACGCTCTACCGCTGCCTGATATTCATCCAGCATCTTACGGTCATACTCATATATCTTCTCTATGTAATCCGCCTTGTTCATCATATCCGAAAAGCTTCTCGCCTCAAATAAGAGCTGGGCATATGTCACGTCACCCTTCTCATACATGAACTTGATACGCTTTTTCATGGCGTCATACTGTCTGGCTTCCTCTTCCTCCGCAGCCTGCAGATCTTCCTCGGCCTGACGGATCTCCTCTTTCTTCTGCTCGATTTCCTCCTCCAGCAGGCTGATGCTGGACATCAGATCCATAAGATTGCCGTCCAGTTCGCTGATCTCCTCGTCAATCGCATCCTTCTGTCCTTTCAGACCGGAAGCCTCGCCGTTCAGTGCATTCAGTTGTGCCTGTGTCTCCGCCATCTGCTTCTTCAGTTCCTCGATCGTGGCAGCGTCCGAAGGCAGCGCCCACATGAGGCTGATGACCAGAGCAATAAAAACGCAGAGCGTTTTTTTATACATGCATCCTTCTCCTGTCAATTCTCCTAAGTCGTTTTGTCCTCTTTCTGTGATTACAATTCACAGTTTCTAACCGTTCTGGGGAAAGGCACAACATCGCGGATATTGCCCATTCCTGTCAGATACATCACACATCTCTCAAAGCCGAGACCAAAGCCCGCATGTCTCGCCGTGCCGTATTTCCTCAGATCGAGATAGAACTGATAATCCTCTTTGTTAAGTCCGAGTTCATCCATACGTTTTGTCAGTTTCTCAAGGTCATCCTCTCTCTGACTGCCGCCGATGATCTCGCCGATGCCGGGCACCAGACAATCCATCGCTGCAACCGTCTTGTCGTCCTCATTCATCTTCATGTAAAAGGCCTTGATCTCCTTGGGATAATCGGTGACAAATACCGGACGCTTGAACTCTTTCTCCGTTAGATAGCGCTCATGCTCCGTCTGCAGATCACAGCCCCAGAACACTTTATATTCAAACTCATCATTATGCTTCTCAAGGATCTTGATCGCTTCCGTATAGGTCACGTGGCCGAAATCGGAATTCACCACATGGTTCAACCGCTCGATCAGCCCCTTGTCCACAAACTGATTAAAGAAGTTCATCTCCTCGGGAGCATGCTCCAGCACATAACGGATGACATATTTCAGCATACTCTCCGCCAGTGCCATGTCATCCTTCAGATCGGCAAATGCAATCTCCGGCTCGATCATCCAGAACTCAGCCGCATGTCTCGTCGTATTGGAATTCTCCGCACGGAACGTGGGTCCGAACGTATACACATTTCGGAATGCCATCGCAAAGGTTTCCACGTTCAGCTGACCGCTCACCGTGAGGTTCGTCATCTTTCCGAAGAAATCCTGACTGTAATCCACCTTACCGTCCTCTGTACGCGGAATGTTATCGAGATCCATCGTGGTCACCTGGAACATCTCGCCTGCGCCCTCGCAGTCACTTCCTGTAATGAGAGGTGTGTGTACATAGACAAAATCTCTCTCCTGGAAAAACTGATGAATGGCATAAGCGATCAGCGAACGCACCCTGAAAACCGCCTGGAAGGTATTCGTTCTCGGTCTCAAATGAGCGATCGTGCGCAGATACTCGAAGCTGTGGCGCTTCTTCTGCAGCGGATAATCCGCAGTGGACTCTCCCTCAATGCAGATCTCCTCCGCCTGGATCTCAAACGGCTGCTTTGCCTGCGGCGTCTCCACAAGCGTACCCGTGATGATCAATGCGCTTCCGACATTCAGCTTGCTGATCTGTTCAAAATTCTGCAGCGCGTCCGCATACACGATCTGAAGCGTCTCAAAAAATGAGCCGTCACTCAGCACGATAAACCCAAAGGTCTTGGAATCGCGGATACTGCGGACCCAGCCGCCCACCGTGATCTTCTTTCCGACATACTTTTCCTTTTCATGATACAGTTCTCTGATACTTACCAGTTCCATCGTTTCTTCTCCCTTAATTTTTTATATTCGGCAGCGTTTCATCCGCTGCTTAACGTCCAATTCCGTAAATCCGCTCTCTATTCTTCATGGATCACGGCATTCTCTCTGAGGAATTCCATAACCTTATCCGCCATGGCATAATCCGTGTAGTCCTCGCCCATATCCATCTTGAGTTCTTCCTCGCTGGTATAGCCGCCCTGTTCAATATCCTTTGCTATCGCCGCCTGCTTATCTTCCTCGGTGACCGTGATGCCCTCCGCATTCGCGATCGCCTGCAGCATGATGGACTCCTTCGCGGCTTCCACAGCATCCTCTCTCGCCTGCTCCTCAAAGGTCTCAAGTGACATACCGCCGTACGTATTCAGAAAGACCTCCAACGTCATCTGGCTCATGGCAGCATACGTGTTCATCCTCTGATAGATCTTGTTGTAATACTCATCCACGATGCCTTTTGGCGGCTCTTTAAAAGTACATTTCGCCGTGAGCTCATCGATCAGCGCCTGCTCCACATTCTGCTGCCAGGTCTGCTCCGTGTCCTTCTCGAGCAGTTCTTTTACATAGACACGGTATTCCGCCACCGTATCGCATCCCACATCCAGACTTTTCACGAATTCATCGGTAAGTTCTGGTGTCTGAGGCTCCGTGATCTTATGAACCGTCACCGTAAACACGACATCTTTTCCGGCAAGCTCCGGCGTGTAATCCTCCGGGAAGGTCAGATTCAGATCAACCGTCTCTCCCGCATTTACGCCTACCAGTCCATCCTCAAAGCCTTCAATAAATGTATGCGAACCGATCGTCAGATCAAATCCCGTGTCCGTTCCTCCCTCAAAGGGTACGCCGTCCAGTTTTCCTTCATAATCGATCGTCACCGTATCGCCCTGCTGTACGGGACGATTCACCTCTTTCTGCTCGGTGTGTTCGGAAAGAATGTAATTCATATAATTTTCCTGATATTCCTCTGTGACCTCCGTCTTCGGAACCGTAACCTCCAGTCCCTTATATTCTCCCAACGTCACATACTTGTCCGTCTTCAGTTCGGACAGTTTCACCTGATCATCCCCGCAACCACCCAGAACGGAGGCTGTAAATGCAAGACACAATGCGAGCACTGTCCCTTTTCCCAAATGCTTTTTCATTTTCTGATCTCCTCATATTTTGCAACCGGTCAGTACCTTCCCGGTTACGTTCTTTTTATCCCTTATTTTATACCACAAAAACCCCGTTCTTACAACAAAGGGGACAGCAGTCTGCTGATCTGCTCCTTAAATCTTATGATTAGTGATCTTCTGGCGTATACATCTTTGGTGATCTGGCGGCACACCTTCAGATCCTCCCTGAAGGCGTCAACCATCTTCTGTGCCTCACTCTCATTATAAACCACCGCATTGACTTCGAAATTGAGTTTAAAGCTGCGGATATCCATATTTGCTGTGCCGCAGCAGTATACCTGTTCATCCGCCACCAGACATTTGGTGTGGAGGAATCCGTTGTTATAGGTATAGCATTTGGCTCCCGCCGTCACCATATCCCCGATATAAGAATACGTTGCCCAGTAAACAAAAGGATGATCCGGCTTGCAGGGGATCATGATATTGACATCCACCCCGGAGTACGCCGCCACGATCAGCGCATTGGCGATCGCTTCATCCGGGATAAAATACGGTGTCTGGATATAGATACTCTTTTCCGCCTTGCTGATCAGCCTCAAATAATTGTTGCGGATATTCTGAAGCTGGGAGTCAGGTCCGCTGGAGATGATCTGTACCCCGGCATTGCCTGCCCTCTCTCCCGAAAGTCTGAAGTACTTTTCTTCCGTCAGGAGATTTTCTCTTGCCGCATAATTCCAGTCCAGGACAAAACGGATCTGAAGTCCGGCCACGGCATCGCCGCAGATACGCAGATGCGTATCCCTCCAATAACCGAATTTCGGATCCAGTCCGAGATATTCCTTCCCGACATTGAAGCCGCCCACATAGCCGGTCTTCCCGTCGATCACCACGATCTTCCTGTGGTTACGGTAATTGATACGCAGATGCAGTCGCTTTAAGAGCGCAGGGAAAAATACCGCTGTCCTGATCCCTTTGGCCCTGAGTTCCTTCCAGCATTTCTCCTTCACGAATCTTCCGCCCATACCGTCATAGAGGATCCTGACCTCAACGCCCTCTCCTGCCTTGCGCACCAGCACATCCTTGATCCGGGAAAACAGCACATCATCTTTTATAATGTAATACTGCATATGGATCGACTGCGTTGCCTTCTCCATATCCTCGATGAGCGCATTGAACTTCTCATTGCCATCGGTAAAGAGCCGGACACTGTTATTGTCCGTGAACATGGCTCCGGCGCTCTCCAGATTATAATAGATCAGATCCGAATACCGCTTCAGTTCCGGGTGTTCCGCCTGCAGCGTCTTCGTCCGAATGCTGGCCTCCTGCCCGCGGATCGCCTCGTGGATGCTGTCCTCGACCTCCTTTGTGCGAAACATCTTCCGCTTGTGCATATCTTCCCCGATCAGCAGGTAAAATATGAACCCGACGATCGGCACAAAATACAGCACCAGAAGCCACGTCCACACGGAAGTCGGATTTTTCCTCTGGAAAAAAATAATCACGACCGACAAAATGCAATTAACGATCAGCAGATGTTTCAACGGAAGCGAAAGTATCTCCATGATCTGTGTCCACACAAGCTGCATAATCTACATCCTTTCTATCGTATTATTATATACTATTGCCCTTCACAATACAATTCCGGAGTGTTTTCCCCGGCTGCTGCCGCCTGTATTTTCCTTGCTTTCTATAAGAAAGAATGATACAATAGCGACAGGCGTCTTAACACGAATGCCAAATATTTTCAGTTCTTCAGGAGGGATATCGTGAATACAGTTACCATTGTTTTGTTAGTCATACTGGCAGTGCTGATCATCGGCATTGTTGTACTATATTTCCTTGGGAAAAAGGCTCAGAAGCGTCAGGAAGAGCAGCAGGCTCAGATCGAGGCAAACAAGCAGACCGTGTCCATGCTCATCATTGACAAGAAACGGCTGCCTCTGAAGGAATCCGGCCTGCCCCAGATGGTTATCGACCAGACACCCAAGATGATGCGCCGTTCCAAGCTGCCGATCGTCAAAGCAAAGGTTGGACCGCAGATGATGAGTCTGGTATGTGATGAGAAAATTTTTGATTCCGTTCCGGTCAAGAAAGAAGTGAAAGCCCAGGTCAGCGGCATCTATATCGTAGGCGTCAAAGGACTCCACGGTCCGATCAAGACGGAAACCGTCAAGAAAGGCTTCTTTAAGCGTATGGTAGAAAAGGCTCAGGAAAAGGCCGGCGCGAAACCGGTAAAATAACATACTAAGGAAGCATACCAATTACCCAAAAAGTAACAGGACTGTTGCCGGTGTAACAGTCCTGTTTTTGTATGAATCTTAAAAATTACGATAGTAGCACTTCCGCACCGTCTTTCGCCATTACATCCATGCAGATCTTACAGTCTGCCAGATATTCATAATTGACCTCAAGGGCATAGTCCACGTGAACGCGGATCTTCTCTTCTTTCTCCTCAACCCAGATCTGGCGCGTGTCAATGCCGATCAGGATGCTACCGAAGGGCGTCCGATAGTCCGTCATGATCTTTTTGCTCTCTTCAAATACCATGTGGGCATTCACCAGACCGCGCTTTGTCATATCCAGCGTTTTTTCATTCCACTTGATAATATTTTTCGTGGTAGCATCAAACCCTTCCGTAGCTTCATCGTAAACTACATAATGGCTGTCATTTTTCTTATAGTATTCTGCTGCCGTTACGGTTTCCAGATCATTTGTATCATGTTCCCCTTCAAACTGCAGCCCTTTGATGGATAGCAGTACCTCTTTTGTCATAATTTCTCAATACTCCTCAATATTGATGATCTTTGCCGAGAGAATCCCATATTTGATGATAGAGTTGGCAAAACGGATAAATTTGTCTGCCGCATCACTCACAAAAAACTGATACTGATTGCTGCCAAGCTCCGGTTTGACCGTGTTCTGCAGATTCTCCCTGACAAGCATTTCCCGAAGTTCTCTGGCTGTCTCATATGCGGGATTCACCAGTGTCACTCCGTCTCCCATCACTTTTCCCACCGTGGAACGGATCAGGGGATAATGGGTGCATCCCAGTACCAACGTATCGATGCCGCTGTCGATCAGACTGCTTAAATACCGCATGGCGATCTCATCCGTCACCGGATCATGGAGCAACCCTTCCTCCACCAGAGGAACAAAGAGCGGGCATGCCTTTCCGAGCACCTCTGCGGACGGGTTTAATTCCTTTATGTATCTCGAATAGATTCTGCTTCCCACGGTTCCTTCCGTGCCGATCACGCCGATCTTGCCATTGCGCGTCACCTCCGCCGCCACCTTGGCTCCCGGCTTGACCACGCCGATAATGGGAATCTCTATCTCTTTCTCGATTTCATCGAGTGCCTGTGCGCTCGCCGTATTGCAGGCAACCACGATCGCTTTCACATCCTGCTGACGCAGAAAACGTATGATCTGCCTCGAATACCGGATGATCGTGTCCTTTGATTTGCTTCCGTAGGGAACTCTCGCCGTATCGCCGAAATAAACGATCCGCTCATCGGGAATCTGGCGCATGATCTCTCTGACCACAGTCAGTCCGCCCACGCCGGAGTCAAACACCCCGATGGGAGCTTCGCTTCTCGACGGTCTGTTCCCCTGCATTTTCCTTTGATCCTTTATCTGATCCCTTGTCTGATCCATCATTGCTTCCTCTTATCTCACAGATTGTTTCAAGCAGCCGGCTCTTTACATGGATCTGCCCCGGCTCGGCTTCCAGCATGTCAAAAAAGAGTTCCGTCCGGCTCCTGTCCTTTTCATTGCCGCCCGATGTGTCCCCTTCCACTGAAAACACATCTTCTGTCATGCTGAAATCGGGATACAGGATTCCCCACCAGCCGGCAGACAGGATAAACACCATTGTCCACTGCAATATATATATACCAAAACCGGCTCTTTTTATGACCGGATTTCCTCCTCCGAAATGATCCGCCATTTCATCTGCTCCTTTCCCGGACTGTCTGTACAGCCCTATGGAAAGTATTTCCAGATTCGACCGGATTATTCGCAGGATTCTTACGTTCCTATTTTCCTGCTGTATTCTGTTCTCTCTGAATCAGATCCATCACCGCGCGTTCCTGATTCTCAATATGTATCCTGACAACATCCGTCGCCTGCTCTCCCTGATTGTGCACAATGTATTCATACATCTGGGAATGCTCCCTGATGATCTGGCTATGCTTGCTCACATCCTTGATATATTCAAAGCGGTAGCGGTACATCTGCTCACTCAGATTGTTTACAAGCTGCACCAGCCTGTCATTGCCGGAAGCTACCACGATCGTATCGTGAAACGCAACGTCCGCCTTTGCGATCGCAGAGGTATCACCCGTCCGCATGACTCTCTCGCAGTCTTGCAGCCGCTTCTTCAAGAGCTGTTTTTCCTCCTCGGTAATGCGCGCACACGCAAGCCTGATCGCGAGCTGTTCCAGAGCCTGACGCACCTCCAGCACATCTTTCAGGCTCTTCTCCGTAATATTGGCCACCTCAGCGCCCCTTCTGGGAATCATCTTCACAAGCCCTTCCAGCTCCAGCTTGCGGATCGCTTCCCGGATCGGCGTGCGGCTCACGCCCAAGCGGTTCGCCAGATGGATCTCCATCAACCGCTCGCCCGGCTTCAATTCCCCTGTCAGAATTCCTCTCCGCAGTGTATTAAACACCACATCGCGAAGCGGAAGGAATTCATCCATATTTACCTGCAGATTATCCTCTTTCATACAATCCCCCTGCTCTATGCCTCAACACATGTTTCCCCGGCAAACTCCGTCAGGTAAAGCTGCGGTGCAAATGCTGCTTCCTCCACAGCCTGCCGCGCACGCTCTGCCGTGTTCCTGTCCTCAAAGATTCCGAATACCGTCGGACCGCTTCCGCTCATCAACGCTGTCAGTGCTCCTTTCTCCACGAGTAACCGCTTGATATCGGAAATGACCGGATATTGCTTCTCCGTCACAGTCTCCAGCACGTTCTCAAGATGCGCGCACATTTCATGCAGATCCCCGTTCTCTATTGCCGTGCGCACCCCGTCGATATCCGGGTGATATGTCAGGGAATTTGCATGCAGATTCTCATAGACATATTTCGTCGATACCGAGATATCCGGCTTGGCAACCACCAGCCAGCAAGGCGGCGCATCGGGTAGCGGTGTCAGGATCTCTCCGATGCCCTCGGAGAGCATCGTGCCGCCCATGATACAATAAGGGACATCCGCTCCGACCTTCACTCCGATCCGACACAGTTCTTCCTTGCTTAAGTTTAGTCCAAACAGCCTGTTGATCCCAACAAACGTCGCTGCCGCATCGCTGCTTCCGCCCGCCATGCCTGCTGCCATCGGTATCCTCTTTTTTAACGTAATGCTGACACCGGGATAAAAGTGTTCCTCCTGCAGCGCTTTTGCCGCCTTATAGATCAGATTGCTCTCATCTGCGGGCAGATCCTCCCGGCCTGTCCGGATCAGGATGCCGCTCTCCCGCTCCTCAAAAGTCAATTCATCATAGAGATTCACGGTCTGCATGATCATCTTCACCTGATGATAGCCGTTCTCCATGCGCCGGACCACATCCAACCCGAGATTGACCTTTGCCATCGCTCTTAACGTAAATGGCTCCATATTGTATCTCCCTTTGTATTTTGTATACAAATAATTGTACTTCATTATATACAATTCCGACGGAAAAATCAACCTGCTATAAACATACTCTGCCATTATGCCGATATGTTTCATGTAAAGGTATCGATATCGCAGTAAGCATGATTTTCCTGCAGATATTTATTGAAACTATTGTTTTAACCAAGGAGGGTTCAAAGATGAGTGTAAATGGAATTACAGGTGCCGGCAGCGTTGATGCTTACAGCGCTTACGCAAGCACTCCGGCCAAAACAGAAACCGAAGGCAAAGCCACTCAGGCTGCCTCCGAAACCACCGATTCCGGCGTGATATATGAGAAGTCTGCCGAATCGGCAGATACTGCAGCAACAACCAAAACCTACAAATCAAATCCGGAACTGGTTGCAAAGCTAAAGGCAGATGCGGAGCAGCGCACCGCCCAGCTCCGCAGTCTGGTGGAGCAGCTGATCACCAAACAGGGAACCACGTTCGGCATCGCTTCCGATGATAATATGTGGAAATTCCTCGCGAGCGGAAACTTTACTGTGGATGCTGCAACCAAAGCACAGGCTCAGGCAGACATCGCAGACGACGGCTACTGGGGTGTGGAGCAGACTTCCGACCGTATTCTGGATTTTGCGAAAGCATTGTCCGGTGGAGACCCGGATAAAATGGACGAGATGGAAGCTGCTTTTGAGAAAGGGTTCAAACAGGCGACCGGAGCATGGGGAAAGGATCTTCCGTCCATCTCCCAGAAGACTTATGACGCGGTAAAAGAGAAATTCCAGAAGTTCCGCGAAGAGCAGAACAAGACAGCTGCGGCGGCAAAGGCTGACACGACCGCAGACGAGACAACTGTATAGTATGATAATAAGGAAAGAAGCCGTTGCGAGTGCAGGGGCTTCTTAATTTTTACATTTTATGAAATAAGAGCAGCCAATTGCGTCTCAAAGCGTCAAGTATCTTCACATTTTCGGTAGGATGATGTTTGATAGCAGGGCGTCTGCGGAACTCGCATCTGCCGGTATTTCAATACTTTGGATGACATCGGGATCAAGCGGCGGATTTCCTTATTGTTTTAACGGGCGGATATGCGCCGCTTCGAGGACTGTCTGAGCAACGCGAGTTCCGCAGAAGCGGCACGATAAGCGGTCCGCCCGAAAACAATTAGGAAATCCCCGCGAAGGTTCCGGGAAGCCAAAGATTTGAAAACCGGCTGCTGCTCAGACAGTCCTCGCCGCCCTGTTCATCGTCTTTCTCGAAAATGGCTGATACTAAGACACTTCTCGAAATGCAGCACGAGGGTATGTATTATGAAAACTCCTGCCCAAAACTGTATGCGTCCTGTGTTGTAGTATTCTCCCAGGCAGGAAAAAAGGACAGGAATCCGCCATATAGATACATTGGGGAGGTGTATCTATGGCGAGTCAGAAACTGGAAGATCTACTGAATCTTGCATTGTCAGCCACCAAAGAAGAGCGGGAACAGTCGGACCAGCTG
>JALFTO010000052.1 GCA_022779165.1 Lachnospiraceae bacterium
GCGAACCGTCGATAAAATCCTTCTGCATATCAATCACAACCAAAACTTTTCTCATAGCTCCTCATCCTTTCTTCCTTAAGATTTTCTTCGGTTTCTTTTTAGAAATATATTAGAAACCAGACACGAAATGTACACATTTTACCTATATACTGATTATATCAAATGAAGTTAGTACTCTACAAGACGCGTATGTAAGGTATTAGCTTCGACTACCAACAATCCTGATCCGAAAGGATCGGGTTCTTCATAAATTACTCCCCCTCATAGTAGTACAGTAAAGCGAAAAGGAAAGTGCCAAGGCACTTTCCTTTTCGCTCTGTATCTTTATATTGGGTGTTCAATAAGCTTTAACAAAACTGTTACGCATTCACGATCTTGCCAAAGTCAGGCTTGAGAGATGCGCCGCCGATCAGACCGCCGTCAATATCATCCTTGGAAAGGAGTTCAGCTGCGTTTCCTGCATTCATGGATCCGCCGTACTGGATTCTAACAGCCTCAGCTGTAGGAGCATCGTAGAGATCAGCGATTGTCTCACGGATCATCTTACATACTTCCTGAGCCTGATCAGCTGTTGCTGTCTCGCCGGTACCGATCGCCCAGATCGGCTCGTAAGCGATAACAAGCTCTTTCACCTGATCAGCTGTCACACCGTCCAGATCCCATGTGATCTGTCTCTTGATCCACTCTGTGTAAGTACCTGCCTTGCGAAGCTCAAGTGACTCACCGCAGCAAAGGATCGGTTTCAGTCCGGAAGCAAATGCCTTCTTAACCTTCTTGTTGATCAGGATATCATTCTCACCGAAGATATCTCTTCTCTCAGAGTGACCGATGATGATATACTCAACGCCTGCTTCCTTAAGCATCGGAGCGGAAATCTCGCCTGTAAATGCACCCTTATCTTCGATGTAGAAGTTCTCTGCACCAAGATGTACATTTGTGCCCTTGATCGCCTCAGCTACCGGTACGATATCGATCGCAGGTACGCAGTATACTACGTCTACCGCATCATTCACTACCAGATCCTTAAGTGTTCCACAAAGTTCAACTGCCTGGCTGGGAGTCATGTTCATCTTCCAGTTACCAGCAATAATTCTTCTTCTTGCCATTGTTTTATTCTCCTATATTCTTAATAATCAAACCTCGCCAAGTGCTCTACTTATCGTCTGCTGCTACAACTCCGGGAAGTGCCTTGCCCTCAAGGAACTCTAAGGAAGCGCCGCCGCCTGTGGAGATGTGGCTCATCTTATCTGCAAAGCCGAGCTGGTTCACTGCTGCTGCGGAATCGCCGCCGCCGATGATTGTGGTAGCGTCTGTCTCAGCCAGTGCCTTAGCCACTGCGATGGTTCCCTTTGCAAGAGTAGGATTCTCAAATACGCCCATAGGTCCGTTCCATACAACGGTCTTAGCGGACTTCACAGCATCTGCATACAGCTCTGCTGTCTTGGTTCCGATATCAAGACCTTCCATATCAGCAGGGATCTTGTCAGCGTCCACAACAGATACCTCAATCGGAGCGTCGATCGGATTCGGGAACTCTGCAGCGATCGTTGTGTCGATCGGAAGGAGCAGCTTCTTGCCGAGTTTCTCAGCCTTATCCATCATTTCCTTGCAGTAGTCAAGCTTCTCATCATCAACCAGAGACTTACCGATCTCATAGCCCTTTGCCTTTAAGAAGGTAAATGCCATACCGCCGCCGATGATCAGTGTATCACACTTCTCAAGCAGGTTGTTGATTACGTTCAGCTTATCCGCAACCTTAGCGCCGCCAAGGATTGCTACGAAAGGTCTCACAGGATTCTCTACGGCATTGCCCAGGAAATCAATTTCCTTCTGCATCAGATAGCCAACAGCATTCTCGCCGCCCTTTTCGGTAATGTACTTTGTAACAACAGCTACGGAAGCATGTGCTCTGTGCGCGGAGCCGAATGCATCACATACATATATATCCGCCAGATCTGCCAGTTCTTTTGCAAAGGCTTCGCCTGCATCGGAAGGCTTCGTTTCTTCTTTGCCACGGAAACGTGTATTCTGAAGCAGAACCACATCTCCCTCTTTCATCGCTGCAACCGCTGCGGTAGCAGCCTCACCTGTCACGTTGTAGTCAGCTACAAAGTTAACGGGCTTGCCAAGCTTCTCGGAAAGTCTCTCAGCTACAGGTGCAAGGGACTCACCCTCGTTCGGGCCATTCTTTACTTTGCCAAGGTGGGAGCAAAGGATTACCTTGCCGCCATCCTTGATCAGCTTCTGGATCGTAGGAAGCGCTGCAACGATACGTGTCTCGTCTGTGATCTTGCCCTCTTTCAGAGGTACATTGAAGTCACATCTGACAAGGACGCGCTTTCCTGCTACGTTAATGTCGTCAACTGTCTTTTTGTTTAATCCCATTTTCTTTTCCTCCATCAAAAAATTATCCGCTTCCGCGAAAAAATGGGCCCGGTCCAACAAGACCGGACCCATATAGGTCTTCTGAAATCCTTCTGCCTAAGTTAAACTTATGCTAACTCAGAGAAGTATTTGATTGTACGAACCATCTGAGATGTGTAGCTGTTCTCATTGTCATACCATGAAACAACCTGAACCTCATACAGATCGTCGGAAATCTGGCAAACCATTGTCTGTGTTGCATCGAACAGAGAACCGAATCTCATTCCTACGATATCGGAAGAAACGATCTCATCCTCGTTGTAACCGAAGGACTCGTTAGCTGCTGCCTTCATAGCTGCGTTGATATCCTCTTTTGTAACGCCTGCTTTCTTAACAACTGCTGTAAGGATTGTGGTAGATCCTGTAGGGGTAGGAACACGCTGTGCAGAACCGATCAGCTTGCCGTTCAGCTCAGGGATAACAAGACCGATAGCCTTTGCAGCACCTGTGCTGTTAGGAACGATGTTAACTGCTGCTGCACGGGATCTTCTCAGGTCACCCTTTCTCTGAGGTCCGTCAAGTGTCATCTGATCGCCTGTGTAAGCGTGGATTGTGCACATGATACCGGACTGGATCGGTGCATATTTGTTAAGAGCATCAGCCATAGGTGCAAGGCAGTTTGTTGTACAGGAAGCTGCGGAAATGATTGTGTCAGATGCCTTTAATGTCTCATGGTTTGTATTGTAAACGATTGTAGGAAGGTCGTTTCCTGCAGGAGCAGAGATAACAACTTTACGAGCGCCGGCATTGATATGAGCCTGAGCCTTCTCCTTGGATGTATAGAATCCGGAACACTCAAGAACAACGTCAACATTCAGCTCACCCCAAGGGCAGTTGTTTGCATCCGGGAAAGCGTAAATCTTGATCTCTTTTCCGTCTACTGTGATGGAATCCTCACCAGCGCTAACCTTATCAGCAAGTGCATATTTACCCTGTGAAGAATCATACTTTAACAAGTGTGCCAGCATCTTAGGGCTTGTTAAATCGTTGATTGCCACTACTTCATAACCTTCTGCACCAAACATCTGTCTGAAAGCAAGACGTCCGATACGACCAAAACCATTGATTGCTACTCTTACTGCCATTTTTTCTTCCTCCTAGAATAAAAAATAAAATATATCATTTTGACAGCTCTGCAAAACACAGCAGGATTGTCAAAATTTTGTCAGCAGGTTTATTTTACCTAATTTGTCCCGAAATATCAAGATGTAAATTCAAAATTATTTATTTTTCAGGGGATTTTAACGTTTTCTTTACATTTCACTCTCTCCCGGTCCTGCCACAACTGTAAAAACAGACTGTAAGTGCTTGCTTTACAGAACCCGTTTTGCTATAACTTCTATTATAAAAGACGATCATGAACGGAGGTTTCTTATGGCACTGACGACAGATTTTCATATGCATTCATCCTATTCGGGAGACAGTGATACTCCCATGGAACAGATGGCATCACAGGCCGTGAAAGCAGGCCTGACACAGATCTGCTTTACCGAACATATGGATTATGACTATCCCGCGAACGAAGAGATACCGGAGGGATATTTTGAATTCAACACGGACGCTTACCTGTTCGATCTGCTCCGCCTGCGTGAAAAGTACGATGGGCAGCTTAAGATCCTCTTCGGCGTGGAACTCGGACTGCAGCCCCATCTGATGAGAAAGCTGGCGGTCTACGCTAAGAGTTATGAGTTTGATTTCATCATAGGCTCCACTCATGTCTGCCACGGCAAAGACCCTTATTATGCTTCCTTCTACGAGGGAAGACCTGAGGAGGAGGCTTATCGGGAATATTTCGCATCAACCTATGAAAGCATCAAAAAGTTCCGGAATTTCGATGTGTACGGCCATCTCGATTACGTTGTCCGTTACGGGCCGAACAAGGACAGCGAATACTCTTACGGGAAATATAAAGACGTGATCGACCCCATCCTGAGTTTCCTTATCGAACACGAAAAGGGACTTGAGATCAATACCGGCGGCCTGAAATACGGACTTCGCGATGTGAATCCCTGCGCCGATATCCTGAAACGCTACCGCGAACTGGGCGGGGAGATCGTGACCGTCGGCTCCGACGCACACGTACCGGAGTATGTCGGATACCGGTTTGGCACTGCCGCAGAAATATTAAAGGCATGCGGCTTCAAGTATTATGCTACCTTTGAGCACCGCATGCCCGAATTCCATAAACTGTAAAAATTTAGTCGATCACTCCGCCGCCGGCAACATAGCCGTCGCGGTATAACACCAGAGCCTGTCCCGGCGTCACTGCCCGCACAGGCTTTTTGAATGTGCA
>JALFTO010000059.1 GCA_022779165.1 Lachnospiraceae bacterium
TGTTGATCGCATAGATATCGGCGACAGGATCTCTTCCTTCCGTCGAAGCGGCATCCACAATATGGATGATCACCTTTGTGCGCTCGATATGACGCAGGAACTCATGCCCAAGGCCGACACCTTCCGAAGCGCCCTCAATAAGTCCCGGAATATCGGCAATGACAAAGCCTTTCGCACCGTCTAAATCAACTACGCCAAGATTTGGATTCAAAGTCGTAAAATGGTAGTTGGCAATCTTTGGTCTGGCATTAGTCACACGCGATAAAAATGTGGATTTCCCGACATTGGGGAAACCGACCAGCCCGACATCGGCGATCACTTTTAATTCCAGCGCAAGCTCCAGTTCCTGTGCCGGCTGTCCCGGCTGCGCGTACTTTGGCGCCTGCATTGTGGAAGTGGCATAATGCTGGTTGCCGTTTCCGCCTCTGCCACCCTTTAAGAGGATCTGCCTCGTATTGTCACCCGACATATCAGCGATGACTTTTCCTGATTCGGCCTCTTTGATCACAGTCCCTGCCGGAACTTTGATAATGATGTCTTCGCCGTCTTTTCCCCGGCAGTTGCGCTTGCCGCCCTGCTCCCCGTCCTGTGCCTTGTATTTCCGGATATGTCTGAAATCGGTGAGTGTGTTAAGGCCTTCGTCAACGACAAAGATCACATCGCCGCCTCTGCCGCCGTCGCCGCCGTCAGGACCGCCGTTCGGCACATATTTTTCTCTTCGGAAGGACACGTGTCCGTCGCCGCCTTTGCCGCTCCTCACATATATTTTTGCTCTGTCTGCAAACATAATCTCAAAACTCCTATCATGAACAAAAGTGTGCTTTGCAAACTCTTCCGGGATTTCCCATATGATAAGAAAGGCTCCAAGCGGATGCTTGAAGCCTCAATCTCACGTATTACTGCTCTACGGGATAAACGGAAGCCTGCTTTCTGTCTCTTCCCTTTCTCTCGAATCGTAAGATCCCGTCAACTGTCGCGAACAATGTGTCATCGCCGCCGCGTCCTACATTAAGACCGGGATGGATCTTTGTTCCACGCTGTCTGTAAAGAATGTTGCCTGCCTTTACAAACTGTCCGTCTGCTCTCTTGGCACCAAGTCTCTTGGATTCGGAGTCTCTGCCGTTCTTGGTAGAACCAACTCCCTTTTTATGAGCAAAAAACTGAAGGTTCATATTCAACATAAGTTTTACACCTCCTTGAAGTTTAATTTTAGATGTTGCTTGTGGTCTTTCTCAACCTCTGTCAATCCGAGTACCATGGAATCAAGCAGAAGCTTTGTCTCTGCTGTGGGATCATCTTTCAGCCGGAAATCAATGACACCGTCTTCCTGTTCTGTCTCGCAGGTGAATGGCTGACCGCCAAATCTCTCGATAGAATTCACCGTGTTGATCACCAATACGGAAACCGCCGCACAGACAATATCCTCACCGGAATCGGCATATCCGGCATGTCCCTTACAAAGGAAGCCTCTGTAACCATGCTCTGCAGATTGATAAATCGTAATCCTGATCATAACCGCTTCACACTTCTGATCTCAAATCAAAATGATCAATCTCATCATTAAGCATTGATCTTGTCAATCTTAACCTGTGTGTATGCTTGTCTGTGACCATTCTTCTTGTGGTAGCCGGTTTTTCTCTTGTACTTGTATACAACGACTTTTCTGAATTTGCCCTGATCCATAACAGTAGCTGTTACAGTAGCAGATGCAACATCAGCGCCAACCTTGAGCTCATCATCGCTCACCGCAAGAACCTGATCAAAAGTAACAGTATTGCCGGCCTCTGCATCAAGCTTCTCAACCTTGATGATATCACCTTCAGAAACCTTGTACTGCTTTCCACCAGTTGCTATAATTGCGTACATAGGGACACCTCCTATACTCTTTACTCGCTAGCTTTGGTGATGCCAAAAGGGCATACTTTTACCTCGCTATGCGGCATACTCGAATATTTTAGCATTCATTTCCGGTGATGTCAAGCCCTCTGCTGAAATAATATCCGATTACCTGGGAACGCGAACTGAAAACCTCTGTTTTAAGCAAATCGGCAACCTGCTCTCTGGTATAAAAGGCTGCTTCGATCTCCTCATTGTCTGATGTGTGATCCTCAAATTCCCCATCTGCCTCAACAAATGCAATATAAGTGCTGGTATCGGAAATACCGACTGCCGCATAGGAAGGCGGCAGAATATCGATCACACGTTTTACCTTAAGTCCTGTCTCCTCATAAAGTTCTCTCTCAATGCACGTTTCTATCGTCTCCCCCGGATTGATCATACCGGCACAGAGATTAAAGATCGTCTTGTTCACACTCATTCTGAACTCGCGTAGCAAAAGAAGCTTATCCTCATGAAAAGCCACGATGGAAACGCCGCTCGGAGCTCTGCCGATCTCCTCCGGAGAATTGATTTCATGGCGGCTTACCATCTCGTATTTCTTTTCCTTTCCCGCCTTATTGATATAGATCAGTTCATAATTTTTCAGATATTTGCCATCTTTTATCTTCTTAATTCCCGTAAACTTCATTCCGACTCCTTTACAAAGATCCTGAATATCCAGAACCATTCCATTATTGTTCCGCAAGCTGTTCATACAGCGGTTTTTTTCCCTTCTTCCTCGTGACCTCAACCAATCCGAGCGGCGTCATGTCTATCACATCCGTTTTGACCGGGTCACGTGAAAGGACAGTCCTGAGACGCTGCATGACTCTTCGGTTTGCCTCTTCGGATTTCATATTGATAAAATCTATGATGATGATGCCCGAGAGATTCCGAAGCATCAGCTGATGTGCAATCTCCTCTGCCGCTTCCAGATTAATGCGTTCATAATGCTCCTGAGGATTTTTCTTATCCACACATTTCCCGGAGTTGACATCAATACAGGTAAGCGCTTCCGCTCTGTCGATCACAAGATATGCGCCGGATTTCATCCAGACTTTCCTGTCAAGCGCCTCGGATAGTCTTGTCTCCACGCTGTAGAGGTTTGATAACGGGAGCATCTCATCCTGATAAAAAACAAGTTTTTTTAACATCGCTTCCAGATGATTCTCGTTCAGATACTGTTTCAGTTCATGGAAAATCTTATCATCATCCGTCTCGATCCTGTCATACTCCCATTCATAATAATTCTGAAGGGCTTTGAGATACGGGGTTTCACTTTTCTTTAAGATTGAATAGCACGTCCTGTGCGGTGCATTCCTCTTAAGGTTATCCGCCTGCTCCGCCAGAAATGTGACTTCTCTCAGCAGTATTTCCTTCACCCGTGCCTGACTTTCCACACTGCCCTGTATGCCTGTATCCGCATATTCCGAACAGGGTTCACAATCATTCTGAAGCAGTGAGATCACATTTGTCCGAACCACCAGACCGTAACGCTTCAGAATATCCCGGAAGGGTTCCTCCTCAGAGATGAGTACCCTGATCAGTGCTTTTTGCTCTTTTGATAATTTTGCGGAAAACCCTGTCTGGCGTTTTCCTGTGGTAAGCACGAGGTATTTTCCTGCGAAGCTCAAATCTGCCGTAGCACCATACTCTTTTGTGCCGGAAGCGTCTCTCACGATCTGTACGGCAATCTCATCCTCCGCCTTCAATTCGCCCTGAAACGTTCCCTCATACAGGCGGTTCGCAAGAATGGGCTCCCGACAATCCTTAAGCGGCAGGAAACAAAGCTTTCCCGGAAGAAATTCCACAAAGGCCGCGCCGATATTCGGAACTACCTTTTTCACCCTGCCAAGATAGATATTATCTAACACCGACTCTGTCTCATCGCAGACTTCCGCCCGCATCAGACGATTGTCCCGGTACAGAAGTGTCAATATTTTCTTGTTACGTCTGACAAGCAATACAGTATTCATAATCTGTCTTTCCTAAAACGCGATCCCGACATCACGAAGGGGGATGAAGCGTCCGCTCCCATCCTCTTCCGATACGGTATACGTGTCCGTTCTTGTGATCTCGAGTGCAAATTCCGGCAGATCTTTTCCATGGAAACGGTAGAATGCTTCCATTACCATGGATGGCTTGATATTTCCAGCACTGCTTGCATCCACAAGCATATAGACAGATTCATCCCAAATCTTAAGTTCATAGATCGCCGGTTTTAAGTCAAGTTCGATCTCACTTTTCTTTGTCTGTTTGACAAAAGGAATCATGTTCTGTTCATAAAATTTCTGCAAAGTTCCCTGATAATCAAAGTCAGGCTCATAGCCCTCACGGAATTTTACCTGATATCCCGCGGCCGCCACACTCGCCATGGCGTTTTTGGCCTGATCGGGAAGCATTCTGACCGACAGGATCCTGATACCGTCAACCATCACTGCATTGAGATCCGACATCATCCGGTCGGCACCGTTATGAGAATTTACTTCAATGTCCAGATATTCTCCGTCACTCTCCAGTCCGACCCCGAGCGGAGCGGCAAAGGACATGATCTGATGCGGGCTGTAACCGCCCGAATAAGCGATATCAATATCCGCTCTCCGCATTGCCTTCTGGAAATATCTCATGATATCAAGGTGTCCGATAAACTTCATAACGCCGTGCTTGGAAAACTGGATTCTTACTTTCATAATACTCCTCCTTCTTCCGATGTCACGCAAGCACTTTCGTCTCGTTCCTCAAAGCAGACACCGCACTTGTATTTGGCAGCGCCACAGCCCTGACACTGTATCCTGCAGTTTGACGTGACCTGTTCTTCCATGGCACGTTTCCATTCCCTCTTTAAGAATTCTTTTGAGACGCCGCAACTGATGAAATCCCAGGGGAATACTTCATCTAAGGAACGTTCTCTGGTGGTATAAAAACCGATATCAAGTCCGCATTCCGCAAAGGATTCGAGCCAGACATCATTCTTGAATGTCTCACCCCAGGCATCATACAGACATCCTTTCTGATATGCGCGCAGGATCACCTTTGCCACACGGCGGTCGCCCCTTGCGAACACGCCTTCCAGAACGCTGGCATCTGCCTCATGCCAGTTATATTTGATACTTTTCTGGTTTAACTGCTCCATAATGGCGGTTCTGGTCAGATATGCCTTGTCAAGGAACTGCTCCTTCGTGCATTGAGGTGCCCACTGAAAAGGCGTAAAAGGCTTTGGGATAAAGAAGGACGTACTTGCAACGATTTGACATTTTCCGTTGCGTTTTTGTTTCGGCACCGTCTCGTAATAGGCGGCAGCGATCTTGTTCGAGAGCTCTGCAATGCCACGGATATCCTCCTCTGTTTCCGTCGGAAGTCCCAGCATGAAATACAGCTTCACCCGGCTCCAACCGCCCTTGAAGGCTTCCACCGCACCCTCAAGAATGACTTCCTCGGTCAATCCTTTGTTAATAACATTTCTGAGCCTCTGGCTGCCGGCCTCAGGTGCAAATGTCAGACTGCTTTTCTTGACGTCCTGTACTTTGTTCATCACATCCAGCGAAAAAGCATCGATACGCAAGGAAGGCAGACAGATATTGACATGCTCTTTGGTGCAGGTTTCCATCAGGAAGCCAACCAGTTCCTCAAGCTTCGAGTAATCACTGGAGCTTAAGGAGCTTAAGGAAATCTCCTCGTGCCCTGTATTTTTTAACATCTTTACAGCGTATTCCTTCAGCATGTCCACATCGCGCTCACGCACCGGTCGGTAAAGCTGCCCTGCCTGACAGAAACGGCACCCGCGGATGCAACCGCGCTGGATCTCCAGCACAACTCTGTCCTGTGTCACTTTGATAAACGGAACGACAGGTTTCTCAGGATAATAAGTATCCGTCACATCTGTCACGAGCTCCTTTTCTATTGTTGCGGGTATGCCATCCTCCGTAGGATAAAAGCGGTCGATCGTCCCATCTTCATGATACGTGACCTGATAAAAGGAAGGGGCATAGATCCCGGGAAGCTTTGCAGCCATCCGGAGGAAGTCCCTGCGGCTGCCGCCATCGGCTCTGTTTTGTTTATACAGATCGATCAATTCCCGGTACTGAGTTTCACCCTCACCGATATAGAACAGGTCAAAAAAGTCAGCCAGAGGCTCCGGATTGTAGGCGCACGGGCCACCGCCGATTACAATCGGATCCGAATCCATCCGCTCCTCTGCCATCAGCGGAATCCCCGCAAGATCAAGAATCTGCAGAATATTGGTGTAGCACATCTCGTATTGGATCGTAATTCCGAGAAAATCAAATTCCCTGACCGGATCCTGGGATTCCAGCGCAAACAGAGGGATCTGCTGCTCTCTCATGATCCGGTCCAGATCCACCCACGGGGAATAGACTCTCTCACACCACACATCCTCAAAACGGTTCAGCATATCGTATAAGATCTGAATTCCCAGATGCGACATACCAATCTCATACACATCGGGAAAGCACATGGCAAAGCGCACGTCAATCTTTGCCTTTTCCTTGATGACGCTGTTCACTTCATTTCCGATATAGCGCGCCGGTTTCTCTACTTTTAACAGAATTTCATCTGATAATGCCAGTTTACTCATGACTTCTCCTTTATCGTGACTCTTATGGAGTCACATCATGTAAAGTATACGGTATCTCCTCCACAAAATCAAATAGATTTGCAGTGTAGTCCTCCTCAACCGCATTCATGACCTGCGAGGCTGTCACGCCAAAAAAACGCTCTCCTTTTGTGTACATGACGCAGAATGCCATAAAAAGTACACATGCGATCGAGGCACGGAGCTTTAATGTTGAAAAAGTTTTTTCCTCATTTTCATCCGCATAAATCCGGTCTCTGTCGGATATCCCGTGCATAACCCCGGAATTATTTCTGCTGTTTTCGCGAAGCTGCTGTACGATACGCATTTTTTGTTCCAGGGAAAGATGAGAATGGTCTGAACTCATAAAACAATCTCCGATGTGAGTTTTGATACATCATATGACTTCCTTGAACCCGATATGCCGAAGGATCTGCCGTTAGCAATTTCCATGTTCAGTCGAAAAAGAAGCCGCTGCATCCATTGACACAACGGCTTCCCGGTTTCAATCAGATTATTCTGTTTTACTGTACAACCCCTGCAACAGCAGGAATCGGAGCCATCAACGGCACCCCGATGCCGTTCGCATCGAAGAGATAATCAATACCGCCGATATTAAGCTGAACGTTTGCAGCCATATTTCCGTTCTCCTGGAAATAGTACAGCATGCCGCCGATGTTCTGCCACCCTGTCTGCATGGTTCCGTCCATACCGACATAGAAGTTGACACCGTTCGTGTTCACCAAAGTGTTGACACTCATAGCGTTTGTCTGCTCATCAAAGTGATACTGCTTGCCGCCGATCGTCTGCCAGCCCGTGAGGGCAACGCCGTTCGGAGCCAAATAATAGCTTCCTGTCGCATCCGTGATCCATCCCGTCTGCATAGCGCCTGTCGCGGGATCAAAGTAGAATTTCTGACCACCGATCACCTGCCAGCCCGTCTGCATCACACCATCTGTGTTGAAGTAATAGAACTTGCCATCCACAGGGATCAGACCAACCTGCATGGAACCGTCCGCAGCAAAATAGTAATTTGCTCCGTTGATGTTCTTGAACCCTCTCACCATCGAACCGTCCGTATCCACATAGAAGCGCACACCACCCGTATTCACAAAAGTGGAGGCAGACATCAGACCACTCAGCTCATCAAAGTGATAAGTCTTGCCGCCCAGAGTCACCCAGCCTGTAGCCATGGCGCCATTATCCGCAAGATAATAGGTGCCTTCCGGAGCCTTATACCAGCCAAACTGCATCTTACCTTCCGCATCCATCAGAAAACGCAGTCCGCCGATTGTTTGCCAGCCCGTCTGCATAATACCGTCCGGTGCGAAGTAATAGGTAGCGTCGCCCACTTTGGTAATGCCGACCGCCATCGGTCCTTCCGGCAGGAAATAGCGCTTCGTGCCGTTATTCTCCAGATCCTGCCAACCGGTCACCATGCGTCCCATCGCATCCGAATACCACATGAATCCGCCATAGTTGATCCAGCCTGTCTTCATGTGCCAGTTCTCATAGAAATAGTTGAATCCTTTGCGCATCACCCATCCGTTCTGAATGATCTGCGTACTGTAATCCTTATAGAGATAGTTGATATCAACACTTCCCTTGATACCGGCAACTGCACCTTTGTTCGTCGCCTGCCATACGGTAAAAGGGAACGGCGCATCGCAGGCATCGGCATATTGTGCCACCCACTGATCATACTGAGTCATTCCAAGCCTCGTAAGATACCAGCTCTTGCTGGCATATACCATAGGATAATAGCCCGCATTCTCGATGACGGTACAGAACGCATTGACAATAGCCTGCTGCTGCGCCGGTGAGAGCGGTTTATGGACGGCATCCTCAATATCAAACGCGATCGGGAAGGATGCCGGCATTGTAGCCATAGCCTGCACGGCAAAGGTCGCCTCCGCCACGGCTGCCTCCGGAGTGGTTGCATAGGAATAAATGTATCCGCCCGTGCGAAGACCTGCCGCAGAAGCACCGATCATATTCGGAACAAAATAGGGATCGAGATCGCTCTTGCTGCTGCCGATCTTGATAAAAGCAAAGGTATAACCCTGAGCAGCCACACTGTTCCAGTCGATCGGCCCCTGCCATTTGGAAACATCGATTCCCTTGGCGATCGCCTGGGCGGGAGAAACCGCCGCCTCGGATACTGTTCCGGGAATAACAGCAAACAACGCTGCTGCAGTCAGCATCGCCACTGCTTTTTTCCAGTAATTTCTCATATGTAAACGAATCCTCCTTAGTTTATTGTACATAACAGCAGAAACTCTTTAAAGCATGCTTTCCATCGTAAATCCACTGCATTTTTAGGATATCACAGCAATCCACAAAAAGCCATAAAAGAATTTCTTAATTCTCTGGTAAATACAGGGAACGACCGCCTGCGTTAACGCTGCGCCAGTTCTGTTGTGATCTCCTCCCAGGTAACGCCCTTTTCCACCATCAGCACCATCATATGATACAGGAAATCCGAGATCTCATATTTGATCTCGTTGGGATTCGGGTTCTTTGCTGCAATGACAATCTCCGTGCATTCCTCTCCCAGTTTTTTCAGGATTTTATCGATCCCCTTATCAAACAGATAATTGGTGTAGGAGCCTTCCTTCGGGTTCACTTTCCTGTCTTTGATCACATCCAGCACAGACTCAAAAATTTTGAGCGGATTATCCTCCTGATACTCCTTTTTCACAATCTCGTTAAAGAAGCAGGATCTGTTTCCCGTGTGGCATGCGGCACCCACCTGTGATACTTTCGCCAGGATCGTATCCATGTCACAGTCTGCCGTCAGACTCTTGACATACTGGAAATGTCCGCTGGTCTCCCCTTTGAGCCACAATTCCTGTCTGCTGCGGCTGAAATAAGTCATTTTGCCGCTTTTTAACGTGGCCTCATAGGCTTCCCGGTTCATGTAGGCAAGCATGAGGACTTCATCCGTCTTATAATCCTGTACGATCACGGGAACCATGCCGTCAGAGTTTAATTTGAAATCTTCCCAGCGCACATCCGTCTCAAACGTGTCAACCCGGATGCCGTTGTCCAAACACAATGCTTTTAACGCCGTGATCTCTTTGGCATTGTCATTGACCAGAGTTCCTGTAATCCCTCCGAGCTTCTCCTGCGTCAATGTGCTTAACAGCTTGTCAAGATTCATCTCAGGAAGCATTGCAATCAGAGGAATCGATGTGTTCTCCAGACATTCGCTTAAGATTCCCTCACGGACAAGTATCGCTTCACAGACATATTTCTCAAGAAGTGCTGTCTGCTCGGATAAAACCTGTGCATTGTCAATACACGCCACAATTTTTTTACTTCCGAATTTGAGGGACACCTCCTCTGTGATCTCGATATCGGCCGCTTTCGAGTAATTCAGCGCCGCCTTTTTGCATCCGGCGTAAATCAGTTTCTTAATGTCTTCCATCCGCTTTACATTTCCGGCACCGATCACCGGAATCTCAACGACACTGCAGATCTTTTTGATCAGATCGAGTGCCGCTTCGTGCTCAGCATCTGAATCCGACAGGTCAAAAACAAGCAGCTCATCCGCATTGTTATCACTATAGAATTTAGCCAGTGTGACAGGATCTTTGTCAATCACGGTATTTTTGTCCGTAAAGCCTGCAACTGCCTTTTCCTTATACAGATACATACAGGAAATAAATTTTTTATTCATGAAATGCTCCTATTCTGTTGAACCAATGTCCTTACTCAAATCTCACTTTTATGGAGTTCTCGTGGGCTGTCAATCCTTCTTTGCGCGCGAAGAGTTCGATATCGTTATGTACAGCTTCCAGTGCTTCCTTGGAATACGATATAACACTCGACTTCTTGATGAAATCATCCACTCCGAGCGGTGAGAAAAATCTTGCCGTGCCGTTGGTAGGCAGGATATGATTCGGGCCTGCGAAGTAATCTCCCAGCGGTTCGGAAGAGTATTCCCCGAGGAAGATCGCGCCGGCATTTTTGATCTTGGTCATCACCTCAAACGGATTCTTTGTCAGAATCTCCAGATGTTCGGAGGCAATGGCATTCGCCGTGTCAATGGCATCCTCCATGGAATCCGCTATCAAAATATAGCCGTAATTGTCGAGAGACTTGCGCATGATCTCTTCCCTTGACAGTGTTGCAAGGAACTCTTCGATCTCTGTCTCCACCTGTTTTGCAAGTGTCACGCTGGTTGTGATCAGGATTGCGGATGCAAGCTCATCATGCTCTGCCTGGGAAAGAAGATCTGCCGCTACGTACCTCGGCGTTGCGCTCTCATCGGCAATCACCAGCACCTCACTGGGGCCGGCGATGGAATCAATGCTCACATGTCCGTAAACGGCTTTCTTTGCCAGTGCCACAAAGATATTGCCCGGCCCCGATATCTTATCAACCTTCGGAATGCTCTCCGTTCCGAATGCCATTGCGGCGATCGCCTGTGCACCGCCTGCTTTGTAGATCGTATCCACTCCGGCAATGTCGGCAGCAACAAGCGTGCCCGGATTCACTTTGCCGTCGGCTCCGGGCGGTGTTGTCATGATGATCTCCGACACGCCTGCCACCTTTGCGGGAATCACATTCATCAGCACGCTGGATGGATACGCCGCCTTGCCGCCGGGCACATAGACACCGGCTCTTTCAATCGGTGTGATCTTCTGCCCTAAGAGACTGCCGTCCGGCTGTACATCAAACCAGCTGTTGCGGACCTGTTTCTGATGAAAAGCACGGATATTGGCAGCCGCCTTGCGGATCACTTCCACAAAATCGGGTTCCATTTTACCGTAGGCTTCCTCGATCTCTTCCCTTGTGACCTGAATCGTATCTGCGTCAAGCTCACAGTGGTCAAATTCCTTTGTATATCCAAACAGCGCCTGGTCACCGCCGGTACGCACATTTTCAATGATCTGCGCCACAACGGACTCATATTTTCCATAGTTGTTGGGACTTCTTTTCAGCAGATCCTGCAAAAGTCCTTTTCTGGTTTCTTCTGTCAACTTTACTGTTCTCATAACTTTTGATTCCTCTTTTCCGGTTGTATTCTCAAATTTTTTCCCGCAGCATCCCGATGATCTTTTTGATCCGTGCGGCTTCCATCTGCATACTCACCTGATTCACGATCATTCTCGCCGAGATCGGACAGATTTCCTCGAGTACGGTCAGACCGTTTTCCCTGAGTGTCGATCCCGTCTCCACGATATCCACGATCACATCGGACAGATGCACGATCGGTCCCAGTTCCACGGAGCCGTTCAATTTAATGATATCCACGGTCTGATGCTTTTTGTTATAGAAATAATCCTTTGCGGTATGAGGATATTTACTTGCAACGCGGATCTTCTCGTGGTGCTTCAAGAGTTCTCCCGCACTCTCCGGTCCGCAGACGCACATGCGGCATTTTCCAAAACCGAGATCCAGCACCTCGTATACCCTGCGGTTCTCCTCATTGATGATATCGCTTCCCACAACACCGATATCGGCTGCTCCGTACTCCACATAGGTGGGCACATCCGGATTCTTGGCCAGGAAAAATTTTAATTTCAGTTCCTCATTTACGAAGATAAGTTTTCTACTGCTCTTATCCTTCATCTCTTCACAGGTGATCCCGATCGACTCTAACAGTTCCAGCGTCTTGTCAGCAAGACGCCCCTTGCCAAGGGCAAAAGTCAAATAACGCATTTCCTCACTCATCCCTGTTTCTCCTTTGGTCTTAATTCTACCCGTTCGCCCTGTTCCCTGCGCTTCTTTGCTTCCCTGACAGCTGCTCCAAAGCTCTCCGGAGTATCTTCATAATAGATTATGCCCGCACGGCTGTCTGTCGGGATCTCAATATGCTGCCTGGATAACGCTTCCATCAGATAATCGATCACAACCATGAACCCGATCGCAGGTCTGTCATTGCCGAAATATCCGAGCAATTTGTCATAACGTCCGCCTGTGACGATCGCCTCGCCCACACCGTATGTGTAGCCTCGCATGATGACACCCGTATAATAATGATATTTACTGAGCATCCCGAGATCAAAAGAAACATATTTCTCAACACCGTAAACACACAGTGCCCGGTAGATCTGCTCGAGCCGCTCCACAGCTTTGATCGCCCGTTCGCTGGTGACAGAATTCTTTGCCTCTTTCAGAATTTCCGCTCCGCCGAAAAGTTCTGCTGATTTTAACAGGATGGACCGCTCCTTCTCAGAGACATGATTTTGGATCAAAAAGTCCTCTGCTCCAAAGAAATTTTTGGAGGAGATATAATCCCGCAGACTCATTTCCATCTCCTCGGAAAGTCCCGCCTCCTCGCAGATACCTCTGTAATAATCCACCTGTCCGATACTCACCTGAAACTCTTTTAAGCCGGCGGCAAGCAGTGATTCAATCATCATAGCTGCCATCTCCGCATCCGCCTGCACGGAAGGATCGCCGATCAGTTCACTTCCGATCTGCGTTACCTCTTTTAATTTTCCCTGAAGTTCGGAAGTATTGCTGAACGCATTGCCCTGATAACAGAACCGTAAGGGTGTTTTCTCCTCTGCAAAATATTTTACGGCACATCTGGCAATGGAGGGCGTAAAATCCGGTCGCAGCACCAGTGTATTTCCTTCCTTGTCAAAAAATTTATACAGATCTTTGGAAGGAGTTGTACCGATTTCCCTGGAAAACACATCAAAAAATTCAAAGGAGGGTGTCTGAATATCATGACATCCATATCCCTTTAACACTCTGTGGATCCTTTCCTCCACGAGCAGCTTCTTTTCATATTCCGCGCCGTAGATATCCCTCACACCTTCCGGCGTATGTACCAGTCTTTGACTCATGTTATATCCTAATCCCTTTCACTTTATCGTAGTAACGTGCTAACTCGTTAGCACGCGAAACTATCGTATAGTATAACGAATTGTTTGAATTGTGTCAATATCTAACAACATTTATCTGATCTGATAAAATTCAATTTATGTCCTGTCATCCAGATCTTTCTGGATCATGTCAAGATAAGGAACCAGGACACCGTGCTTCTGCGGCAGGAAATAATTGGGATTAAGTTCTTCATAGCGAAAGCTCTTGCGTCCGCCCTGCTGAGCCCGGTCCCAGAAAAATTTCAGATGGGCAAAAGGCAGATAATACATCAGATTCCTGCCGGTATAATAGATCAGGAAAAACGCCACACCGCCCTGTTTCTCAAAATCTTCCATAAACGTCACCTGATGTTCATGAATGTTTTGCAGGGAGAAGGTATCCACAGCACATTCCTTTGCGTCAAAGCAGACAGGAATCCCCTGTACCGCACCGATATAATCCACCGTACTCTTCTGATCAAAATAAGCAAGCGTAATATGACGGCTCTCCTTATCGATATTGATCGGCGTGATCGGTGTCGGCACCTTCTGGATCAGGGCCAGCCCGTTTTCACGGTATTTTTCATTTGTTCGGTTGATCAGATCCTCCAGCGTGGAGCCTCTGAGTCCTCTGGAATTCCAAGTAGCCATATTTACCTCAAACATCCGAATCGTTTGGCATAAAATTAATTTTACCGCAATTGCCCAAACACTTCGGGTAGCGGTGACAGAATCACTTTCTCTGACAGATCGGACAGTTTCCCGCCTATTTGGGGGAACACAAGCCGGTACGCATGCAGAAGCTGATATCGGATGCCATATTCTTTCAGCCGCTTTCTGTTTAACACAGGATCTCCATACTTGCTGTCACCGACAAGGGGATATCCGATTGATGAAAGATGTGCCCTGATCTGATGGGTCTTCCCGGTAATCAGTTCCACCTCCACAAGCGTTGTTTTGTCCCGCTCCTGCCATGCAATGGGTCGGTACTGTGTGACGATCCTTGCGCTGTCCGGCTGTTCTTCCGTGTATACCGTAACTGTATTGGTTTTTGTATCTTTCTTCAGATATCCCTCGATCCGCTGATCCTTTTCCATATGGCCTTCCACATAAAGCCTGTAATATTTGTGAAGACTGCGGTCTTTTAACATGCTGCTCATGACCTGACTTCCATACAATGTCTTTCCGCATATTACAACCCCGCTGGTGTTGCGGTCAAGCCGGTTGCACACAGAAGGGCGGAACGCTGCAAGACTTTTCCTGTCTGCAACACCTTTCTGTGTCAGATAACCGATCAGCCACTCGTTCAGGGAAAGATCATCCGGTTTGGATTTCTGCGAAAGAATCCCTGCCGGCTTATCAACAAAAACA
>JALFTO010000061.1 GCA_022779165.1 Lachnospiraceae bacterium
AGGACTGGTCATTGCGTTTGGAAGGATGTCGAAGCAGTTTGCCGTGAGAACTGTCACCAAGGTATACATTTCCATCATGCGGGGAACGCCGCTTATGCTGCAGTTGATCGTGGTGTATTTCGCACCTTATTACGTGTTTGGAATCAAGATCGCAGCGTCCTATCGATTTACGGCGGTTATCCTTGCCTTTGCACTGAATTACGCGGCGTATTTTGCAGAGATCTACCGGGCAGGGATCGAATCCATGCCGGTCGGACAGTATGAAGCGGCCAAAGTGCTGGGCTATAATAAAGTACAGACATTCTGCAGGATTATCCTGCCGCAGGTAGTTAAGCGCATCCTGCCTCCCGTGACGAATGAGACGATCACGCTTGTGAAGGACACATCCCTTGCATTCGTGCTGGCGGTGGTGGAGATGTTCACGGCGGCAAAGCAGATCGCGGCCAAGGATACAACGATCATGCCGCTGATGGCAGCAGGCGTGTTTTACTACATTTTTAATTTGGCGGTGGCGTCCTTTATGGAGTATCTGGAAAAGCGTTTGAATTATTACAGGTAGAGAGCCGGGGAGATGCGATGAAATATCTGGAGATCAATCACTTAAAAAAGACATTTGGCCCGCTTGAGGTCCTGAAAGACATTTCTCTGTCCGTGGAGGAGGGTGAGGTCGTATCGATCATAGGGCCTTCCGGCTCCGGAAAGTCCACATTGCTGCGCTGTGCCACGATGCTTGAGACCATGGATGGCGGGGAACTGATCTATCTGGGTGAGAAGGCTGTGCGGGAGGAGAACGGCAGGTGCGTCTATGCGCATAAGAATCAGTTGAAGAAGATCCGCAAGAACTTCGGACTGGTTTTTCAGAGCTTTCATCTGTTCCCACATTACAGTGTGCTGAAGAATATTATTGATGCACCGGTCTGTGTGGATCATGTACCGAAAGGTGAGGCGGTGGAGCGTGCGGAGAAACTGCTTGCCCAGCTCGGTCTGGAAGATAAGAGGGATGCTTATCCCTGTCAGCTGTCGGGAGGACAGCAGCAGCGTGTGTCAATCGCGAGGGCGCTGGCGCTCCAGCCGAAGATCCTGTTCTTTGACGAGCCGACCTCAGCGCTCGATCCGGAACTGACGGGCGAGGTGCTCAAGGTCATCAGAGAACTGGCGAAGCAGAAGATGACGATGATCATCGTGACGCATGAGATGCAGTTTGCCAGGGAACTCTCCGACAGGATCATCTTCATGGAGGACGGCGTGATCAGACAGCAGGGGACACCGGAGGAGCTGTTCGAACACCCCGACGAGCGTGTAAAAGAATTTATCGGAAAATTTCAATCATGAGAGAAAGGGAAGGGCCACGCGTGTGCGCAGCCCTTTTCAACTCTCGTGATTGTAATTTTATGTTAACTACTTTGCAGCGTTCTCGGCGAAGGTGGTGGTGACGAGATCTCCGTAAGGAACTCGGCTCGACAGTTCGCCCGACTCCTCGAGAATATCCTGAAGGAGTGTGAAGGAGTCCTCTTCAAAGACAAGGTTTTCCTTCCAGGTATCCTGCTCGGCGTAGCGCGTGACGATTGTGGTGATGACATCAAGATCGGTCTCTTTGAACTGTGGCTGAATTGCTTTGGCGATTTCTTCCGGCGTGTGGGAGTTTACATAATCCATTCCACGCTGCAGTGCATTGGTGAATGACTGGATTTTGTCGGGATTTGCTTCGAGGAAGCTCTTCTTGGCGCAGAAGGCCGTATAGGGAACATAACCGGAGTCCTTGCCCAGTGATGCGATCACATAGCCGTCACCCTTTGCTTCCAGTGAGGTCGCATGCGGCTCGAATTCTACGGTGCATGCTGTTTACTACACCTTTTTCTAATAGAAATGAAAGCCGCATAATTTTCGAGTTTCCCGGTCTACCTGAATGTCTTTTATGTATTTTTTCCAGAATACTTTCTTATTCGCAGCATCCAAAGAATTATATAAATCAATCCAATTTCCCTGAAAGAAGGACAACAGATTTTCACGTTTATCAATCGTTTGTTTTATATCGCGCAGAGAGGAAAGCTCTGCCAGTTTCCGCTCCAGCAGCTCATATTGACTGTCATAAAACGTGTCGGTAATACGCCCTTTCTGATACATGACATTAAGGCGGTTCATTTCATCCTCAATACCTTTCAGATTGCATTTACTGTTAATTTGTTCATTTTCCATTATGCTTTTCAGATTCCGGATATCGCGCTGCAGGTAGATAAGCACATTCTCAATCAGATATTTCTCTACAGTTTTTTCGAGAATGGATGCTCCGCCGTGCCGGTTGAATTTGTTCCCGCATCGGTATTTGATATAAATGCTTTCTCCGCCGTTTTTCAGCTTTTGCTTTTTACGGTATCCAGTGAAATTATTTCCACATACAGGACACTTTATCAGAGACGTGAACAGATAAGGCTCATAGTGGGCAGTATTTTGTTTTGCGGTTCCGATGAGCCGGATCTGTTCATACTGCTCTCTGGTTATGTATGGTTCACACCAATTCGGATTATCTTTGAAACGTCCGCAATACTTTTCGTTTTTGAAGAGGCGATCCACAATGTTGTTTGAAGGTGCATCCTCACCGTATTTAAGATTCACGTAGCGAATGACATCCCTAATGGAGAATGTCTTGAAATAGCGATCAAATGCGTCCTCTACAATATGAGAGACAGTTTCATCCTTTTCTACATAGCCGTCAACTACTTTATATCCGTACGGAGCCATTCTTCCGCTTATGACCTTACCCTGTGCTTCCTTATGCC
>JALFTO010000069.1 GCA_022779165.1 Lachnospiraceae bacterium
CATATACATAAGAAGCAGAAACAACATGCTGATATAGCTGTGGCACAGGATCGTCACGTGGATCCCGCTGACACGCGCAATCCATGCCATAAAGATCGGCACAGGAGAGAGCGCATGACGAACATCCAGTTCCCCGTTTGCCCCGTAATACGGCGTGAAACGGTACATCGTATCCGTGTGCTCACTGGTGAGGGATGTCGCCACATAAAACGCATCATCCCCGTCCAGATACTGTAGAAAAAATGATGCCGCCAGCTGTACTGCGATCAATACAATTACCAGAATCATAACCGGCAGTTGTCCGCTTTCGATACGGCTATCCTTGAAGTTGTCAATTGATTTCTTCACCGCGTGTCTCCCGATCACAAGCGACAGCACGGAGATCACAGCAATGACGATCGAATAAGTCCGCACCGCCAGAGTGAAGGATTGTTCCGCCACAATAAAAGGCACCACTAGCACCTGAAACACTGCAAACATCATAAACCAGCCGCTCACCCAGATCATCCCGAAAGACCTGTGTTCTTCCTTCATGATCCGCACCGGCAGAACTCCGGCACAGAAGGGAAGTCCCCAGGTACAGACAAACAGCAATCCCAAATGTATCCACATAGTTTTTCACCTTTCTATCGGGCAGAAGTCACTGCCCGCCGCGCGCCGCAGGCTGCGCATCAAGAAGCGCCTCATAGTCGTAAGCATCTATCATCCGCTTAAACTCCGCAAGCATTTCTTCATAATTATCCTTTGTGACCCGATCGGTTCCGTCCAGGAAGCAATCCGTCATATACCGGTTGATCTCCTGTTTATAGTGCCCTGTGTCAGCATAGAGATCCAGATCACAGACAATTTCCTTTTCTCCCGGGAAAAAGTATAATTCCACATTGTCTTTCTCTAACAGTTTCTCCATACAATAACGGTATTCATACAACGCCGCGTCCATCTGATTGTTCTGCACATACTCATACCAGTACAGGATACTATACGGCGGGAAAAAGATCACAAACTCTGTGTCGGGATGACTGTCGATCACCGGCAGGATATTTTCCCGAAGATTGTTCTCCAATCCTTCAATAAACATATCCTCCGGGAAATAGGCATCATTCTTCTCCGGAATCTGATAATTCTCCAGCACATGCGCTTTGCCATACAGATCCTTCAGCCACCATTCCGAAGAATAGACGCTGCTCATGTCCGTAGGTGGATCTCCCATCAGCACCGGCTTGATGATATAATCAAGCAGAACGCCTTTATTATACCAGTAATTCACATCATCGAAAATATTTTTATTGTACAGATACTCCGGCAGAGGATATTTTGTCTCCTCGACACCTCCCGTGTAGGAAGCCAGATCCACTCCGAGGAACACTTTCTTTAGCGGTCCGTTTGCCCGGTTGCGGTCCACCTGTTCCATGATGTTGTGGATATCACGCGGATAAGCGCCGTTGTAATTGAGTTTCAGCAGATTGAGATCCATGTCCTGCCGGAACCAGTCTGCCTCAAAATTGACGGTCATGGAAGAACCGAGCAGCACGCTGTCATATTCCATGTGCTCCGCCATACCGGGGTTCTGGCTGAGCTGATGATCGATCTGATAGGGAAAGCCCTCCACCGGACCGTGGTAATGGAAAAACGGATCCACATAGATCACGAGAGCCGCAATCCCCACAAGCCCTGTAAGTATCATCGCCGCAAGCGCAATCAGCCATCTTTTACTATTTTTTATCATTTGTATCGATTCCTCATCAGAAGTTGAAATACAAAAAGGTGCTGACCTCCGAGAAGGAGACAAGCGACCACAGAAACAACACTGCCATCGCCACCGCCTTCGGAAATGTTGGACGGAAGGTCTGCAGTTTCTCATTGACATTCTTGCAGCCGAGCAGCATAAACCATGCTATGACCATGTAACCGACCATCAAAAGGCGCGGTGCCACTGTGACTCCGTCGATTCCAAGCGCATTCAGGCAATAGAAAAACTCAGGTGTCCTAAACTGCTCGACAAACGCTGCCGGAACCGCTGACAGACCATATCCTCCGGTAAAGATCCCGCGCAGGATCGTAAGCGCCTGCGGCACATTCTCCGCCCTGAAAAATACGAGCGAGAGCAGGAAAAAAGCCATATTTCCAAACCATGCGAGCAGTTTCGGCACCTTCTCAACCGAGTCGAGGAACTGCCTCGTGAGCACATACACCAGTCCGTGCAAAGTGCCCCACAGGATAAAGGTCCATCCGGCGCCATGCCAGATCCCGCTCACGAGATAGATCATGAAAATATTAAAATACGTCCGGGCAACGCCTTTTCTGTTGCCGCCCAGAGGTATGTATACATACTGCGTAAAGAACCGGTTCAGGGTGATATGCCACCTTTTCCAGAAATCCACCAGGTTCACAGCCTTGTAGGGGGAATTAAAGTTCAACGGAATATCGATGTTAAACATCAATCCGATTCCCCTTGCCATATCACAGTAACCGCTGAAGTCAAAGTAAAGCTGCACCATGTAGCTTACCATCATCCAGAGCGTTGCCAGACCGTTCATCTGTTCAAGATTGCCGAAGCCCCAGGCTACTGCCTTCCCGAAGATGTCAGCCACGAGCACCTTTTTGGACAGACCCAACACGAAGGCATAGCATCCCTTCGCCATATTGTCCGCGTCAAAACGCTTCTTTGACAGGTCCCGAAACTGCGGGATCATCTCACTGTGCGTCACAATCGGGCCTGCAATCAGCTGCGGAAAAAAGGTAACGAACAGACTGTACTCCAGGAATTCGCACTCCTCCACTTCTCCCCGGTAGGCATCCACCAGAAAGCCCACCTGCTGGAACGTAAAGAAACTGATGCCGAGCGGCAGCAGCACATGCTGCAGCGCCAGATCCGCATGAAAGACCGCATTTACATTCTCAATAAAAAAGTCAAAATATTTGTAATAGAACAGGACGCCGAGATTCGCCGACACGCCTGCTGCCAGGATCAGCTTCCGGCGGCTGTGCTGCCTGTCCGTCGCAGCCTGTCCGTCTGCCGCCGGAGTATCTGTCCCACCGGACGATTTCGACACAAGCAGCCGGTACAGATAATAGTTGCCGAACACACTGAGCACAATCAGCGGGAGATAGCGGATATTAAAATAGCCGTAAAACCACAACGACATACCGACAAGCCAGAGCTTGCCCCATTCATACCGCCGACCGGCATTGCAAAGCCAGTACCCGACAAGACACAGGGGCAGAAACAGCAAAATAAAAATATACGAATTAAACAGCATTTGTCTTCCTTTCAGGAATGCCGCACAGGATCCTGAATACCTTCACCTTTGTCAAAATATATTTGGAAACCGTAAGCACGATCAACGTATCCGCAATAAAATTGCCGAGGATCACAACTGCCGGATTCCGTACCCCGAGCACACTGACAATCAGTGTTCTGGTAACAACGAGTGCATACGCATCCAGCAGATACATCTGCAGCGAATATGTTCCGCAGTCGGTCAGGAATCGGCTGATCCTTCGCACGATGCCTCCTATACCTTTTCCCTCAGGCGTACATAATACCCCACCGGTGCCTTTTCCTGCGATCAGGCAGGATAAGCCGCCAAAGAAAAGACTGCTGCAGATCACACAGGCAAGCTCCAGATAGCGGTTATGGTCCCAGTAGAGAAAACCTGCAAAAAACAGGATCATGCCCGGCAGCGCCGCCACAAATAATACAGGGGACAACCGGGTGATATTGGATGCAGATACCGTCTGTGCTTTTCCGGCCCCAGTCTCCGCCTGTGCAGTACGGGTTTCCCTCCACTGACGCAGAAGCCATCCCGCCGTATAATACAATAGATACTGCGAAACCATATTGAGTAAAAACTCATCCGGCATATACTCTTTTAACACAAACATCAGAACCGCAAAGAAGAGAACAACTGTCCATCCCCATTTCCCACGCTCAAGCACCCACAAGAGCAGCGGGAACAGCGCCGCAATGACAAACAGTGTCCACAGGAACCAGTCGCTGCCGCCGTAGACAACGAAATCCTTTATGGCATCTCTCCACTCCATCTGTTCATTCACCAGCGGATTCGGAATGATCCTCGGCAGGATATCAAGCAGAGAAAATACGATATGCGGAACCAGAATACGGCTGCATTTCTTCCGAAGATATGTGCTGTATCCCGCTCCACGCAGTCCTGTGTAACAAAATCCGGACACCAGAAAAAACAGCGGCATCTGCACCACCCACAAAAAGGTGTGGAGCGCACTGCACCACTGTATCTCATGAAGATTCACGGGAAAAACGATGATGGAATGATACAGAAGGACCATCAGAATCGCCATGCCGCGCAATATATCCATCTCAGGCAACCGCTTCCTGTCTGCCATGAAAAAGTCCTCCATGCAGTAAAATATCTATCGATATTTTACTCTGCTGAATTTCTACTATTTTAGCATAGTACCCGTTTGATTACAACTTTATTGCAAGTTTGATTAGGGGTGGGGACAAAAAGTCGGACTGGTTATGCAGCAAGACCAACTTTTTGTCCCCACCCCCCTAATCGGAAGCTCAAGCAAGACAAACTCATGAATGAACATTTTGTGAACAAATTAAGCGCATGGAGCGGCACTGATCACCCCTGCGTATCCCGGTCTCCATTTCCGGTCTTTTCCAAGGCAATCCGCACATCCCTGTCCAACGCCCGTTCCACCACTCTGAAAGCCATCATCAGAACCAACGGTACCATATGGATACATATCCGCTGCGGTAAGGCGCGCGTCAGTGTGCCAAACGACAGGAGCATGATGCAGAGGATCAATACCGGAAAACCAAGATCCATATAGGGAACTTTTCTCTCTCGCCACCACAGGATAATCCCCTGCAGCAGCTCAAGCAGACAGAATAAAAGCGTCACAGCAAAGGTAAACGGCAGGAGTGTTTGCTGGATATAGTAAAATTTTAATTGATTCTCCTGCAGATGCATGGAATCAAATATATACGTCTGCGCATAATCCACCCATTTCCACAAAATGACTTTCCCATAGGCAAAAGGCTTTTGTCTGATCGTATCTTTCACATAAGTCATGCCGTCATGCAGGCCATACTGCGCGAACACTTCCTTCGCCAAATCCAGCGAATCTATTTCTCTGATCCGGCTCCTGATATAATCCGTAATATCAGGAAACGCTTCATTTTCGTACAAGCCACCCTCTATCAGAATTGACAGCTCATTATTACACGATACGTCGCTTAACATGAACTGCCCCGTGAGCTCTTGATTGTGGAAGCAGTATCCCAGTAAAAGCGCCGTGCCCAGTGCCGCCCCTCCGATGCCCCATAGCGTCGTTTTCCTCTCCTCTTTTTCAAACAGCAGCCGTATTCCCCAAAATAGGGCCAGGACCGGAAAAAGCACAATAAAGGACGGCCTTGTCAGCGTCATAACCAGACTGTAAACACCCAGTGAAAAAGCCAGCTTATTCCCCGGCTTTTTCAGAAAGCAGACGAGCATATACACCCATACGATCATCATCCCCACCGCAATGGATTCTGTCATAATATCCTTTTCATATTGAGCAAGAAACGGCTGCGCCGCATACAGCGCCGCGCCCCAGAGTGCAAGATATTCCCTTTTGAGCAGCTTTTTCAGTGTCAGGTAAAACACGACACAGGAAAGCACGCCCAAAATCATCTGTACATGCGTTACAGCAATAAACAATTCTTCATCTGCCGCACCGACCCCAAGTATTTTCTGTATCGCCAAATTGAATATCTGATAGCCTGGCATACGGTGCGTCCAGTCCAGACCCGACAGTGAATCGGTAATATACCCCAGCGAATCGCCACCAATGATATAAGCCGGAAAAAAGAACGCATAGTATTTTTTCAGGGCAGCCGCAAACAGCAGCACATAGAGTACAGGTTTCCTGCATACGGAGGGAAAACGCGGCCAGAGCAGAAAAACGGCTGTAAAGACTGCCAGCAGGATGACGCACTGCAATAAATACTGCGTCATGCCGCCGCCTACTCTGACCCTGTCCTCTACCATCAGGGCACCCGTATCGTCAAAATCAGAAAAGGAAAAGCTCTGCCACCTGCCTCCCAGAACAACGGTCAGCTCTGCGCTCTTGGCCGGGGTTGCGCCTTCCACTGCATAATATCCCGCGTGGAGACGTAGCGTATCCCCATTGTTTACATAAAAGGACAGCTTTACATTTTCCTGGCTTCCGTACCAGACATAATTACCACTGCCGGTATACTCGATGTTATCTGTCTTTTCGACCTGGGAAACACCTTTCCGGGCGGTCAACGTGTCAATATAAACCGTGCCGATGCCATCATATGCCTCATCTCTTCCGTCGTAGAAAACCTCGCACAAAACCGGTCTTGGAAAAAATATCTCCCACGCCGCAGGCACCCATATCATACAAAACAGGGCCACCGCCACGCCCGCAAAAACCCTCCTGCTCATTTATTTTCTTCCCTTCTTTATTTCTCTTAAGTGTGAATCAAACTTTAACTCTTTAGGCCAACTCTCCCCAATTATCAGACAGTTTACTCCCCCACGTCGGAATTTGTCAAGCGGTTTTCCTGGTGTTCGTTGATAAGCCAATTACACATCAAAGCCTCACTTTGGAGCAAAATATATGTAATTGCAGTCGATAACCCCGCATCAGAATTGACACTGCCCGGAAAGTATAAGATAATAATAAGGAAATGATCGGAGCCATGCACTCGTTGACCGACTCCGGTTGATCGAAAGGATTTGTCAGAATGAACACAAAACAAAAGTCATTTGTCTTTTCTGTGTATATGATCCCCATTGCAGTCATCGTGCTCTGTCTGCTGGTATGGCCCTGTAAGCTCATCGGCTCTTCCACATACACGAGCACTTCTCTGGAAAAGGGGCTTTTTAATACAATCACACTTTCCGAAGGTTCTTCGCTGTCAGGAACTTTTGTTCCCGCCAAGGCAAAGCTCAAATCCCTCTCCTTCCGTTTTCAGACATACGGAGAGACACCGGACGGTGTTATCCGTCTGGAGCTTTTTGACGATGCGGGCGATCCCGTCGGCTCCTCTTCCCTTCATGCGGGCGATTACTTAAACGGCAGATGGGCCAGATTCCTGTTCAAGGGGCTGCGTCTTGATCCGAATCAGACCTACACCTACCGACTGAGTGCGGAACGCTTCGGCGACAATCCCCCGACGGTCTATATGGGGAGCGCCATCATCGGCCCTGCCGAGACGCGGGATTGCTATTACAATGGAAATCCCATCGGAATTATTCCGGCCGTTACCTTTTCCTATCTGGGAAAGGCCGACCTCGCACATGCGCTGCCATTTTATGTGTGCATCCTCTGCCTCGGCATCGTACTGTTTCTGGCGTGCCGCTTCCCGGGACGGAAGCTCCTGCCCTGGGCTCTCTGTCTCGCCGCAGCGATCCTGCTGCTGTACATGACGGATGAAAGCACCACACCGGTCACAGTGACTGCCAAAAACCTAACCCGAAGCGCCGGCGATCAGGAAGATACGGCTGTTATGATCAATTCCGACAGTGAATATTCCGGTGAATTCTTAAAGAGCGGCAACTATCTGCTGGACAAGGGTGTCTACACACTGGGCGTGGCATACAACACCGACAGTGCCGCGAACAGCCTGACGCTGTATGACAACGGTGCCCGCAAGGGAACCTATACCCTTGATCCGAATGCAACCTATGACGAGTTTACCTTTGAACTTGGGAAAACCTCCCAGGACTTTACGTATTCCTTAAGCTTCGGCGGAGAGGGCACCCTTCGGATCTATTCCGTGACGCTGATCCCGGAAGGCCGCTTTTATAACGATACGTTCTTCCTGATCCTGTGTGTAATGGCACTGTTCCTGGCCGCTGCGCTCATCTGTTCCTATTATGCGAAAAAGGGATATCCTGCCGACAGGAAATATACCCTCTTTCTCCTGCTTGGCATCGGTCTGGCCGCTTCCCTACCCTATCTGAATACGGGACTGAACTGGGCAGTCGATCTGTGCTATCACCTGATCCGTATCGAAGGGATTAAGGACGGTCTGCTTGCCGGACAGCTTCCCGTCGTGATCTATCCGGAGGCAATGCACGGCAACGGCTACTTAAACTGCATGTATCCGAATACGCTTTTATACATTCCCGCATTCTTACGAATCTGCGGGGTTTCCATGGCGGACAGCTTCAAATTCCTGATGATCGTGTGCAATTTTGCCACTGCGTTCCTCACGTATCACTGTGCCAGAACACTGGGCGGGAACAGGAAAGCCGCACTGTTGGCATCCCTGCTGTACAGCTGCTGTCCATACCGTTTTACCAACCTGTACGCCAGAGGCGCCATCGGTGAATTTCTCGCCATGACCTTTTTCCCGCTGTTATTCACGGGATTGTACCACGTCCTGATCGGAGACAGAAAAAAGTGGGGATATCTGGCGCTCGGAATGACGGGACTGCTGCAGACACACATCCTCAGCGTCACTCTGGCAGGCATCTTCTGCGTACTCTTCGGTCTGCTCTATGTGAGACAAGTCATCGCGGAGAAACGCCTGATCGAGATCGCCAAAGCCGCTGTTGTCAGCGTTCTCTTAAATATCGGTTTTCTCGTTCCTTTCGTGGACTTTTATAAAAATGAGAATCTGTGGCAGAGCGCGCTGGATATCGGGACTTATCAGGAATATACCATGAATCTCTCCGGTCTCCTTGGAATGCAGACAACGGGAGATTATCATATCCTGACACTCGGGATCCCGCTTGCGGTCTGCGCATTCATCGCACTGGCCGTCCTGATCTGTGAGAACCGTCCGCAGCCGGCACAGACAGGTGCTGACGTTTCCGCTCTGAGTCCGGATCTTTCGTGGAACGGTACACGCAGCTTCATCCTGTGCCTGACCGTCCTCGGGATCGTGCTGCTCTATATGATGACGAATTTCTTCCCCGGAAGCCGGATGATGGAACTCCCCGTATTCAGTCTGATCCTGTCCAAGGTGCAGTTCGCCTGGAGACTTCTGGGACCTGTCAGCCTGCTGTTTGCACTGACGGGCAGCATCTGCCTGTACCGCTCAGAAATATTGTCCGCGTACAGACCGGCAATCTGCGTGGCTCTGGCTGCACTCTGCCTGCTGTCTGTCTCCAGATTCCGCGATGAGGACTTCTCCTATTCCGACAAGAGCTACACCATCGGCCACGAAGCCAAGCTGACGGGTATTCCCAAAGGTGCGAACACCGTGGTCTATCCATACGAATGGCGCCTCAAAAACACGCTGGACAGCGGCCTCACCACAGACATCGTTCTGACGGATGAGAATGCCATCTTAATCGAATCCTTTGAGAGGCAGGGGACCACAACGGAGCTTTCCTACATTGCTTCCGCTCCGGGACAGTACGCAGACCTTCCCATCCAGTATTACATGGGTTATGAGGCCGTGGATGAGAAAGGCGAACAAATTCCTCTGGAGACTGGATATAATAACAAAATTCATGTATTATTAAACGGGGATGGTAATCCTCACAAAATAACAGTATATTACCACACACCGACCCGTTACACGCTGTCTGCCTGGATCTCAATCCTGACAGCCATCGGCGTAGCAGTGTGGTGGATCATTCGCAAATTCCGTTATCAGAGACAAGTTTAAATGGATTTTTATTATGTAATTGTGAAAAGATACCGAACAGTTACAAAATCTGCCAAAAACAGAGAGGAACAATAAAATGCTTGATAAGATCGCAGTTTTGATCCCATGCTATAACGAAGCGCAGACCATCGGGAAAGTGATAAACGATACGAAAGCCGCTTTGCCGGAGGCCGTAATTTATGTGTACGACAACAATTCCACCGACGACACAGCCAGGATCGCGGCTGACGCCGGAGCCGTTGTGCGCCACGAATATCAGCAGGGCAAGGGAAATGTCATCCGCCGGATGTTCCGGGAGATCGATGCGCAGTGCTACCTGATGATCGACGGTGATGACACCTACCCATTGGAGCATGCACGTGAGATGGTCTCTCTGGTGCTTGAGAAAAATGCAGACATGGTGGTCGGTGACAGACTGTCCTCCACATATTTCACGGAGAACAAGCGCCCTTTCCATAATTTCGGCAACAGTCTGGTCCGCGGCAGTATCAATTACCTTTTCCACTCCAACATCAAGGATATCATGACCGGCTATCGCGCCTTCAGCTACGGCTTCGTAAAGACCTTCCCTGTGCTGTCACGCGGCTTTGAGATCGAGACGGAGATGACCATCCACGCCGTATACAACAATATGCAGATTGAAAATGTCATTGTGGATTACAGAGACAGACCGGAAGGAAGCGTGTCCAAACTGAACACGTACTCCGACGGCTATAGAGTATTGAAAATGATCCTCAGACTGTTTAAGAATTATAAACCGCTGGTATTCTTCAGCTGGATCGGCATTCTGCTGTTCCTGCTCGCCATTGTCTTCTTTATCCCTGTGTTTATCAAATTTCTGGAGACTCATCTGGTGGATCAGATCCCCACACTGGTGGTGTGCGGCTTCTCGGCCATGACGGCCGTGCAGTCCTTCTTTGCCGGACTGATCTTAAGCAATATGAGCGAGAAAAACAGACGTGATTTTGAATTTGAACTGAATCAGGCAGCGGACGAATTCAAGCGCAAAATGGAAGAGTGAAACCTCGCCCCGACGCGAAATCAGGAAATGAAGCCTTCGCCCCGTGCAACGGAATCATGAAGCCTCCACGCAAAGATCAGCAGTGAGACAACGCTAGAGATAAAAAGACTTACATTGACACCGTCCACGCCCCATGCAAGGATACAGGGATACGATACGGCAGCACTGACCACGGCGCCTGCCACTGATCCGATCAAAAGCCCTCTCATGTCCCGAAGGACCACCAACACCGTGCCGACGAACCAGATCATGGCGATCACACCGCAGCACACGACCGTGGGAGCCAGCAGATAGGCATACGGTCCGATCGATTCATTAAACACAAGCGTCAGCGCCCATTCGCCGAGCAGCAGTGAGCCGCCGACCGCCAGCACTACAATGGCACAGACAGCCGCTGTCAGCTTCCAGAACAGCGCCATAAATTCTTTCTTCTGCCCCTTTTCCCGGTACTCCGAAAACAGACCGGTAAAGGTATTGAATACATACGAGGCAAGGAGCTGGATCACCGATGCCGGAATGGCTACCGACGCATAGAAACCGAGAACCTCGCTTCCCTGAAGCTTTTCGAGGAAATACCGCGGAATCGGCACCACCGCATTCAGGCAGATGGCATAGATAAATAACGGCAGACATTCTCTGGTCAGCGCAATGAGCGCCGGCCATTCTTTTTTGCCTAATCTAACGGAAAAAGGCTCCAGCTTTGCGGCGCGCGGAATATCAAAGAACAGGATCACGCCGTAAGCTGCCACCAGCATGACAAATGTCGTGATCACCAGATTACCGGTGAGTTTCTCCAGAATCACAAAGGCAGCCAATGCAAAAATCCCCCTCATGAGGAAGGACTGCCCCGCCGTATCCAGCCGCCAGGAGCGCTGATCGATCCCGTGGAACACATCGACCACTGCCTCACTGACACGGTAAACCATGAACAGAATCAGAAACACTGTCAGATAGAGCGAATACCCGTTCATCAGGACAAAAACCGTATAACTGCCGAGCGCAAGAACCGTCATCACCACTCTGTGCGTCACATAGGTGTCCGTGGAATATTTGCTCCTGCTGTCCGATACCTGAAAGTTGCGGATGCAGAAATACGCAATATTGGTAAACACATTGGTGAGGGAAAGCCCCAGAGACAGATAGCCTGCTTCCGTA
>JALFTO010000074.1 GCA_022779165.1 Lachnospiraceae bacterium
TGCTGCGGCGGAGCCGATAGGGCGGTACAGTGAACTCCTTGCTGATCCGGATCGGATGAAAGCGGAGAAGATCTATGCGATGAAAAGCTCCTCTCCGGACACGATCACGCTGGCGTTTGCGGGCGATATCCTGTTTGATCCGGCTTATGCTGTCATGGCGAAGCTGAAACAGCGCGGCGGCAGGATGGAGGACGGTATTTCCGAAGAACTTCTGACGCGCATGCGCAGTGCCGATATCTTTATGGTAAATAATGAGTTTACCTATAGTAATGGCGGAACGCCTACGGAGGGGAAACAGTATACCTTCCGCGCTGCACCGGAGAGCGTTTCTTATCTGGAGGATATGGGAGCGGACGTGGTGTCGCTTGCCAACAACCATGTATATGATTACGGGGAGAGTGCCCTGATCGATACACTGAAAACGCTGGAAGATAAGGGGATCCCCTATGTGGGAGCGGGGCGCAATCTGGAGGAAGCGTCAAAGCCGGTGAGCTTCATTGTGAATGACACGAAGATCACCATTTTGTCTGCCACGCAGATCGAACGTCAGGATCATCCCGATACGAAAGGGGCGACGGAGAGTAGCGCCGGGACGTTCCGCTGTTGGAATCCGGACCGCTTGATCGAGGCGGTGGCGCTGGCAAGGCAGAACAGCGATTATGTGATCGTCTATATCCACTGGGGAACCGAGAATACGACAGAGATCGACTGGGCACAGCGAGATCAGGCGAAGATGATCGCGGAGGCGGGAGCGGATCTGATCGTGGGAGATCATCCGCATTGTCTGCAGCCTCTGGCCTATGTGAATGATGTGCCGGTCATCTACAGCCTGGGGAATTTCTGGTTCAATTCCAGACAGGTGGATACGTGCCTGCTGGAGGTGGAGTTCCAGACGGTGTCCGCGACTGATTCTGCAGATATGTCCGGTTTGGAGCCGGCAGATGCGGCAGGACAGGAACAGGCGGATTTGACAGGCGGACAGCCCGGGAATGCGTCGGTCGGCGGACAGCGGCAGAAACCGGTCGTGCGGGTCGTCCCTGCGATCCAGAAGGACTGCTATACCTCGCAGCTTCATGATGCGGAGCAAAAACGGGTGATCGATCATCTGAACGGAATTTCTACAAGCGCTTATCTTGACGAGGACGGTATCATGCATCCGAAGAACTGACCTGTGCCTTTAAAACGTGCCGGATCGGGAACTTCCGACCGTATATCTGTCGGGAAAAAGAGAAATGGAACGAAATATAGCGAATAGAAAATTTGATTTTGCGACTGCTTGATGGTAACATAAAGGCAGTCGCATTTTTGCGTTAAAGCAACGAGGAAAATGGACATTGCACCTCGATTTTGCGACGGGGAAAGCTATAAATAATAATGGAAAGGGAGTAATCATTATGAGGAAAGTAACAGGAAACCGGCGTGTGATCAGGGCTATTTCCCTGGGACTGGCAGCTTTTCTGGCGGTATCCGCGCCGATGACGGTGTGTGCCGAGCCGGGCGGTGAGAGCACTTCCGTGTCAGGTGAAGCCGGTGGCGAGAGCGGTGGAACGGGCGGCAGTGAGAGCAGCGGCGCAGACGGCAGCAAGAGCAGCACCAGCAGAAGCGAGAGCAGCACAGGCAGCAGTGAAGCCGGCGGATCGGGCATCACGGAGCAGAAGACGACGGAGACGGTAGACAACGGCGACGGCTCACAGACCGTGACGACGACCACGACGGTTACGACAGATCAGACGATAGAAGCAGGCAGCACAGAGGAAAAGGATAGCATCGTCAAAGAGCAGACGGACAGTCAGGAAGAACTCAAACAGGACATCGAGGGGAAGGGTGGCACCTATGAGTATGAGATCAATGTGACGGATCAGAGCACGACGGAGCATAAGTCCGAAGGGACTGATACGAAAGAGGAAGCGGAAAAACTTGCAGAGGAACTCCGTAAAAATGGCAGCAATTCTGATATAACCGTGGATGAGAAGGATAACACCGGGACGATTACGATTCAGAAGGATGGTTTCCGCTCTGAGGAAGAGGCCTGGCAGTATATTGATCAGGTCACGCAAGCGCTGAAAGCGACCGGTGGAAATGAGAATATCGTGTCGGATGTGACACTCGTCACGAAAGAAGTGCCGGGAGAGATGAAGACGGACGCGTCAGAGGGAAAAGGATATACCTTACGGTTCGACAGGTATGATGAAAACGAAAAGGTTTATTATTATACGGTAGATATTACCGGTGGGCTGGAAGAAATCCAAATGCCCCTCTTTGATGAAATGGATTGCGGGATGCAGCCGGGTGACAGCTTTGGGATTAAGATTACCGTAAAGAATGAGTCCAACGACGATTATATTGTGGAAGACTACAACTATGCACAGAGTGGACCGTATAAGTATATTGTCGGATCGAAATGGGATCCTTCTTTAGGAGAGGAGATGACAAGGTTTTATGCGGGGAAAGAGTATGTTGCCTATATTCCCGCTGAAGATTTGAAGGAAGGGAAATATACAGGGATCGCAAATTGTTATCCGTCCTATAATACAATTGTCCGGTGGTATATGGATAACAACAAGGACGTAACCAATGCGAACGAGGCTAGAAAGATCATCCGAAACAATCCGGAGATTTACCTTGCCTATTATAATGATAAACTTGGCGTTGCGGGTACAGATCAGGAATACACCGATTTATACACAGCGTGGGCTGCGTATTTCAACGAGTTTTGCTGGGATGTGAAAATAGGAGAAGGGGAAGAATTGCAGGATCTCGAGACATATTTTGAAAAAGTAAATCAGTTTGTTGCCGGAGAAAGTGTTGAGATACCGTATACTCTTTCATTGGATGGTCCGAATACGGATAATACGTATCAGTGTACCTACTGGAGTTTTGTGACGGAACTGATCCTCAGGATCAAGCCGTTGGCTCCGGCCAATTATCAGGCAAATATTCAGTATGATCACACGTATCATTATCAGGTGAATTACGATGTTAAGACAGAGTCATACATTATTGATATCGACGGCGTTGGTTCCTATCAGGTGAAGGAGCGTGTGATCACGCGACTTCCCGATGATGATGATAAAGGCGGCGGAGGGAGCAAGAGCGGTGGAAGCAGTTCCAAAGTGGTCGAGGTCGGCGATGTGACGGTCCCGCTTGCAGACAGTATTGTGCTTCCGGATGAGCTCGTTCCGCTCGCTGACAGCGTTATGATTCCTGATGAGGATGTTCCGCTTGCGGATTCTGTGCCTCAGACAGGTGACGACGCTCTGTCCGTGCTGCCGGGACTCACAGCAGGTCTCGCGGCAATTGCCGGTGCGCTCAGACTGCGCAGGAAAGAGAGGGAATGAGCGCAGGGCAAAGAAGGGCGCAGGACAAAGAGGAATGCAGAACAGGGAAAAGCGCAGGAATAAAAGTGCTTGACACACGGGAAATTGCATGATACTATATTTTCGGTTCCAAGGGGAACCATGCCGAAGACAGTAGGTGCCGAAGCTTTTGAGCGCAACCCCGCATGAGGAATACATGGGGTGCGGTCGATCCAAGCAGAGGCGTAAGCGTAACCGCCTACCG
>JALFTO010000095.1 GCA_022779165.1 Lachnospiraceae bacterium
ATGACGCGGCACCACCTTATATTTCGGACAGTGATATTTCAGGCAGGACTCGTCATTGATCTCCATATCCAGGCAGTATTTGCCGTAGCCGTTCTGGATAAAGATCAGATTGTGCTCCGACATCCACCGCTTCACCTTGAAATGTCCTCTGTTGTCATAATGGGCGGCATCCAGTATCTTAAGACAATCCAGTCCGTCCTCCATGGCATGATAATAAATGTGCTTCCAGTTTAAGTAATACCCGATCGGATCGCTGTCGCAGAAGACGTAAATATCCTCATATGTCCTGAAATCCACCGGCACATACGGTGCCAGCAGCTTTGCCCTCTTCCTGGTATAGATGATCCGCTGGGGAAGATTGAGCAGGATATTGCCCCTGTCCTTCTTATATTCTGCCAGCTCCGGGAAGAATTCATCCTTCTTCTCATCCATCATATAGACATGCCCAAACACGCCGGATTGCTCCAATCTCTCTTTCAGGTTTTCAAAATCCGTCGAGATCGTGCTCAGAATGATATCCGCCTCTCCCGGTGCATGACCGTCACGCTGCAGTTCAAATTCTTTTAAAAAAGTCACATACACATGGTAATACGTGTGACACACATAAATCCGTTTGTTCATCTGTTATGCTCACTTATCCACTTTGCACACTTATCTGTTTTGCCTACTCATCCGTTTTCCTCGTATAAGAATACCCTTTTCCCGGCGAAATGACAAGAGCCGGACTGCAGGGACCTTCGTCCCTCACGCGCCACTCATGCTTCAGGATCCCTTCGGCAAAATCAAGAAGCGCCTTAGATGCATTGGTCGGGTTCCACAATCTGACAATTGTGTCATATGCATTCCGCCCAAGTTTCCGGCACAGCTCCCGGTCTCTCACAAGCTGCTCCCCGTATGTCAGGAACTCCGCCAGATCGCCGTCACGGTACACCATGCCGTTTTGTTCATGGCGCAATAAAAAGGGCACGGCTCCGATCTTGGCGTCGGCAATGACCGCACAGCCGCTGTTCATGGCCTCATTGATCACAGCTCCCCAGCCCTCCAGGTAATTGCTCGTCATCAGGAAAATGTCTGCCCTTTCCATAAACGCACGAACCTCCTGCGGCTTCCGGTAACCCGTGAATGTGACACAGTTGTCAAGTCCCCTGTCGGAAACCATTCTGTGCAGTTCTTTCTCCAGTTCCCCGCCGCCAACCATCGTGAGATGAAAGGGCAGTCCCTGTTCTTTCAGATGTGCGGCGAGTTCCAACGCATATTCCGGGTGTTTGAGCGGCAGGAAGCGTCCTGCGAACAGGATCTCCGGCACACGCGGTGCACTGCCTGTGGCACCGCCGGTGACACTGCCTGACATGCTGCCTTCTGCGCCGTCCGGAACGCTGCCTTTCGCATCAAACAACGCATCCAAATCATACTGCTTCGTCTCCGTGAAGTATCCCCATTTCAGCATTTTGCCGGGATACGCCCTGACAATATGGAAATCGGATGCGACATAAGCGCCGGAACAGAGCAGATACACCTCTTTGTTCCGGTATCTGGTGTGATCCTTATATTTCCTGATCAGTCCTCTCGGAGAAACCGCCTTCCACTGTCCCTCCCGGTACAATCTCTCACTGTAACGGATCACCGGTCGCCCGGAAGCAAGCCGCTCCTCGATATAGCGCTCATCCTCCACCCCTCCGAAGATTACGATGTCACTGGTAAGGATCAGCTGTCTGCACACATCCGGCTCCTCATAATAACACTTGAGATAGGGAATCGTTTCCCCCGAGATCCCCCAGCCCATCGCCTTTCTCTCCTCCGCCATGGGTTCCGTCTGGACAAAGGTATAATCCGCTCCCAATGCACGGTACAGCTCATTCGACATCGGGATCTGGTGATGGTTGATATAATTAGACACAAACGTTAATTTCATGATAAATCTCCATGAGACGGCTGTAATTCGCATCGGGATCATGCGTACGCCCCGCGTGAGCCGCCGCCGCGGCAGCCATGGCCAAAACCTCGCTCTCATTCTCCTGTGCAAACACGTGACAGACGAGTCCCGCAAGCCTGTCCACATCGGAAGTGTCATAGAGCCACCCTTCCCTGCCGTTCTCCAGCATATCCCTGACGCCGCCCACATCGGAGCTGATCACCGGCATGCCGAGTAACATCGCCTCACCGACGGAATTGGGAGAATTCTCGATCGAAGAGGGTGAGACAAACACATTGCTCTGCTGATACTGCGCGAGCATCTGCTCCGCATTCAGTCTGCCGAGGAAGGTGACATGATCCGACAGCCGGTTCCTATCGATCAGTCTGCGCAGATAGACCCCGTACCCCGATATCTTAATCTTCTCCTTTATCGTTCCAAAGCGGGTGATCTCATCCCCAGCCACGTAAACATGTGCATCCGGATACTGTTTCAGGATCTCCGGCATTGCTTCTAGCATATAGTGAAGCCCTTTGATCGGATAATTCCCCTGACTCAAGAAAATACTGTGACGGCGACATTTCCCCAGTTCCCACTTCTTCCCATAGAAATTGGCGCGCAGCGTCTCATTCATAAAATGATACCGCGCATCGGGATTGACTTCCTTCGTCCAGTATTTATCCCACCGCGTCCTGCCTGTCACATGCAGCGTATTCTTCAGCGCCTCTTTCTCATAAGCGCCCCTCTCCCGGAATTTCTGCTGCTGTTTACGCAGGTCATCACGCTTGACAACATCCCGGAACGTTTTCCCGTTCTGCACAGAAAGCGGCAGATCCGCCATATAATGATCCGCATAGACAAAACACAATCCTTGTATCCCGATCATTGTCCTCTCGGGACGATTCCACGCCCTGGTCATGGCAAGCGTATGCGGATATTCCGTGCCGAAGCAGTGGACCACATCCGGCTGAAAGTCCCGGAGAATATTTCTCAGATGATGTTCCAAAGAAACGTCATACCGCTCCGGATGCACCGTATCCTCCGAAAACCCGTAGTACGAAATGCCCTGCACTTTCCCGCGCAGACTCTCCTCATCGGCCGTCACAGGAAAGCAGACGCCCAACTCGATCTCATTATTACGACTCTCTGCCAGGATCCTGTCTGACAGTCCGGCAAGCCAGCCCTCTTTGTTGCTCGACTCACGTCCAAGCGCCTGCGCGATCAACGGCAGCATAATATTACACAGCCAAAGTATTCTCATTTCTTCTTTCCTCGATACACCATTTCCTTAAGCTTGTTATAAGCCCCGGACAGACGGGGATTCTCCGCGATTTTGGTCCGGAGGGATGCCATCGACAGCTTCATGAGCAGATCGTACTTCCCGATCTGCGCCTTCGTCATATACTGATCCATGATCTCGCGACGTTCCCGCTCGGAACGTTTGCGGTTCTCCTCTGTCTCCGAGTAGCCGCCGCCCTCATAGGAGCAGACACACAGATCCATATACACGGGCTGTACGCCACCCTGAAAATAGCTCCACAGGAAATGCTCATAATCGGCGCGTACCCTGTATTCCGGACGGTACTGTCTCTTTTTCATCAGTTCCCCGGAATAGAAACATGCCTGGTGACAGGGAACGTTTCGGTAACATGCAAAATCATTGATCACGGGGTTCGATGCGATCCTCGCCCCGTTCAGTCTGTTGAAAATATCGCCGTAATAGATTTCAGAGGCATATTTGTCCGTAGCGATCCACGCATTGACCTTTTCCAACACTTTATGGTCATAGAAATAATCGCCGCAGTTTAAAAAGAGCAGATAATCGCCCTCCGCCATACCGATCCCCTGATTCATGGCATCATAAATTCCCGTATCCTTCTGCCTGAGAATACGGATGCGTGGATCATCTGGGAGCTTCTCCACCGATCCGTCCGCAGACATACCATCCTTCACGATGATCTCTGCATTCTGATACGTCTGTGTGAGAATGCTATCCACTGTTTTATTAAGCTTATCGCCTGCATTCAGGCAGACTACAATGATACTGAACCGGATTGTCTTCATCTGCTATCCTCTTTGTTGGTGCGGTATTGTTGCCTTCCTGCTATTTCCTGCACGATAACCGTCAAACGCCTTCCCGGCTACACCGGGCGCTCAAATATCCACGTATGATAGGGCACGATCCGCACCAGCAGATCCTGTGCCTTGATCAGAAAGATGCCGAAATAGAGCACTGCCGCCAGCACGATCACTGCCGTCCAGAAGCGCCTCTGTCTCCGATCCTCTATCTTTGCAATGACAGATGGCAGCAGGAAAATATGCCCCGCCGTCATATAGTATCCCACTCTCGAGATCTCGGGAATAAAGGAGCCGCATAAATATAAAAGCAGCGCAAAGATGTTTAACTGAAAATAGAATCGGTTCTGTCTGTCCTCTGCAATCGCCTGTCTGTAATAGATCAGGGTAAACACTAGCACCCCGATAATGCGCACAATATTGATCACGGAGGTTCCGCCATCGAGATATGAAGTATTCTCATAGCTCGGATACAGCAGCACGACCGCCTTCAGATACAGATCCTTGAGAAAAATCCCGCTCGCCGATACCGCTGCAAGCACGAATATCTGCCAGCGTTTCCAGAGAAAGTTCGCCAGAATGTAAACCGGTATCACCAGAAGCACCGACTTGTGTATCGTGGCAGTCAGCAGGATCAGCAGGATAAATCTCCCATACTGTTTCTTCAGCACATATTTCATCGAGAACACTGCCACCGCCCATGCCAGATAATAGCGCACCGTGTTCAGGCTCTGGAAATAATAGCTCAGCGTCATAAACAGAAAGAACGAAAAAAGAAAGTTCTCACTCTGGTCGTAGACTGCCTTCACCATAAAGAAGACCGTCACAAAAGCGAACAGCGCAAATATCGTAAGCTTCGTATCGATTCCGAACAGAAATTGCATCAGAAGGACGATCCGGTTAAAGCCGAACTCTGTGGGAACCACCTGCTTTAACGGGATCAGATGAAAGAATTCCTCATACCGCGTGTAATCGTTTCCCACCCGATAGCGGCACGCTGACACGGCAAAAAGAAGCGTAAAAATGCCTGTCAGACACACAATGTTGCAGAGCTGTCCTCTGCGAAACCGTGGTCTGACAATTCCCATACGCTTCCCTTCATTCTCTGTATTGTTCCCGCCGCAGACGGGCTTTTGCACCGGACACGCCATGGCGACCGTCAGTGCCGTCAATATGATATAAACCGCCATCGTACTCCCTGTCTATCGTTTCCTGGCCTCTTTCAACCCCTCACACATCAGCGCGTACGCCCGTCCGATCGGGATCTCGCCGCACATCGTCTTTTGATGCCTGAGCAGGAACTGAAGGGCAATCGGTTTTGCCAAGCTTCCGTACAGGAACTCATACAACACGCCCCTGTCAAAAAAGAATTTCTCATGATAACCGGAAAACCAGGTGGACTCCCGTTCCACCTCATGACCGATCGTGGCCGGAGTCTTATATACCTTCAAACCGCTTCGGATACAGTCCCTGATAAAGAGGCTGTCCTCACCGTTGCTGTATTTTGCGCCGCCTCCAAACAGAAGCGAATAGGTGAGGTTCTGTTTGTGCATCAGCTCTGTTTTGAGTGCAAAACTGTACGCCGGATATCTGCCGCAGTTATACTGCCTCACCCTGCCGTAACGCTCCGTATGATAGGTGCGCCTCGCTTCGCATACATCCACGTTAAACAGCAGCATATCCGCTTCCGGATGGGACGCGAATTCCGCCAGCACCTTCTGCCGGTAATCATCGTCATACACAATATCCTCATCGGAGAACAAACAGATATCGCCCTCCGCGCGAAGAAGTGCATTGTTCCTGCTGAGCCCGACACCTTTCTCGTGCAAAGACCACACTCTGACCGTCCATTCACCGACAGGCAACTCCTCATACCCTACACGATCGCACTGGTTGATCAGAACGGCATCGGAACGGATATTCATCTTCCGGATCAGTTCGGAAGGATCTGCACCCACCGCAGATACCAGCAGTTCAAGCGTCATACTTATCCTTTCCTCCCGCCTGCGTAATAGGCATGATACAATCTGTCATCGCAATCTGTGATTACGGCTCCGGCAAGTTTGCATTCCTGTATCTCAAGATCCCGGATCAGGCTTTCGGTTAACGTCCCAATCTTCTGCCCGTAGGGAACCCGCAGGATCACGCCGGAACTGTTTCGGAGCGCATCGTAATCGGTCAGCACATCCGCTTCAGACAGATTCACATCCAGATACACCGGATTCTTGCCTGCCCTGTATGATACATTCGCTTCCAGCTCCTGTCTGCGCCACTCCTTGTCGCGCCGCAGCACCACGCCCAGAACAGGGAAGCCAAAACGCTCCTCAAACTGAGCCGGCACATAGACCGCATCATCCAACATCATATAGATCCACATTCCAAACAGCGTCAGGAACAGTCCCAGCGCCGCGCCTAACAGCACTGCGCGCTTCGTCTGACTTTCCACCACCACAAGGGAACTGACACCGTGATCGATCACCTCGATCTGATCAAACTCCGCCATCGTCTCCGCAAAATGGAGAAGTGACGCTTCCTCCGCACGGATGATCCGCTCCGTCAGCGCCTGATCATGTGTGCGCACCGTCACCGTCAGCACCCGGATATCCGACAGAATATCTGCCGTCACGGCTTTCCTGACATCGTCTCTTGCAAGTCCTGACACGTCTGTCAGTTGTTCCATGGCATAGTCAAGGATCGGCTCCGTTCCCATCAGGTCATTCCAGGTATAGCCGTTATAATACTGATAGGCGTCACCGTCATCATCCGCCGCAAAGGTGAGATACAGCTTGGACACCGCCTCGTACTCCCTCGCCGGCGCATACACCACATGACACAGGAAATAAATCCCCCCGCAAATTGCCGCACCCAGGACAGTACCCAATATCACGATCCGGATTCTTTTGATCAGCAAAAGCGACATCAGCTTCAGATCCGCGCCTCTGTCTCTCCATTCTCTCTCTGTCATACGCTTTCCTTTTCTCTATTTCTAAAACGCCACTGTCCGGGCGCTATGCACATCCCTATTTCTTCAGTGCCGTTGTCTGGGAACTCTCCACACCCTCCGTGCTCTCCGGCTTAAAGAGAATCTTTAGAGTCAGAAGCATGAGCTTAATATCCAGCCATACGGAATAATTCTCGATATAGAACAGATCCAGCTTCAGCTTGTCATACGGCGTCGTATTATACTTGCCGTAAACCTGGGCATACCCTGCAAGTCCCGCCTTCACCTTGGTACGGTAAACGAATTCCGGCATATCCTCCAGATACTGTTTGATGATCTCCGGCCGCTCCGGTCTGGGCCCGATGAATGTCATCTCCCCCTTCAGGATATTAAACAGCTGAGGCAGCTCATCGATGCGGACCATACGGATGAACTTTCCGATCGGCGTGATCCTATCATCATTCTTGGAAGCAAGTCTCGCCACACCGTCTTTCTCCGCATCCACCTTCATGCTGCGGAATTTCAGGATATAGAACTCTTTCATATCTCTGGTGCACCGCACCTGTTTATACAGGACCGGTCCCCCGTCATACAGCTTGATCGCGATCGCCGTGACGAGCATGATTGGCGAGGAAATGACACATAGAATCAACGCGCACACAAAATCAATGAAACGCTTTGCCATGCGCTGTTCTACGCTGAGTACATATTCCCTGGTCAGAAGGATCGGTGTGTCAAACAGATGCAGCTGATCCGCCCCCTTGATCAGGATATCCGGAATCTTCGGCATGATATACACACGGATTCCTTTTCCGAAACAGAACTTGTAAATCTTGTTGCGGATTTCCGCCGGAATATCCCACAGTACCACCGCATCATATTTTTCTTCCGCTGCGCGGCAGATCTGTTCAATCCCGACATCGAAATGAACGCTATTTGCCACCCGGTACTTATCCTTCCTGGTAGCAAATTTCTCAACGATATATTCCACCGGTCTGTCCCCGTGTACCAACAGCAAATTCCTCGGAGAAAAAATCCTCCGGTAAATTCCCGAGCCTGCGAACGTCCACAGAACGATCACCAGCATCTGCGCCAGCGTCATATAAAAGAGCGGCCTGACATCCAGAAAACCGCGAACCATCAGACACATCTGAAGATAGGTGATCGCATTGACACAGACGATCGAAAACGCCTGCGAAAACATAACTTCTCCGGCTCGCAGGTAACCGATCTTCATCCCGCCGTACATCTGCGAGAAAAAGAACAGCAGCACCAGATAAACAAACAGCATCAGGATATGTCCCTTGAAATAAAATTTCAGGTACATTCTCTGGCTGTAATATCCGTACCAGAACAGCGCATAGACTCCCAGCTGCAACGCAAGACAGATGGACGACATGGCGATCAGTATCAGTCTTTTATAGCTTTCCAGTTTTTTCATTTTTCCTTAACTCTCCTCAGACTCTGCGAAGCACGGCGCGAATCGCATAAAACACAAAATTGTACGCACTGTACAGAAGTCCCAGATTCTCCACTTTGCGGTACAGATACCAGATCCTCCTCACCGCCTCCAGCTTGTCGGAGGACAGGGTGCCTGCGCTTCTCCGGTATAACACCAGATTCTCGTTAAGCCCATAGGCCGTATAGCCTTTGCGCAAAAGCTTCCACCACAGTGCCGTATCCTCGCTCTTGACAAGGGGCATCCGGATCAGTTCCTTCGGTATCACATCTGTATGGAACAGCACCGTCGAGGTGAATATCGTCGTATTCTGCAGCGCCTGCCGGTAATTGATCGTTGCCGGCACCCTGACAACCTTGCCGAGTCCTTTTCCGTTCTCATCGGCAAACTCATAACCGCTAAACACAAAGCCTGCGCCTGTCCGATCCATAAACTCCATCTCACGGGAAAGCTTGTCCGGCATCCACAGATCATCCGCATCCAGAAACGCGATATAGTTCCCCGTCGCCTCCGTGACGCCGCGATTTCTCGCCCGCGCCGCGCCACCGTTACGCTCCTGGCGCAGAGGCACAACCCGGGAGTCCTCCTCCGCGAGCCGCTTCATGATCTCATAGCTTTGATCTTTGGAACAGTCATCCACCAGAAGCAGTTCCCAGTTCTGCCACGTCTGTCTCCTGACAGAAGCAACCGTCTCCTCGAGAAACTGCGCACCATTATATACAGGAACAATGATGCTGACCTTTTGCTCTTCCATTCTCATATCAGCCTATAATTCTTCCTTCACAAGATAAATTGGTCTGTTTTTTACTTCCATATACATCTTTGACAGATATTGTCCAACAATTCCCAGACAAAGGAGCTGCACACCGCTGATCAGGGAAATGATGCATACGAGCG
>JALFTO010000097.1 GCA_022779165.1 Lachnospiraceae bacterium
GAATGACATACAGATAGTATATGCAGAAAGGTTTCATTTAATAATATAAGAAAAGTTTCCTCACAGGCAACTTTTGTTGCCGGATGGGGCGCTGATACTTCCGGTTATTCCCGATAGAATAATACTTGTCAAGGACAACAAGACAAGCAATAACCGGTTAAAGCTTGGTCGAACATCAAAACAAAGGAGTAAGAGATGAGCGGCGGAGCAAATATAGTAGAGCAGTACGCCGGAGCTGATGTTCCGGCAAGGATAGAGCTTCTTATTAAATACTATCCAACTTTATTCGCCTGGTGGAAGGCTATGAGCAGAGCTTAAGCTTCATTATCAAAGAAGAAAAAGCTTACGCAAGAAAAAGTGTCATGGGAGATTTAGGTGTGAGAGTACAGAACTCCGGAACAGGTGATCCGACAGCCAAGGCAGCTATTGAAAATGTTATGATCATGCTGCGAGTGTGGTTATGGTCAAAAATAAAGAATTGGAGGAATAAAGCATGAATAGTACAGCGTTAGGAGCAGAAAACACAAAGAAAGAGAGTATTATTTTTATCAGTGAAGCACATGAGAAATTCTACTACGAGAAATTAGAAGAAGTAAGGTATCGAGTATGTTATGGACTGTAGGGGAAATAATGGTATTAAGTTGGTTATACCCATTATACCCCTCACGGAAAAACGAATGTGCATAACAGAATGCGTCAAAAATAAAATGGAATTCTATTGACGCAAATGATTGTATTATTTATAATGAAATTACCAAATGCTAATGGGAGAATAGAATGATTACAGCAATAGATTTTTCTGAATATAATCTCAATGGAAAATATTATGGTGGATCTGAAAGAAAAGAAGGAATTTCCATTGATGGAGAAGACTATATGATTAAATTTCAAAAGCAAACTGCATTTGGAAAGAGAAATAATCATGTATCTGAATTTATTGGATCACGCATTTTTGAATTATGTGGATTTGAAGCACATAAAACTTATCTTGGATACAGAGATGGCGAAGAGGTAGTTGCTTGTAAAGATTTTAATGTTCCAGGTAAGCAGTTCGTTCCATTTAATGATGTCGGAGAGAGTACGTTGGATCAGGATAAAGAAACATATCAGTATGATTATGAAGATATCATGCGGATGCTGCGTGATAATTCAAAGCTTACTAATGTTCGGGAAACAATTTCAATGTTCTGGCGAATCTATATCATGGATGCTTTACTTGGTAATTTTGATCGTCATGGAGCTAACTGGGGGTTCATAAAAGAAAACAACAGATACACGTTGGCACCGGTATTTGATAATGGATCATGCTTATTCCCTAATCTGGTAGACGAAGCTGAGATGCAAGAGATTATAGCGTCTGAAGAGGAGACAAATAAGAGAGTTTTTAAGTTCCCAACATCTCAAGTGAAAATCAATGGAAAAAAGAGTTCTTATTTTGAGGTAATAAACAGTCTTCAGTTTGAAGAATGTAATGATGCTTTGCAATATGTAATGTCGCAACTGGATATGACTAAAATTGAGGAATTGATTGATGATACACCATTAATTTCGGAAGTGCAAAGAGCATTTTATAAGCATATGTTAACTGCGCGATATAATAAAATCCTACTGGATTCATTTGAAAAATTGGTTTAAGAGGTAAAAAATGAGAGAAATCGTAACACGTGGAGATATTTGCTTAAATGATGAATATAACCTTACATATAAGGTTGCTGATATTACTTATACTGAGCGTGAAGATGAAAGCTTTGTGTATGAAATTAAGCCAAATTATAGCGTGATTAGTCTTTTAAATTCGAAAGATTTTCAAGGAATCCCTGGACTGGATATGGACCTTAAGAAAGAATCCTATATAAGGGAGAATGTTATTCCTGTCTTCATCAGCGAACGTACTCCGGCAAGAAACAGAGAAGATTTGTGGGCATTGCTAAAAGAGTGCGATATGCAATATCTGAATCAGTTGGAGTGGTTAATAAGAACGAATACGAGATATTCCGGAGATAAATTATTTGTTCAAAGACCAGAAGATAAAACAATAGAGATTGAATCAATCAATAAACTGGGAAATCGTAGTGCAGTAATTTGTCGTAAAGTGCTAGAAACAATTTGCTATGGCAATGAAGTAATTTCGTCGTCGCTAATTATTAATGATAAAAATCGTAAGCAATACTATGATCTATTAATGGCGTTATATAGTACAGAACGAAAGTTCCTGGATTCTCGCAGAAGTGCCGGAATTGAACAGTCTGCAAAAAGAGGAAACTATAAAGGACGTGCGAAAATAAAGATTGATAAGCTTGCCGCACAGGAGGTTTTCCTGGATTATCAAACTAAGGAAATTAATAGCACAGAGGCGGCTCAAATTCTTGGAATTAGTAATTCCACTTTTTTGAGAAGATATAGAGAATATGCTAAATCGCGTCAATAGAATTCCGGTTTATTTATGATGCGACATGCCAACGAATATAGTATAAAATAATCTCATAGGAGGAGAAAAACACATGAGTAAAGTGAAGAAGCGTATTTTGATCGTTTTGTCGGTGATTCCAGCAATTGTTGTGTTCGTCTTGCTTGCGTTCTTTGGACTGTATTTTACCAGGATACAAACCATAAGCAGTATGGAGCAGCTTACGGATTACCCGGATGGATACAATCTCTATCGCATGGATGTCAAATACGATTACAGCCTTGAGGACATAATTGATTATGGCATCAAGGATGACCAAACTATGATTGACGCAATCTTGAAAGAGGCGTTGCCATTAATTCCCGTAAAAATGAAGGCACCAAATTTCGGCTGCACGGCACTTACTCTGACCGATACGGACGGCAAAGTTCATATGGGACGTAATTACGATTTTAGTAGAGATACATCAGCTATGTTGGTTTACTGTACTCCAAAGAACGGATATAAGTCTATTGGCTTTGCCGCTCTCGACAATGTTTCGGCAAATGTGCCTGATGAGAATATCACAAAAGAACTGGCAAGTCTGACGGCTCCGTTTGTATGCCTTGATGGTATGAATGAAAAGGGCGTGTCCATCGCTGTGTTGACACTTGATTGTGATCCTGTACGTCAAAACACAGGCAAGCCAGTCATTTCAACTACTCTTGCAATACGACTTGTTCTTGACAGGGCAGCGACCACAGAGGAAGCAGTGGAGCTTTTGCGCAGCTATGATATGTTCGCATCAGCCGGGAGAGATTATCATTTCTACATAACCGATGCATCAGGCGATGGCAGAGTAATAGAGTATGACATTAACAGCGAACCAAGAGAGCTTATAGATACGCCATCGGAGGCGGTTACTAATTTCTTAATTCGTCATAAGGATAAGGTGCTTCCGAATCAGAAAAATGGTATCTACGGTCACGGCAGGGAACGCTATGATGCCGTGCTGAAGGTGATGGAGACGGAAATGGGCAATTACACCAACGATACCGTGTGGAACGCAATGAAATCGGCGGCACAAGACCCCAACCCCGATGACATCACAAGCAACACACAATGGTCTGTTTCCTATAACAATACGGACCTTTCTGCTGATATTGCCATCCGCCGTCATTGGGGTGATGTAACACATTGTGAGTTGGAAAGCAAGGTGACAACGCCGGTAAAATAATCAGAGTGATTTCCCTTTGAGCCAATGACCCTGTCTGATAACCCAAAGAGGCACTTATATATCCTAAAACGGAGGAATTTCTATGAACTACGGATTTTTCAGTATATTGCCATCACTTCTTGCCATTGTGCTGGCGCTGACAACAAAGAATGTGTTTCTGGCGCTTCTTGCATCGCTTTTGTTCGGTAATTTTTTACTGGCGGGTTACAGCCTGATGGGAATGCTGGTGGGAACCAAAGAGATGATTGTAAATGTGTTTTCTTCCGGTTCCAGCACATCCATCATTATCATTCTGACTTTGCTGGGCGGCATGTTCTATATGATCGAGGAGGACGGCGGACTGAAGGGGTTTACAGCGCTGATGATTGAAAAAAGAAGCGTCATTAAATCCCGGGTAGGCGCGGAACTTTTTACATGGCTGGTAGGTATTCTGGTATTTATTGACGGGACTTTAAGTGTTATGATCACTGGTTCTGTTTCCAGACCTCTGACCAGGGCTTTTCATATTTCACCGGAAAAGAATGCATGGATCGTTCATTCTACCGCAACCCCGCTGTCTGTCCTAATTCCCATTGCGGCTTACGGACCTTATATTGCGGGCTTTATCGAAGCCCAGGGAATTGAGAATCCCACACAGCAAATGGTAAATGGTATCTTCTTTAACTATTACTGCATATTCGCTGTAGTGGGTGTGGCTGCTTTTATTCTGGCCCGTTTTGATTTTGGTCCGATGAGAAAGGCAGAGGCTGACTATGCGGCCGGAAACGGAGCCGGGATCAGTGATTCGGAGAAAATGAATACAGAAGGACAGGTCAGTGGAAAAGCCCGTTATCTTCTGATTCCCATGATTTTGATGATTGTGATAGCAGTGTCCTATATTTTTTACAGCGGAGAGGGGAATATGATGGCGGGAGACGCCGAAACAGGGCTGATCCTCGGAACGGCTGCCGGCTGCCTCTATCTGACGGTGGCACGGGCTCTTTCCAAAGAGGCTTCTGTGGGAGAGAGTACAGGTAAACTGTTTGCCGGTTGCGGAAACATGAGTAACATTGTAATCATTATGGTTTTGGCTTATGCATTCAGCAATCTGCTGGGCGAGCTGGGGACTGCAAGTTATCTGTCCGGCGTACTGATTCGTTTCCTTACTCCGGCAATTTTTACGCCCGTTGCATTTGTCCTTACCTGCCTGCTTTCCTTCTCAACGGGGACCAGCGCGGGAACGATTGCCATTATGATGCCTATTCTGCTGCCTATGGCAATGTCACTCAACATTCCGATTCCTATGATTGTAGGCGCAGTGGCCGGCGGTGCTGTATTTGGGGATCATACTTCTCCCATTTCGGACACCACCATTATGTCCTGCTCTTCCACAGGCTGCGATGTGGTATCTCATGTAAAGACGCAGCTGCCTTATTCACTCTGCTTTGCTGCGGCAGCCTGTACTTTGTATCTTGTGATTGGATTTATTCTTTAGGAGCCTGACTTGACAGCAATTCAAACGTTGTACAATTGCAAAAAAGATGATACGATAAACGTGTATGCTACAAAGAAAGCATAGCATGAAAAAGAGGAAATATCTGGGATGAAAACGAGAAGGATCATGCGTGGGGCAATGATTGCGCTGGTGATCGGAAGCATCGTCGGAGTGAGCGGTCAGGCAGCTGAACGCACAATCAGCGGAAACGGAACAGCCTGGCAGCAGGTGGAAACGGAAAATGTGGCAGACAGACTGCCGGCAGAGCTGGAAATCGAAGGTGAACAGGCACAGTCTCAGACGGAAAATGCGCAGGAGACAGAGGCAGTCCCTGAGGATATGGAAGCCGGGGATATAGAGGAAATGACGCAGGAGGAGCTTGCGTTATATTTTGGAGAATCGGTATTTATCGGGGATTCTGTCATGATTGGATTGCGGAATTACAGCATGAATCAGGAAGGGGATTCCTGCCTGAGCGGGGCGCAGTTCCTGGCAGCGGTCGGTTATTCCTCCTACAATGCTCTCCAGCCTGTCACGGGTAAGCACATTCATCCGCTGTATAAAGGGAAGAAATGTCAGGTGTGGGATGCCGTTTCCGATATGGGGGCAAAGCGTGTGTTTATTTCTCTCGGCACAAATGATATCATTATGCTGGGTTCAGAGGGGGCGATAGAGCGTTGCCGGCAGGTTGTCGATAAGATACTGGAGTCCTGCCCCGGGGTTGAGATTAATTGCATCAGTGTCACCTATGCGGCAGAGGGCAAGGAGAAGGGAAAACTCAACAATCAAAGTATCGCGGAATATAACGGATTGTTGTTGCAGATGGCGGCACAAAACGGCTGGGGCTATCTGGATCTGGCAACACCGCTGTCGGATGGAAGAGGCAATCTCTCAAATGAAATATGCAGCGATGGATTTGTGCATCTGAAAAATTCTGCGTATACGGTCTGGGAAGAGGAACTGATCCGCTATGCCAATATGCGGAAAGAAAGGTACGATCATGATGAACAGTAACTTTTTCAGAAAAACAGCTGTTATCTTAAGCACAGTTATGTTATTGGCGGGCTGTGGTGCGAAAGCAGCACCGTCAGCGGGGATACAGGCTTCCGAAGTGCAGGAGAAAGCACAGGAGACAAAAACGATCAATGAGATTTATCAGGAGATCACGGAGCAGGTATCGTTAGAATCTCCTGCTTGCATGAAGGATGATTTTATCAGTAATTATTATGGGATAGATGTATCTACATTGGAAGAATATGTATTTTCCATGTCGGAGGATGCAACTCAGGCGGAGACAGTAGTTCTTATGAAAGCCAAAGACGGGGCTGACACCGGGGAGATCGTTTCCGCTCTGGAGACGGTTGTGGATGAGAAGAAGAATGAGATGGAGAATTATCTCCCGGAGCAGTTTGAGATTGTGGAGAAGAGCGAGGTAAAGACAAGAGACAGGTACGTCTGGCTGGTGATCTCACAGCAGGCGGATGCCATTACGGATATCATAGAGAAAGATCTGTTTTAACGGATAGGTTTACGAGGGGGATTTCAAGTGGTTTTCAGCAGCATTCCGTTTCTGTTTTTCTTTTTGCCAATCTGCTTCATATTGTACTATGCAGTCCCATTTTCCTGGAAAAATGGGATTTTGTTGCTTTTCAGCCTTATATTTTACACCTGGGGAGAACCCCGGTATATCGTGCTCCTGCTGTTTGCCACGGGAGTGGATTATATCAACGGCCGGCTCATGGAGCGTTATGGGGCGGATAAGAAGATACGCACGATCTTTCTGTGTTCTTCCGTGATCATCAATTTATCGGTGCTGGCATTCTTCAAATATGCGGATTTTATCATTTCCACTATTAATATAGTATTTGGGACACAGATAAAGCCACTGGGACTCTCGCTTCCCATCGGGATCAGTTTCTATACCTTCCAGACAATGAGTTATATCATCGATCTGTATCGTGGGACGATTCGGGCAGAGCACAGTTATTTGCGATATCTGACGTATGTGTCCATGTTTCCGCAGTTGGTGGCGGGACCGATCGTCCGCTTTGCTGATGTACAGAGAGAACTGCATACAAGGAGCACTGATCGGGAGGAAGTGCGGCAGGGAATTCTTCGTTTTATGATGGGATTGTTCAAAAAAGTGCTGATCGCCAACCGGGTCGGTGCATTGTGGGAGGAGATCAGTTCGCTGGGAGCGGGACAGACCTCTGTGGCAACCGCATGGCTCGGAGCTTTGAGTTTTACGTTGCAGTTGTATTTTGATTTCAGCGCATACAGTGATATGGCGATTGGAATGGGACGGATGCTGGGATTTCATTTTCATGAGAACTTCAATTATCCGTTGACGGCCGTTTCGGTGACGGATTTCTGGAGACGATGGCATATTTCGCTGTCAACGTGGTTCCGCGATTACGTGTATATTCCGCTCGGAGGCAACCGGCGGGGTGTTCTGAGACATCTGCGAAACATTGCGGTTGTATGGTTTCTGACGGGACTGTGGCATGGGGCATCGTGGAACTTCGTATTGTGGGGAGTCTATTACGGGATACTGCTCGCCCTCGAGAAGTATGTGTGGGGCAGCAGGCTTGAAAAACTGCCAAGATGGCTCAGACACGCCTATGCACTGTTCATTATCGTTTTTGGCTTTGTGATATTTGCAATCACGGATGCAGGTAAACTGGGCACTTATATCGGACTGATGCTCGGACTGGCGGGGAACTGCCCGGCGGATTCGAGGTGTCTGTGGTATCTGTATAATTATGGAATGGAACTGATATCGGCCTGTGTGCTTGCGTGCCCCGTATATCTGTGGATTCGTCGTAAAGTAGAACAGATGAAAGGCGGAATTGGCGTTGCAGTAGTCGGGATCGGTTATATGATGGGAGCGGCTCTGCTGCTTCTGTCCGTTGCCTATCTGGTAAATGACACCTACAATCCATTCTTATATTTCAGGTTTTAAGTGTGAGCCGGGGAAATTCAGTCGCATAGCGTTATACTTCCCCAACACAAAGGGAGCAGTTATGAGTACACAAGACAAAATCCGCAAAATTGCGGTGATAATATACTGCGGTATCATATTGGGACTGACGGTATTGCTTTTGGCCTTCCCGAAAGAGGAATTCTCTCAAAATGAGAACCGGTATCTGGCAAAGTTCCCGGAGTTTTCCGGGGAAAGTTATCTGAGTGGTGAATATATGGATTCCCTAAGCGACTGGCTCTCGGACCATTTTCCGATGAGAGATTGGTTTATGGGATGCAAAACCGCATTTGAGATTGCCACGGGAAAACGGGAGATAGACGGTGTGTACATCGCAAAGGACGATTATCTGATCGAAGCTTACGATACGCCTGTCAATACACAGAGGATTTGCGATACTTTTCGGAATTTTTATGAAAAAACGGATCAAAGTAAAGTTGATACGAGACTTATGCTGATTCCCACTGCCGTGACAATTTATCAAGATAAGCTGCCGGCACTGGCGCCTGGGGAAGATCAGACGGCTACTGCAAAAGGGATCTATGATAAGACGGGGATTCCTTCGATCGATTGCAGCGGGAAACTGTATGAGGCAGTGCCTTTTGGACAGCTGTATTACCGCACCGATCATCACTGGACGACTTTCGGGGCTTATCAGGGGTACGCGGCCTACTGCGAGGCAAAAGGGCTGAGGCCGGTTCCGTTGGAAGATTTTTCTGCACAGAAGGTCACGGAGGAGTTCGCGGGAACGCTGTACTCAAAAGTGAATGATTATCATCATGTCAAGGATGATATTGTGGTGTATACGCATCCGGATGACCGGCTGACGGTGACCTATACGGACACCGGGGAAGTCGCAGACAGCCTCTATAATATGGAGTACCTTGCGGAAAAGGACAAATACTCCCTTTTCCTGAATAATATCCATACGCTTGTGGAGATTGAAAATGCGAATGCGCAGGTGGAAGATGTGCTTGTGCTGATCAAAGACAGTTACGCCAATTCCATGGTGCCGTTCCTCGTGCATCATTACCGGAAGATCTATGTGTTTGACACCAGATATTATAAGCAGGGAGTGTCCGATTTCCTGACAGAACATGATGAGGTGACGGACGTGCTGATCCTGTATAATATGAATACACTGGACAATGATTCGGGAATCCGGGGAATCTACTAAGAGTTTTTCCTGTGGATTTTGCAAAGTTAGGATGGAGGGATAGAGATGCTTAGGATTATTGTGGATTCCGGCAGCAGCATCAAGCAGGAGGAGAAAGACAGATATCAGGTGGATATTCTGCCGATTCATGTACAGATGGGGGAAGAGTCCTTTTTGGACGGTGTTGATCTGGACATCAATGAATTTTATGAGAGGTTGGGCAGGACAAAGGAATTTCCCAAAACATCGCTGCCGTCTCTTGAAGACGCGCAGAATCTGGCCGAGCATTATACGAAAGCGGGAGATGATGTTCTGTTTATCACGATCTCTTCGGAAATATCGGGGACATATCAGGCATTGCGTATGCTTTTTGCGGAGAATCCCAAAGTAACGGTATTTGATTCGAGACTGGCGGTCGGCGGGATACGGTTCCTTGTGGAAGAGGCGAGGAGATATGAACAGGAACCGATGGAGGTCATCGTCGACAAACTGAACCGACTGATCCCCAGGATTGTCGTCGCAGCAATTCCGGAGACACTTGATTACCTGCTCGCAGGCGGCCGGTTATCCAGAGCGGAGTGGATGGTAGGCACACTGCTTGCGATCAAGCCGGTCGTCGGCATACAGGATGGGAAAGTGAGCGTGCTGGCCAAAAAGAGAGGGCTGAAGCAGAGCAAGAACTATATTGCAGATCTTGTCAAAACGGAACAGTGCGATCCAGCCTATGGGATTGTTGCATCATACACCTATGACAAGAAGAACATTGATGAGGTGGTCGCGATGACAGCGCCTGAATACCGTGAAATGATCACGGCATATGACAACCTGATCCCGTCGATCGCCTGCCACTGGGGCCCGAATGCGTTTGGGTATATCTTTGTAAAAAGTATCTGAAAGGGCATTACTATTGCTACAACCGTTTAATAACTGGATATTTTTATGGGTATATTGTCATGAAATGGGAATTCATGCTACAATATATCAGACTATTTATGCAAACCATTTTATACAAAGGAGCCTTCAGGTATGAATTCGATTGCAGATTCTTTTTGGCGGGATATGAGTGCTTTCTTTCCTGATATTGTTGCAGCAGTTACTTCTCTCTCAAAGAAATCCTATTTTTCTATTACAAATTTGAAGAATGACGTTACGTGGTGGTCGCAGCGCGCAATGGACTTCTTTGACCTGGAGGAAAATTATACACTCCGTGGCAAAGAGAAGAGCAAAAAGCCGATCCATCCGGATGACGTTGCGAATTTCAGAAAAGGATTTGCAGAACGTCTGGCAGGGGAAAATCTGGACAAGTCATGGGAATATCGCATATTGAACGGCAATACCTATAACCGGATCAGTGCGACGGCAAAGTTGTTGTATGATGAAAGCGGGGAACCGCTGATCGTCGTGATTCAGTACAATAATTACGGTATTTCCGACGAGATGGATTCGGTAACGGGTCTGCGTACGGAACCGGCACTGAATCACAGGATTACGGAACTTTTGGCGATGAATGGTTCTTCCGCTCTTTTGAAGGTGACGCTGGATCAATTCAGCAATATCAATGTTCTGTACGGAACGGATTTCGCGGATGAACTTCTCAGCAGAACAGCAGATGAATTGCTTCATGAAGTCGGAGACCAGGGAAATGTATACCGCCTGTTCGGTGCAAAATTTGTGATTGCGCTTGATCATATTACAAAAGAACAACTTTATTATATCAATGATCAGATTACGAATGTGGTAAGTAATAAGATCGTGATAAACGGCAATAAGGTGCCACTCAAGATCTCGGTAGGAGCAGTGTTTGTTAAGCCTTATATGAAGAACGCCAATTCGGTGCGCAGCAGGCTTTCTTTTGCGGTGAATCATTCACGGACGGAACATCACGGTGAACTTGTCATCTTTAACGATGAGTTCCATGGAAATAATGAGAAACAGTTTGATCTGATCGGCGTGATCCATAAGTGCGCGATCACGGATTTCAAGGGTTTCCGCCTTTTTTATCAGCCGATCGCCGATACAAGGACCGGCGTGATTCGCGGAATGGAGGCACTGATCCGCTGGGAGCTCGAGCCGTACGGCATGGTTTCTCCCGGTGTGTTCATGGAGTGGCTCGAACAGGATCCCTGCATGTTTGATCTGGGCAACTGGGTTTTGCGCACAGCTTTGACGGATGTCAAGCGGATCCGGAAAAGACAGCCGGACTTCTTTGTGAATGTCAATGTTGCGGCGACTCAGTTGGAACGAAAGGAATTCCGCACAGCGGTTTTGAATATCCTGCAAGGAACACACTCTCAGCCGGATGAACTCTGTCTGGAACTGACGGAGCGTTGTAAGAATCTCGATTTTGCTTTCCTCAAGGAAGAGGTTGCGTATTTCCATTCCCTCGGAATCA
>JALFTO010000177.1 GCA_022779165.1 Lachnospiraceae bacterium
TCTGCCACTTACAACATACATCTCCGTGCCATCAAATACGAATTTCATCTGATCGATGCTGCCATCCTGCCGTACCCGATAAATGATATCGGAGCCGCTTTCCCCTTTTTCACAGTTTTCAAGGAATGCCTCAAACTGTTCGGGATTCTCCATATTGGAATATGGTATGGACGCTGTGACGGAAGCTCCCGTCTGTGCTGCCTTTTTCTGGATCGATCGGATGGTTTCCTCATCCGGAAAAGCATTCGTCTCTGTACTTTTCTCAGAACCCACATAAATTTCTTCCCATTCTTCCTCCGTTAGACGTGGTGTATACCAGGTTTCCTCCCGATTGTCTTCCGACGGAAGAATCCGGTTTGATACGTACTGCACGCCGCTATTCTCTAAGAGTCGGATCACTACCTCGTGAGCAAACACGCAGGAGTCATCCTCATAAGGAAAAACCACATGAACGGTAAGCGTGATCGTCCCGTCGTCATTTTCCTTATATCCAACCACTTCCGGATACGGGTGCTCCGGGTACTCGGTCACATAAAATCCTCTCGGCTGATATTCATAGGTTGAATCCTCCGGATGATAGACCGTTTTGGACTGCAGCGTTTCACTGTCGATATCAAAATGCATCATGATCACATTTTCAAATACCTCTTTGGGGATCCGATAGACGGCACCAACTCCAAGATCCGCATCTGCCGTGTAAGGCACCTGTCTTCCGTTTATAACCGGATAAAAAATATCAAACAGATCATAAAAATCCAGTTCCCCGAAATCATCTTCACTCCAGTCTGTGAGAAACATATTATTGCGGCTGTAGCCGATTGTCAGCAGATATTTCCTGTTCAATTCCCTGCATGTCTCATCGAGCGGCTGCATCCGCAGTGCGGTATGCTCCTCTGCTCCGCTCAATGTCAAAACATATGCTTCTTCCGAAAACCACACACCGGAGAACATGAGATAGCCATCGTCGGTCGTATTCCAGTATTCCGCCTGATATGTCCCCGTAACCACCCTCCGGATCTGCTTCTCCTGATACTTGTAATAACTCCTGACGACATCCACAGTTCCATCTGATGTGTGCAGATCATATGCGACAAAACCACCCAGAGTATCCACCTGAATGACTGTGATCTCCGCTGTGCCTTTTGCGTTCACCGTCTCGCAGAACTGCATCAGCTGCTCCGCTTGGACCATATCAACCTGATTCCTGCTGTCAACGGCAGGATACCCATTCTCTCCAAAGCGGGCGACAATACCGCGGATCGTTTCCAAGTCAGCCATTTCGTTCTCCTGATCTGCTTTTTCATAAAGATCCTGACAGATCTTGATGAATTTCTCTTCTTTCTCTGTTGTATTGTCCTGCGTGACTGAAGTCTCCGTTGCAGCTTCCTCAACGTAGATTTCCTCACGGGGAGTATCTCCACATCCCGAGACGCTGCATATCAGCGCAAAGCCGACTGCGGCAATTCCGCTCTTCCAACACTGCCCTACTGATTTTTCTGACATAATCGTTTTCTCCTATTACGTTTGTAAGATTTCTGCGAAAAATTTTTTGCACGGGTATCTGTGCTGTATAGATATTACATCTGTAAGAATTAAAAGTCAAGAAAAAACACCCTTTACGGTGTTTCTTCTAAGCACTCCCTCCCAAAATCCCCGCATATCAAATCATCCAGATGGGTATGATAAAATTATCGGAATCCAATGCGGACAGCTCCGATCTCATACATAACACAGCGCCTTTTCCTCTCGGCACTGCGCCTTTGTCCAGAATCTTAAACGCATTTACCAATTCACTGCCGGGATTTACCGACCTCTTGACCTCAAGAGGATGCACGACACCGTCACACTCGATTACCATATCAATTTCATTGCTGTCCTTGTCCCGATAATACCACATCAGACATTCATCTGCTTCATTCTGGTAGGTCTTACGGATTTCCGAAACTACATAGTTTTCCAATATCGCACCATTGATTGCGCCGTTTTCTAGGATTTCCGGCGAAGTGTATTTCGTCAGATACGCTACCAAACCGGTGTCGAAAAAGTATAACTTTGGTGTTTTGATCGTCCGTTTCAGCAGATTATTGGAATAAGGTCTCAAATAGAAAATAATGTCTGATTTTTCAAGCACCTGCAGCCATCTTTTTGCCGTATCATCGGAAACGCCCACATCCATTGCAATATCATGCACATTAAGCAGCTGGGCACACCGGCAGGCTGCTGCACGAATGAAATCCATAAATACCAGTTTATCAACATTTGCAATCAGCTCGCTGACATCTCTGTCAATGTAGGTCTGCACATAACTTGAATAGAATACATTTCTATCCCGGTATTTTCCACTTCTATGTCCGGGCATAGATCCATTCCAGATTCTTTCGTATATCTCTGAAAGACCGGCTGGTTTACCGGTCTGCTTTCTTTCCTTTAAAGACTCCAGATCTATCACGAATTTATGATTATCCCCCGAACCATACAATTCATGCTGCGACAAAGACGGCATATGGATAATAGCTGTTCGCCCCGCCAACGATTCCTGCGCCAGCTCCATCATGCGAAACGCCTGTGACCCGGTCAGCCAGAATGAGGATGGTGGTGCTCCATTGTCAATGGCCATTTTTATATACGGAAACAGCTGCGGTGCATATTGAACTTCATCGATCAGTAGCGGAATGTCATGCATCTGCAGAAACATGGCCGGGTCCGTCTGTGCCAGCTTTCTTTCCTCAAAATCATCCAAGCTGACAACTGTTCTACCGCTTTCCATCAATTCCTTAAAAATCGTTGTTTTTCCGACCTGCCTCGGTCCTACAATAAGAATACAGGAATAATCCTCTGCCAAATCCTTTAACTTTGATTCCAAATCTCTGTGAATATAATTCATAATCCGTCCTCCGGCTATTTTCTGATCCAATCTTATTTTAGCCGAAACGCATTCTTGCGTCAAGGCTGATTTCCGATCTAATCTTATTTTAGCCGAAACGCCGGTATTCATACCTCCATAAATCAATCATAATTATCTCCTCTCGCAGGAACTATACATTCTTTTTTTCATAACTTGTATAACGATTCAACTCTCATTGTTTTCCCTTTTTTGCATGTTATGCTCTATTTACAGGAGGTGTTGATATGGCATTTACATTTTGTCTCTATATGATCGCTTTTTGCGTTGCCTTCAGTTTTTTGGTTTGTCTTATCATAACTGTAATATTTATTGCGGTGCTTCTCCTGCAGCTTCTTTACCAGTTTCCTTATCTGGTATGGGCAGGGTGGACCGGAAAAGCAATTTCCTGTCCTGTCAGATTTCTTTCACATATCTTGCCTTTTCAAGATATGTAATGCAAATCTTGTTTCTTCTTCAAACTGGTTTCAATCCACGCCCCGCAAAAGGAGCGGCACATTTCCTTCTTGTTTACATAATACTTATTTGCTCTGATATCTCATTCAAACACTTTCCGTCAAACATTTTGTCATTCATTACATC
>JALFTO010000182.1 GCA_022779165.1 Lachnospiraceae bacterium
AGCAGTACCTACGAGCCGGGATCGGTGGTAAAACCTTTCACGGTCGCTACGGGTCTGGAAACAGGAAAGCTTACGGGAAATGAGACATATTTCTGCGGTGGCTCTCTCTGGTATGGCGGTCACGAGATCCATTGCCACAACCGTCTGGGTGACGGTATGCTGACGGTGAAGGAGGCTGTGGAGAAGTCCTGCAATGTGGCTCTGATGCAGATGGGGGATGCGATCGGAAAAAATGATTTCCTCAAATTCCAGGGGATGTATAATCTGGGATTGAAGACAAATATCGATCTGGCGGGAGAAGCCAGGACGGATACACTTGTGTACAATTTGAACTCGATGGGAGAAGCGGAACTTGCCACTTCCACGTTCGGACAGGGATTTAATGTCACCATGATCCAGATGATCACAGCGTACTGCTCCCTTGTCAACGGCGGCTATTATTATGAGCCCCATATGGTCAATAAGATCTTAAGTCCGGACGGAACCACGATCAAAAATATCGAGCCAAGAATCCTGAAACAGACAGTTTCGCAGACGACATGTGACAGGATCATTGATTACTGTAACGGTGTCGTGACGGAAGGAACAGGCAAGACGGCAAGACCGGCGGGTTATGCCATCGGAGGCAAGACTGGAACGGCCGAGATGGTGCCGCGTACCAAACGCAATTATGTGGTATCCTTTATGGGACATGCACCTGCCGACAATCCGGAGATCGCTATCTATGTGGTGGTGGACAGACCGAATGCTGCGATGCAGGACGACGCGAAATTCGCCACGGGTATTGTGCGCAATTGCCTGACAGAGATCCTTCCTTATCAGAATTATTTTATGACGGAAGAACTGTCGGAGAAAGAGCAGGAAGAGATGGCAGCAAGTGACATTGCAGTGCACATCCCGGGTATAAAGGGGGATGAAGAGGAAACCGGAGAGGATCTCGAGAGTGTGGAGATCACGGGCGGTGAATCCACAGAGAATACAGGAGGCGAGGGCGCACAGAACACTGGAGATACGCAGAACGGTGAGGCGGCGGAGGAAGAGGACGCCGTCAGCGAACAGGAGAAAGAATGGCTGGAACGTCTCGCAACCTATGAGACGGATCCGGAGACAGGCTATCTGATCGAACCCGGAACGGGAGTGCTGATTGATCCTGCGACGGGACAATCGGTGGATGGCGCGTCCTTTATGAACTGATTGATGCGATAGGAATAACCTCATAAGAAGGATAATAGATTGTAGTAATTCAAAGGATTCCTTTTTATGGGGTTTTTGATGGAAAATAGGAACGACAGATGGCAGGGGAACCTGTTTGCAAAGAATAAGACCTTTCACAGGAAAAAGATTTTTGTAATATTTATCATATGCCTGATATGCTTTGTGGGACTGAGCGCGAGGCTTGTCTATCTGATGGTGAACTGTTCGGAATACTATACGGATCAGGCGAGAGAACTCCATGAGAGAGAGCGGGATATCAAGGCGGCAAGAGGACGAATCCTGGACCGGAACGGCAATGTGCTTGCGGATAACAAGACGGTATGTACCATTTCCGTGATTCACAGCCAGATGAAGGAAAAAGAAAAAATTGTGGAAATGCTGTGCAAAGAGCTCTCCCTCAGTGAGGAATATGTCCGCAAACGGGTGGAGAAGGTTTCCGCCATCGAGCGGATCAAAAGCAATGTGGATAAGGAAGTGGGAGACCGGATCAGAGAGTATGACCTGGACGGAGTGAAGGTCGATGAGGATTACAAGCGCTGTTATCCGGAAGGAGAACTTGCTTCCAAAGTATTGGGATTTACCGGAGGCGACAATCAGGGGATCCTCGGACTGGAAGTAGAGTATGAGGATGTGCTGCAAGGAACACCCGGCACGATTCTGACCATGACGGACGCGAGAGGGATTGAACTCGAGCGTGCCGGCGAGGACAGGGTGGAGCCTGTCGACGGTTATGATCTGGTACTGTCCATGGATAGGAATATCCAGAAATATGCGACGCAGCTGGCTTATCAGGCGATGGAGACAAAGCAGGCGGACAGCGTGTCCATCATTGTAATGAATCCGAAGAATGGTGAGATCCTGGCCATGACCAATGTGCCGGAGTTTGACTTGAACGAGCCCTTTGTGTATAACGGTACGGAAAGCACAGATGGCATGAGCGATGAGAAAAAGCAGGATCTGCTGAACCGGATGTGGAGAAACGGCTGTATCAACGATACGTACGAGCCGGGATCAACGTTCAAAACAGTGACGGCCGCGGCCGGGCTGGAGGCAGGAGTTGTGCATACAAATGACACGTTCCATTGTCCGGGCTTTGTGATCGTGGAGGATCGCAAGATCCGGTGCCACAAAGTGGGAGGGCATGGCAGTCAGGATTTTATTCATGCGACGATGAATTCCTGTAACCCCGTTTTTGTGACGGTCGGACTGAGACTTGGTGCGGATCGGTATTATGAGTATTTTAAGAAATTTGGACTTTTGGAAAAAACAGGAATCGACCTGCCCGGAGAGGCAGGGACGATCATGCATAAAAAAGAGAATATCGGGATGGTGGAGCTTGCCACGATTTCCTTTGGGCAGTCCTTCCAGATCACGCCGATCCAGCTGCTCACTACCGCTTCTTCTTTTGTGAACGGCGGAACCGGGGTGACACCGCATTTCGGGGTACGCGTCCAGGATAAGGACGGCAGGATCGTAAAGACCTTTTCCTATCAGAGGAGAGACGGAATCGTGTCGGAGGAGACTTCGGAGACGATGCGGATGCTGCTCGAGAAGGTGGTGTCTGAGGGAGGCGGGAAAAAAGCTTATATGGAAGGATACCGGATCGGAGGCAAGACGGCCACGAGCCAGACACTTCCCAGAGGAAGCGGAAAGTATATCTCTTCGTTCCTTGGATTTGCACCGGCGGATGATCCGCAGGTGATCGCGCTTGCCATCATCTATAATCCGCAGGGTGTCTATTACGGAGGACAGATCGCGGCTCCCGTGGTAAAGCAGCTTTTTGAAAATATACTTCCGTATTTAGAGAGAATGGATTATAATGTACGCGGTGGCAATGAGCAGTGCGTCGGCAGACAAAGACAATCTGACTGCTTGCAGGCAGAGTTGTCTGTGGCTGCAGACATAGGGCGAAGCCCGTGAACGAGGAAGCGACAGCTTCCGAGTGTGCACTGCGAAGCCCGTGTTTGAACCGTAAACAAAAGTAAGAGAAAATCCGGAAAGGATAAAGAAGATGACAACGTATCGTTTAATTGTGGTTCCCGTGATCCTGGCATTTGCCATCAGCGTGATCCTGGGACCGTTCGTAATACCGTTTTTAAGGAAACTCAAGGTTGGGCAGACAGAGAGAGATGACGGCCCCCAGTCCCATCTGAAGAAAAGCGGAACACCGACCATGGGCGGTGTCCTGATCCTGACGAGTGTGATCCTGGCATCGCTTCCCTATGTGAAGCCGTATCCTAAGATCATACCCATTCTGTTTTTGACACTCGGTTTCGGACTGATCGGTTTCCTGGATGATTATATCAAGGTGGTGCTGAAGCGTTCCATGGGGCTGACTCCCGCACAGAAGATGGCGGGGCAGCTTGTTGTCACAGCGATTTTTGCCTTTTATCTGGTTCGATATACAGATGTGAGTCTGGCTATGAAGGTGCCGTTCATGCACGGCATGACACTTGATTTCGGATTGCTCAATATTCCGATCCTGTTCTTTGTGGTGATCGGAACGGTGAACGGAACGAATTTTACAGATGGTCTGGATGGACTTGCCAGCAGCGTGACGATCATGGTTGCCACATTTTTTACGGTGGTGGCGATCGGTACAGGAAGTGGGATCGAGCCTGTCACCTGTGCGGTGGTAGGCGCGCTGTTAGGCTTTCTGCTGTTTAACGTATATCCTGCAAAAGTGTTTATGGGAGATACGGGTTCCCTTGCACTGGGAGGCTTCGTGGCGGCTACGGCATATATGATGCAGATGCCGTTATTCATTGTGATCGTCGGCTTTATCTATCTGGCTGAGGTGCTGTCTGTAATCATTCAGGTCAGCTATTTCAAAGCGACCGGCGGGAAGCGGATCTTTAAGATGGCTCCCATCCATCATCATTTTGAATTGTGTGGATGGTCTGAGACCAGAGTCGTGGCGGTATTTTCCATTGTCACGGCGATCCTGTGTCTCATCGGTCTGCTTGCACTGTAAGAGAGGGAAAGAAAGAAGGTTGATAAAATATGAGCAGGAAAGAAACGGATCTGGCGGGAAAGCATGTACTGGTAGTTGGCACCGGCATCAGCGGGATTGCGGCCGCAGGGCTGTTATATCACGTGGGAGCGCTGCCGGTTCTCTTTGATTCCAATGCGGATCTCACAAAGGAATCGGTTGCGGAAAAGCTGCCGGAGAATGTAAAAGCGGAGATTTATCTCGGCACGCTGCCGGAAGAAATCAGACAGGCGATAGAACTCGTGGTGCCGAGCCCCGGCGTCCCTGTTGATACAGAGTTTATGATGGAGTTTAAGGAGAGGGACATCCCGGTCTGGGGTGAGATCGAACTCGGCTTCCGCTTTGCAAAAGGAAAACTCTTTGCGATTACGGGAACCAACGGTAAGACGACGACAACGGCACTGACGGGACAGATCATGAAGGATTACACGGACAGCGTATTTGTGGTTGGCAACATTGGCAATCCGTATACACTGGAGGCACTTAAGACTACGGAAGGGTCTGTTACCGTGGCGGAGATCAGCAGTTTCCAGTTAGAAACGATTCATGCGTTTAAGCCGGATATCTCGGCGATCTTAAACATTACGCCGGATCATCTCAACAGACATCACACGATGGAGAATTACGTGGCGGTAAAAGAAGCCATTGCCTCAAATCAGGATAAGAGCAGCCGTTGTATCCTGAATTATGAGGATGAATATACCAGAGCTTTCGGTGAGCGCACGTCGGCTGAGCCATTCTATTTCTCATCGGTGAGAAAGCTTGAAAGAGGCATCTATCTCGATGGGGAAGAAATTTGGATGGCTGACGGCGGGGAGTCGGAGAGACTTCTGAATATCCATGAGATGAAACTGCTCGGCACACACAATGTGGAGAATGTGATGGCGGCGATTGCGATCACACACAGTGCCGGAGTACCTATGGACTCCATCCTTAAGACAGTGAAAGAATTTAAGGCGGTGGAACACAGGATAGAGTTTGTTGCCACAAAGAATGGTGTGGATTATTACAATGATTCCAAGGGAACCAATCCCGATGCGGCGATCAGGGGGATCCGGGCAATGAATAAGCCGACGATCCTGATCGGCGGCGGCTATGACAAGGGCAGTACATACGATGAGTGGATCGAGGCTTTTGACGGAAAGGTGAAATGGCTGGTGCTTCTGGGACAGACCAGAGACAGAATCGCCGAGTGCGCAAGAGCCCATGGATTTGAGAATATCATTATGGCGGACAGTCTGGAGGAGGTCGTTCGTATCTGCGCTGACAAGGCGGTAAGCGGTGATGCGGTACTCCTTTCCCCGGCCTGTGCAAGCTGGGGAATGTTCCCGAACTATGAGGTGCGGGGGCGGCAGTTCAAAGATTTTGTACATGCACTGAAGGAGTAGGTTAAGTGGCGGGAAGATTCACGAAGAGTGGCAGAACAAAGCGATCAGAACAATATTTTGATTACAGCCTGCTGTTTATTGTGCTGTTTCTGATGGGGTTTGGTATGATCATGATCTATTCCACCAGCTCCTATGAGGCCAGCATGGATTATGGCGATGCGGCATACTATCTGAAGAAACAGTTGTTTGCCAACGTGCTGGGGATGATCGCCATGATCTTTGTGGCGAACGTGCCGTACCATTTTTGGGAGCGGTTCGCAGTGCTCGGATATCTGGTTTCGGCGGTACTCATCTGTCTTGTCATGACGCCTCTGGGCGTTGAGGTAAAGGGAGCCAGGAGATGGCTTGATTTCGGAATCGGACTGAGAATCCAGCCGGCAGAGATCGCAAAACTGTGTATGATTCTGTTCCTTGCGACCATGGTTTGCCGGATCGGCAGGAATATCCGGACCTGGAAAGGACTGGGCGTGGTAATGGCATTTCCTTTGCCGATCGCATTGATGGTTTGGAAGATCACCGATAATATGAGTTCTGCGGTCATCATACTGGGTATTGCCGTGCTGATGCTGTTTGTGGCAAGCCCGGAATATAAGAAATTTATCCTGGTCGGCGCGGCCGGGGCTGCGGCTGTCGCCGCAATTGTATATGCCATTGCCAGTGCGCCGTCAACGGAGGGGCTTGGTTTCCGCGGCGAACGTATCAGGGCGTGGCTTGACCCCGAGGCGTATGCCAGCGGGAAAGGGTTTCAAACGCTGCAGGCATTATATGCCATCGGTTCGGGCGGAATCTTCGGGAAAGGCCTTGGTCAGAGTATGCAGAAGCTCGGTTTTATCCCGGAGGCACAGAACGATATGATCTTTTCGATCATCTGCGAGGAACTGGGACTCTTTGGGGCGATTGCAGTGATCCTTCTGTTCCTGCTGCTGATCTGGCGGTTTATGATCATTGCCAACAATGCGCCGGATCTGTTCGGGGCACTGCTTGTCGTCGGTGTGATGGGGCATGTGTCCATTCAGGTGATCTTAAATATCGCGGTTGTGACGAATACAATCCCCAATACGGGTATCTCCCTTCCTTTTATCAGTTACGGCGGATCCTCCGTATTGTTTCTGTTGGTTGAGATCGGGCTGGTACTTAGTGTTTCAAAGTCGATCCGGTTAAAGGAAGTGTGAGAGTGATACAAGATACGGATTTCTTATCTTTGCATATAATAGGATATGTCTTTTCATCAAAGCTTAAGAAGGTGGAACGGTGGATTCTATTCATGTGCGGGGCGGCAGATCACTTTCCGGGGAAATCAGTGTGCAGGGTTCCAAGAATGCGGTTCTTCCCATTATGGCTGCCGCTGTTTTGGTAAAAGGTGTTACTGTTTTAGAGAATTGTCCGGATATCGCGGATGTGCATTGCATGGTCAGACTGCTTCAGAGCATTGGTTGTCTTGTGGAACAGGCAGGCGACAGTCTGACGATCGACGCCGGACAGATCACGAGCCATACACTTCCCCATGAGTATGTGAGCAAAATGCGGTCCTCCATTATTCTGATGGGTGCACTGCTCGGGAGAACGGGGCAGGTATCGCTCAATTATCCCGGTGGCTGTGTCATTGGCAAGAGGCCGATCGATCTCCATCTGGAAGCCTTTGCAGAAATGGGAATCCGGATTGAACAGACGGATGAAAGGCTGGCAGCTGTGGCGCACCGGATAAACGGAAACGAGATCCGGCTGCGGATGGCAAGTGTGGGCGCTACGGAGAATGTGATCCTGGCATCCGTGCTGGCAGAGGGGACAACGATTATCAGGAATGCGGCGAGAGAGCCCGAGATTGCCGCACTGTGTGATTTCCTGATACGATCCGGGGCAAAATTGTACCGGTCGTCGCAGGGTGATGTGATTGTAATAGAAGGAGTGCGTACCCTGCATTCCTGTGAATATCGAATTCCGTTTGACCGTATTGTGGCGGGAACTTATCTGTTCGGGGCGATGGGCGCCGGCGGAAATATCTGTCTGAGAGACGTATGTGCGGATCAACTGGGCCAGGTGCTTGCCGTGATCAGAATCATGGGCGGAAACGTTGTGTGTACGAAGGATGCAGTCTGTCTGCAGGCGCTTGCGAGACCTTTGTCGGTTCCTTATGTCAGAACCGCGGTCTATCCGGGATTCCCGACAGATCTCCAGTCCCCGCTGATGGCAGCATTGTGCAGGGCGGACGGGCAAAGCGTTCTGGAGGAGACAATCTTTGAGAACAGGCTGCGGATCGTACCGGAGCTTAAGAAGATGGGCGCGGAGATTACGGTGACAGGGCGGCAGGCTAAGATCACAGGCACGGACTGCCTCATCGGAGCCTGTGTCCGGGCAGAGGAACTGCGTGGCGGAGCTGCGCTCGTGGTAGCCGGACTTGCCGCGCAGGGGGAAACCGTTATCTGTGGAAAAGAATTTATAGACAGGGGCTACGAAGATATCAGACGGGATATCGTAAGCCTTGGAGGCAGTTTGTTTTATGAAGAAACAGAAGGTCCGTCGCAAAAAGGAGACGAAGCCGAAACAGAATAACAGAAGCCGGCCGGAACGGTTAAACAATACGAAACTCCGGCTGGTTACCGGCAATACAGGCAGACTTCCGGAATTGAATAAGGTATCATCGACGGGGAAAAAGGCACAGACAGCTTTCAAAGCGCCGCTTGCGGAAGGAAGGATACGATGGATTGTCGCATCGCTTTGTACGGTGTTTGTGCTTCTGCTCTGTGCGTCGGCTGTGTTTTATTTCCTGAAGCATTATCAGGTGACAACAGTTTATGTGGAGGGCAGTATCCATTACACGAATGAACAGATCATGGACATCGTGATGGACGGAAAACTCGGACACAATTCCCTGTATCTTTCCTTTAAATATAAGGATAAGGGCGTGGACAATGTGCCGTTTGTCCAGTCTATGGATGTTGATATCCTGGCGCGTGACACGATCAAGATCACTGTGTACGAAAAGGCGCTGGCGGGATACATAGAATACCTGGGCAGATATATGTATTTTGACAAAGACGGTATCGTGGTAGAGACATCTGAGCAGCGGACACCGGGGATTCCGCAGGTGGCGGGGTTGCAGTTCGGTTATGTGGTCATGAATGAGAAACTGCCTGTAGAGAATGAGGAAGTATTTGAGGATATCCTGGATATCACACAGCTTCTGAATAAATACGGGATTCAGGCAGACAGAATATACTTTGACAAATTTATGGAAAAGACGCTCTATTTTGGAGAAGCCAAGGTCAAACTCGGCTCGAACAAGGATATCGATGAGAAGATCATGAAGCTCAAACCGATCCTGCCCGGTCTGGAGGGGAAGAAAGGCACGCTCAGAATGGACAACTATACGGAAGGAATGACGGATTTCACATTCGAACTGGATTAGAACATTTTTGAAAAAGGGAAAGAAAATGTGCCTAGAAAATAAAAAAACCTGTTGATAAATCGAACGAAAAATAATATTATAGACTATATGGAGTTTATAAGGGGCTATTGAAGGAGGATATACCTTTGTTAGAGATTAAGACAAACGATGCTGAATCTGCGGCAAAGATCATCGTTGTAGGTGTGGGCGGCGCAGGTAATAATGCTGTCAATAGAATGATAGATGAGAGTATCGATGGAGTTGATTTCATCGGAGTAAATACGGACAAGCAGGCTTTGCAGCTTTGCAAGGCGCCGAAACTGCTGCAGATCGGCGAGAAGCTCACCAAAGGGTTGGGAGCAGGCGCTAAGCCTGAGATCGGTGAGAAGGCGGCCGAGGAGAATGTGGAAGAGATCACCAGTGCCCTGAAGGGGGCAGACATGGTGTTTGTCACCTGTGGTATGGGTGGCGGTACCGGAACGGGGGCTGCTCCCGTAGTTGCCAAGATCTCCAAAGACATGGGGATTTTGACGGTAGGTGTTGTGACAAAGCCTTTCCGTTTTGAGGCGAAGGCGAGAATGCTCAATGCAGTGGGCGGTATCGAACGTCTGAAAGAGAATGTGGATACACTGATCGTGATCCCGAACGACAAGCTTCTGGAGATCGTGGACAGACGGACGACCATGCCGGATGCGTTAAAGAAGGCTGACGAAGTGCTGCAGCAGGCAGTTCAGGGAATTACGGATCTGATCAATCTGCCCGCGATCATCAATCTGGATTTTGCGGATGTGCAGACAGTCATGAAGGACAAGGGAATCGCCCATATCGGTATCGGAACCGGCAAGGGCGATGACAAGGCGGCGGAAGCTGTGAAGATGGCGGTGGAAAGCCCGTTGCTTGAGACGACGATTTCCGGTGCGACACATGTGATCATCAATGTTTCCGGTGATATTACGCTGGCGGATGCTGCCGATGCGGCGGATTATGTTCAGGGGCTTGCCGGAGATGATGTCAATATTATTTTCGGTGCGATGTATGATGAGAAGGCTTCCGATGCCTGCACGATCACGGTGATCGCGACAGGACTTGAGGATGCTCCCGCACCCCGCATTACCAGCAATAATTTCCAGCCGTACAAGGCTCCTTCTGTGAAGCCGGTAGGCGGAATCGGTTCCGGAATGGGCATGGGAACAACGCCTGTCATTAATTCCTCTTCCACGGTACCTTTAACCGGGATCAAGAGACCGGGAGATATCAAGAGCAGTGTGGAGGAGAAGACACTGAGCATCCCGAGTTTCCTGCAGAAGAAATAAGAAAAAATCTGAAGATAAAGAGCAATGGCAAAAGGCCTGTCACATGGTTGTGGCAGGTCTTTTTTTGTTTGCGCGCCATGGGCGCGCAGGAGGATCAGCCGCAGGCGGTGCACGCCCGGTGCAGGACTGCCCGATTGTCGAAAAGTGCGATGCTTATTCAGGAAAACGTAGGAATTTCGACATATAATAAAAGGAGTTTTTCTTATAATAGATTCATGGGCTCAGACAGGAGGTGGATGTGCACTATGAATTATACATTGACAGTTTCTTCCTTCTGAATCTCTGCATGGATATCATGCTGCTCATGCTTGTGAAAAGGGTGCTTGGATGTACTGCCACATATCGGAGCATTCTTCTCAGTGCGGCATTTGGAGCGTTTGCTTCCTGTATCGTGACGGTTGCAGTCAGGATACCTGCCTTTCTGCGGATTACGGCAGGGTACGGGCTTGTCAGTGTATGTATGGTGAAGCTTTGCTTCCGCAAGATGAACTTAAGAATGGTTCTTAAGGCAACGATAGAACTGTATCTGGGAGCGATTCTGATGGGAGGTTTTTTGCAGCTTCTGACCCTGCAGATTCCCTTTTTTCGAAAAAGCGGTTTTAATATCTGCATGATCCTGACAGTCAGTTTTGGAATGTGTCTGCTTGTATGTATGATTCATCGCGACGCAGGAGACAGAAAACATATTTTTACGGTGCAGCTGAATTATCAGGGGAAAAACGTTACACTAAGAGCGCTCTATGATACGGGAAACAGTCTGAGCGACCCGACAGACGGAACAGCGGTGGCGCTGGTCGAAAGGGAGGCGGTCAGTGACCTGCTGGAACTTAAGCGGGATGAGGATTACCGGGTGATCCCTTATCACAGTGTGGGAAATCCTCATGGGATCCTCGAAGGGTATCGATTAACGGAAGCAGTGATTTTTGGAAAAAATGAAAAGAAGTATGTGGAGAGGCCGCTGGTTGCGCTGGCAGATGACAAATTGTCATCCCGGGGGGCATACCGGATGATCCTTCACTCCACATGGATCAATTGACAGGAGGAAGACATATGATATTTAAAGTGGCAATACCGGGAAAGATTCAGTTTCGACTGATTCGCAGGGAACCGAAGTTCCTGATGACGAAGCAGGGAGACATTCATTATATCGGAGGCGCGGAGGTGCTTCCGCCGCCGCTTGAGGCAGCTACGGAGGAGGAGATCATACAGGATCTGGGTACGGAGATGGAGAAAGAGGCGAAGGCGATCCTGATCGAACACAATCTCCGCCTGGTGGTGTACATAGCCAAGAAGTTTGATAACACCGGTGTCGGAGTGGAGGATCTGATCTCTATCGGAACGATCGGTCTGATCAAATCGATCAACACCTTCAATCCGGAAAAGAATATCAAACTGGCAACGTATGCGTCAAGATGTATCGAGAATGAGATTCTGATGTATCTGCGCAGAAATAACAAGACAAGACTTGAGGTGTCCATTGATGAGCCGCTCAATGTGGACTGGGACGGCAATGAACTGCTGCTGTCCGATATTCTCGGAACCGATGAGGATGTGATCTATAAAGACATCGAGAGTGAGGTGGAGCGGAAGCTTCTGATGAAGGCGATGAATAAGCTGTCCGACAGGGAGCGCACGATCATCAATCTGCGTTTCGGACTCAACACGCCGGACGGAATGGAGATGACACAGAAGGAAGTGGCCTCTCTCCTGGGAATTTCACAGTCGTATATCTCAAGGCTGGAAAAGAAGATCATCCGCAGGTTAAAGAAAGAGATGGCCAAGGAAGTGTAAGGGAAAAGAGATTTTTGGGTTGCGATACCGATTCTTTCATGCTATACTACTTTAGCATAATAAAGGAGAGGGCAAAGCATGGCGGATTGTAAAGCAAAAGATAAGAAAAAGAAAACAGTTAAGGGTCTGTCCACGGGACTTTTGTCATTTGTTTCTTTCTGCATCATCATTATTGCATGGTGCGTTGTGACATACGGAGGTCTGGCAGATCCTATTTTTATGCCTTCCCCGACAGCGGTGATTGACAGCCTGAAGTCAATGGCGGCAGACGGGACGCTGCTTGAGCATTGTCTGGCATCCACGAGGCGAGTGATGATTGGATGGTTCTGGTCGGCGGTTGCGGCACTTCCGATCGGGATGCTGATGGCGCGTTCTAAGTTTTTCAGTGCGATCGTACAGCCTGTGATCGAGTTTGTGCGGTATTTGCCGGTGGTTGCACTGGTGCCGCTGACAATCCTGTATCTGGGAATTGATGAGAAGCAGAAATACGTGATCATTTTCCTCGGAACTTTTTTCCAGCTTGTGTTAATGGTCTGCGACACGGTCTCCTCCGTGGATAAGAATATGATCAATGCGGCGAAGACACTTGGCGCGGGGAAGCTGGAGATCTATACACAGGTCATCTTCCCGGCAGCGCTTCCGGGTCTGATGGATGATTTCCGTATGACGATCGGATGGGCGTGGACCTATCTGGTTGTGGCGGAGATGGTGGCAGCTGCAGAGGGGCTTGGATTTATCATCCTGAAATCACAGCGGTTCCTTGCAACGGATGTGATTTTTGCGGGACTGATCATGATCGGACTGATCGGTCTTGTGACGGACTTTTTGCTGAGGATCCTGACACGGCTGATCGTTCCGTGGCATGAAAGGCTGGGTGACTGAGTATGGCTGAAATCAAATTGCAGGTTAAGAATTTAACGAAGATATTTCCGGCAAAAAATAAAAAAGAGAATACTGTCACAGCGTTAAGCGATATTAATCTGGAGGTCAGAGAGTCGGAGTTTGTGGTGATTGTCGGACCTTCCGGATGCGGGAAATCAACGCTTCTGAATATCATCGGAGGTCTTGAGGAGGCCACGGAGGGTGAGGTTTGGCTTGAAGGCAAAGTGGTTTGCGAGCCGGGCGCCGACAGAGGCATGGTGTTTCAGGGCTACAGTCTGTTTCCGTGGCTGACAGTGCAGAAGAATGTGGAGTTCGGTCTGAAGATGAAGCGGCTTCCCGCCAAAGAGCAGAGCAGGATCGCGGGAGAGTATATTAAAATGGTAGGTCTGTCAGGCTTTGAGAACGCTCTGCCCAAACAGCTGTCCGGCGGAATGAAGCAGCGTGTTGCGATTGCCCGCACACTTGCCAATCATCCGGAGATGCTTCTGATGGATGAGCCGTTCGGTGCATTGGACGCACAGACCAGAGTGGTGATGCAGGAACTCCTGGCAAAGATCAGCAGGGAGACAAAGAATACGATCCTGTTTATTACACATGATATCGATGAAGCGATCCTGCTCGGCAGCAGAATCTATGTGATGAGCCGCAGACCCGGCACGATCCGGGAAGTGCTTGATGTCGATATCCCGGGAGAGCGCAATCATGAGATGATGGTGAAGCCGGAATTCCTGGAATTAAAGAGAAAGATCATGGATATGCTCTGGCAGGAGAGTCAGGAAGCAGCCATGGAATAAAATAGATACCAAATGAGGAGGACAAAAATTGTGAAGAAAAAACTGGCATTGTTACTGACATTGGCGCTTGTTGTGGGAAGCCTTGCAGGCTGCGGCAGCAAGAGTGCGGAGGCCTCAGCGCCTGCAGCGCAGACTGAGGCTGCATCGGAGAGTGCAGACGGTGAGACTCAGACAGAGAGTGCAGACAGTGGGTCTGCATCGGGAGAACTCGTACCGCTCAACATTGCTTTCTGTACCTGGGCGGGGTATGCGCCGCTGTTTATTGCGGTGGAAAAAGGCTATTTTGCAGAGGCCGGCTATGACGCTAAGATCACGATCGTGGAGGATGAATCGACATACGGGGCACTGTTCCTATCAGACAGCATTCAGGCGCTCGGTCAGGTAATGGATCGTGATATCATCCAGTATGATGCAGGCGCACCGGAGCAGTATGTGTGTACCATGGACTGTTCCACGGGCGGTGACGGACTGGTGGCAACGGCAGATATTCAGACCATGGATGATCTGGCAGGTAAGACCGTGGCACTTGACAAGTCTGCAACCTCCTATTTCTTCTTCCTGCAGGCGCTCGCGGACAGCAACATCACAGAGGATCAGATCAATACCATCGAGATGGGGAATGATGAGGCAGGTGAGGCGTTCCTGGCAGGCAGTGTGGATGCGGCAGTGACATGGGAGCCTGCGCTGAGCAATTGCGGGGAGAGAGAGGGAGGCCATATTCTTGTGTCTTCCGCAGATTATCCGAAGGCAATTATAGATGTGCTGACGGTCAGCACCAGGTTCCTGGAGGAGCATCCCGATGCGGCAGATGTGCTGAATGACTGCTGGAATAAGGCTGTTGCGGATCTGAATGCAGACAAGGAGGCCGGATGTCAGATTATGGCGGAAGGTCTGGGACTGGATGTGCAGGATGTGATCGATGAGTGCGCGGGCATCACATTCTATGGAGAAGAGGAGAACAAGGCATTCAATGACCTTTCTTCTGAGGAGAATGTCATGGATATCGCGCAGATGGCATCGGATTTCTGGGTGGAAAAGGGATACATGAAATCCAATGATGTCAGCGGATTTTTTGCTTATCTGCAGTAGTGACACCGCCATGCAAAACACTCGAAATATGGGATAATAATACTAACGAAAAAAGAATAAAGCACGCATAGGAAAGCGCCATAGTGAGAATCATTTTACTAGAGAACAATCTAGGAGGAATCTTGCTATGGCGCTTAATAAGGTAGAGATATGCGGAGTCAATACATCAAAGCTGCCGTCCCTGACAGAGGCGGAGAAAACGGAATTATTCCGGAGGATCAAAAACGGTGACAGGGAAGCGAGAGAGGAATATGTGAGAGGAAACTTAAGACTCGTGCTCAGTGTGATCAAGCGGTTTGCGGGCAGTAATGAAAACCCGGATGATCTGTTCCAGATCGGCTGCATCGGACTGATGAAGGCTGTCGATAATTTCAACACGGAACTTGACGTGAAGTTCAGTACGTATGCAGTGCCGATGATCATCGGCGAGATCCGGCGTTTCCTGCGGGACAACAACAGCATCCGTGTCAGCAGATCTCTGAAGGATACCGCATACAAGGCGATCTATGCAAGGGAGAATCTGACACGGAAAAATTTGAAGGAGCCGACGATCAATGAGATCGCGGAGGAGATCGGGATATCGGGAGAGGATATCATCTATGCGCTCGACGCGATACAGAATCCGATGAGTCTCTATGAGCCGGTCTACAGTGACGGCGGAGACACACTGTATGTCATGGATCAGATCAGCGACAAGAAGAACAAAGAGGAGACCTGGGTGGAACATCTGTCTCTGAGTGAGGCGATGAAACGGCTGAACAAGCGTGAGAACGAGATCATCTCCCTCCGCTTCTTCGAGGGCAAGACACAGATGGAGGTGGCAGATATCATCGGCATCTCCCAGGCACAGGTGTCGAGACTTGAGAAAAACGCCCTGCAGGTCATGAAAAATTACCTGGCGGGATAATGCAGCACTTTTTTCGGGAGAAATTATGTATAAAAAGGGGCAGGCTGCGTCTCAAAGAGTCAAGTGTCTGCATATCCGCAAGCGGATACGCAGCCTGCGGCTGATGCACACTCGCTTCGCTCGGCGCAATGAATATCAAGAGATATTCATTTTTTGGAAGAACGATGTTTCGATAGCAGGGCGTCTGCGGAACTCGCATCTGCCGTTTTTTCAATACTTTGGATGACATCGGGATCAAGCGACGGATTTCCTTATTGTTTTAACGGGCGGATATGCGCCGCTTCGAGGACTGTCTGAGCGAAGCGAGTTCCGCAGAAGCGGCACGATAAGCGGTCCACCCGAAAACAATTAGGAAATCCCCGCGAAGGTTCCGGGAATCCAAAGTTTTGAAAACCGGCAGTGCTCAGACAGTCCTCGCCGCCCTGTTCATCGTTCTTCTCGAAAATAGCAGATACTAAGACACTTCTCGAAATGTAGTCGATTGCTTTGTATCAACATAATTGTTCAAATAAAATAAGGAACCGCTGTCTCGTGCAGCAGTCCCTTTTTTCTGTCAGTTTACCGCTCCCGGTGTCGGGTTGGCGTAAT
>JALFTO010000007.1 GCA_022779165.1 Lachnospiraceae bacterium
GACAGGCTCTCCGCCCACAGGACAGGCATTTACAGGAGCCTCACCCTTTGCGATTGCCGCCGCCAGACCGGAACATCCGGCGAAACCACAGCCGCCACAGTTATTGCCCGGAAGTGCTGCCAGAACAGCCTCCTCCTTCTCGTCAACCTCTACCTTAAATTTAATCGCTGCCGCGCCGAGGAAAAGACCGATAAACAATCCAACCGCTCCTACAACCGCCGTTGCGATCAATATTCCTGATACACTCATGACCTTTCCCTCCTATAACAATCCCGAGAATCCGCAGAAAGCGATCGCCATCAGCCCTGCTGTGATCAGAACAATGGGCATGCCCCGGAAGGATTCCGGCACATCATTATATGCCATCTTTTCGCGGATGCCTGCCAGGATCACAATGGAAATCGTAAAGCCGACGGAGGTGGCAAAGCCGTTAACCACTCCGGTCAATATTCCGTAATTCTTCTGCACGTTTGTGAGTGCCACGCCAAGCACTGCACAGTTCGTCGTAATCAGAGGCAGATACACGCCGAGCGCATTATACAGAGACGGCATATATTTCTTCAAAACCATCTCCACAAACTGCACCAGCGCCGCAATCACCAGGATAAACACAATCGTCTGTAAATACGTGATATTTAAAGGGGTGAGCACATAACGGTAGATCACTCCTGCCACCGCTGATGCGAGCGTGATAACGAAGATAACCGCCGTCCCCATGCCTGCAGCCGTCTCAACCTTCTTAGATACGCCAAGGAACGGGCACAATCCCAGGAACTGACTCAGCACAACGTTACTGACAAGACTGGAACCGATCAGGATAATCAACAGATCTCTGCATGTTTCCATCTTACTTTACCTCCCCTTCCTTATTCTCATTTTCTTTCTTGTCTTCCCCGAAGAATCTATGGGAACAGCCGCTCTCCTTGCAGTTCATGCAGTCCTCGCTGCAGCCGGACTGAACCTTCGACATGTCTTTGCCTTTCTTCTCCCCGGCACGTTTGATCTTATTCTGCAGCGCGGTCAGAGCCGCAAGCACAAAGAATGCACCCGGCGCCATGATAAAGATGCTGACCGGCACATAGGAAGCCGGCATCACATGGATTCCGAAGAGCTGACCCGCACCGATCAGTTCACGGACAGCGCCGATACATGTCAGTGCAAAGGAAAAGCCGAGTCCCATACCGATTCCGTCAAACAGAGACGGGATCACGGGATTCTTGGACGCGTACGCCTCTGCCCTTCCCAGAATGATACAATTTACCACGATCAGAGGGATATAAATTCCCAATGCATCATACAAAAACGGCAGATACGCCTGCAGAAGCATCTGCACCAGCGTCACAAAGGACGCGATGATTACAATAAATGCCGGAATTCTCACTTTATCCGGTATGATATTTCTGAGCAATGAAATGATTGCATTGCTCAGAGCCAGCACCACCATGGTCGTAAGTCCCATGCCCAATCCGTTGATCGCCGAAGTGGTGACCGCCAGAGTCGGGCACATACCGAGCATTAACACAAAGGTGGGGTTTTCTTTAATCAGACCGTTATACAGTCTCTCTCCTGCACGATTCATCACTGAACCCCTCCTTCCAATTCATTTTGATAATAATACAATCCCGCATTCACAGCGTTCGTCACAGCGTTGGAAGTGATCGTAGCGCCGCTGATCGCATCGATCTGATCATCGGACGCAGCACCGGTCTTTGTCACACTGAACTGAACTACCTGTTTCTCTGCAAACTGAGGCTTCAGAACCTCCTCCGCACGCATGCCGAGTCCGGCCGTCTCTGATATGGACAAGATAGAAATGCCGTTCAAAGTACCATCGCTCCGGACTCCCATCGAAAACTTGATATCGCCGCCGTAGCCCGCATGGGAAGTAACCGTGATCACATACCCCAACACACTGCCGCTTCCATCCACGGCCTTTGCCACTTCATTGACGGATGTCTGGGTATAGCCGCCCTCTGCCGCAACAGCTGTCATAGCCGCCTCATCCAGATCCGTCATAGCTTCAAAAGACTCTGCATCGGTAAAGACCTCTTTGTAAGCCTCCTGCTTTGCCTTCTCTTCCTGCAATGCGATCGGCTCCTTTGTCAGCTCATAGACAAATCCCAGAATCGCACCGGAGATTAGTGTAATGATCAGGAGGATGGCCGTATCCTTCAACATGTTCTTCATACGCGCTCGCCTCCTTTTCCAAATGCCTTCGGCACTGTGATCTTCTCAATCAGAGGCACTAACAGGTTACCCAGGATAATCGCATAGGAAACGCCTTCCGCGCCGGGTCCGAACAGACGGAAAATGCCAGTCATGATCCCGAGGAAAATACCGAACAGATACTGCCCGTTCTTGGTGATCGGCCTGGTCACATAGTCGGTTGCCATAAAGAATGCACCGAGCATCAATCCGCCGCCCGCAAGCTGTGCGGAAATAAATGCCGTATCAAATCCCCTGCCGCCAAACAATGTGATAAAGATCACAAAAGTTACGATATATGTACCGGGGATCCGCAGATCGATCACATCAAGCAGAATCAGAATACATGCTCCGATCACAATCGCGATCATGGAGGTCTCTCCGATCGTTCCCGAGGTCCGTCCGATGATCATATCCATCACATTCACACTCTCTCCCGCTTTCAAAGCAGCCAGAGGAGTTGCTCCCGTGTAGGCATCACAGTCAAAGTTTGTCATGATCGAAGTAAAGGAAATCAACAGGAAGCATCTCGCTCCCAATGCCGGATTCATAAAATTCTGTCCGAGACCGCCAAAAAGCATCTTCACAACGAGGATGGCGAACACACCGCCGATCACACCGATCCAGAGAGGCGCTGCCGGAGGCAGATTCAGCGCCAACAGAAGTCCTGTCACCATAGCGGACAGATCCGTCACGGTCACACGCTTTTTCATCAGTTTCTCATATACAAATTCTGTGAGCACGGTTGACGCCACCGTAACCAGAATCAACAACAGTGCATGCAGTCCGAAATTGTATACCCCAAAGGCTGTTGCCGGCAGAAGCGCCACACAGACAGCTCCCATAATACCGCTTGTGGTAGCCTTTGAGCGTATATGCGGATTGGATGACACTTTCATCAAATCGCTCATCTCAATTTCCTCCCTACTTCTTTCTCTTTGCAAGCTGAATCTTACGCATGGACTTGATCATCTGTGTGAGCGGTCTCTTGGCAGGGCAGATAAAACTGCAGCAGCCGCACTCACAACACTCCATGCCGTTGTATTTCAGGAACTGTTCATCATCGCCGTGCTCCGCAAAAACAGCCAGTTTGTTCGGAAGCACTCTTCCGGGGCACACCTCTGAACATTTTCCGCATTTGATACACGGCCCCGGTTCATATTCCGCCACCTCGTCCTTTGTCATGCACAGGAGAGCCGACGATGTCTTGGTAGTAGGCACATCCAGACCGAACAGTGCGAATCCCATCATCGGGCCGCCGGAAACGATCTTGACCGGATCGGACTTGAAGCCGCCCGCTTCCTCCACCAGCTCATGATAATTGGTTCCGATCCGCACAATGAAATTCCTCGGATCATTGATCGCATCCCCCGTCACCGTAACAATGCGGTGCATCAGAGGCTTGCCTTCCCTCACAGCCTGCTGAATTGCCACAACGGTATCCACATTATCTACGATACAGCCTGCGTCTGCCGGGAGCATGGAGGAATTGATCGCACGCCCCGTCGCTGCATAGATCAGCTGTCTCTCAGATCCCTGCGGGTATTTCGTCTGCAGCGCTTTTACCGTGATATCCGGCTCATTTGCCGTGAGTTTCTTCAATATCTGAATGCAGTCCGGTTTGTTGTCCTCCACGGCAAGGATACCTTTGGCATTATCAAACAGACGGAGTATGATCTTCAGTCCGTCCACCAGTTTCTCCGGTTCCTCGACCATCCTGCGGTAATCGGAAGTAAGATATGGCTCACACTCCGCACAGTTTGCAATCACATACTCGATTTTTTCCGGCTCCTTCGGTGAGAGTTTCACATGTGTCGGGAAACCTGCGCCACCCATACCCACAACGCCCGCTTCCTTGACAAGACCGATAATCTCTTCTTTTGTGAGTTCCTCCAAAGGCTTCACCGGACCATATTCCACTTCCTCATACAGACCATCATTCTCCACAACAATGCTCATGACACTGTCGCCCGTGACGATCCTTCTGGGCTCAATCGCCTTTACGGTACCTGATACTGTCGCATAGATCGGCGCCGACACGAATCCGCCCGCCTCGGCAATCTTCTGTCCTGTCAAGACCCTGTCTCCTTTTTGCACAATGGGAACAGCCGGTGCACCGATATGCTGTGACATGGGATAAACGAGATCTCCCTTCGGCAGCACAGCCTTCATAGGCTTATCCTTCGACAGATCTTTGCCGTCATAGGGATGAATACCGCCAGTAAATGTCAGTTTTGCCATTTCGTACCCCTCTTTCTATTTTGATTTTCATATACATCTTATCATACTATTTTTTTCAACAAAATTCTATGGTTTTTTGCTGATATGTGCTATGATAATAAATATTTTATTCTTTTCACCCAATCACAAGGCATGGAGGGAACCATATGCGTACCATACGTAAAAAAATAGAAAA
>JALFTO010000019.1 GCA_022779165.1 Lachnospiraceae bacterium
TGACATCGGGATCAAGCGGCGGATTTCCTTATTGTTTTAACGGGCGGATATGCGCCGCTTCGAGGACTGTTCATCGTCTTTCTCGAAAATGGCTGATACTAAGACACTTCTCGAAATGCAGCAAGAGGGTATGTATTATAAAAACTCCTGCCAACCAAAAACGACATATGCCTCATGCTGTAACTTTCCTGCCCGAAGCAGGAAAAAAAGAGCAGGAATCCCTGCTCTTTGTATCCACACATATGTCCGTCTGCCCTCGCAGACATCCCCATTACAGTTCAGACAGCACGGCGCGGATGAGTTTCTCCGCCTCATCATCGTCATACTCGGCCAGTTTCCCGCGTGCCTTTTTGCAGCCATCAAAAACCACAGGCGGCAGCTCGTAGCAGAGCAGATCATCCAGCTTTGCCAATGCTTCCTTGATATCATAATTCTCCAGATCGGTTAAGATATAGAGAAGTCTCGAATTCATCTCGCCCAGACTGATCGGCGGCGCATCCGAATCATCTGACACCCGTCCGCTCTTTTTCATCATTTTGATGATACGGTCTAACATCCGCTCAGCGCCCTCATAGTCCGCCGCCTCCAGCTTTATCTTGACATTGGCCATACGCCCCTGGATATCCTCCTCAAGCTGATAACCCAGAATCTCCTCTGTCTTCGTCAGCGCCGGCTTATATTTCTCACTCAGGATATAGTCACGTACTTCCTTGACACGCTGGTACAGTTCCGTCCCATCGATTGGCAGCACACCCCTGCGCTTTAAGGCTTTCTCAATCCTCTCGTGCAGATCAAAGGAATCAAACGGCTTCAGAATGTAGTCCATGATACCGAGCTTGGATCCCTCCAGCAGAACAACCTTATCCGCAGTCGATGTCAGAAAAATGACCGGAAGCGTCACTCCGTTTTCCAGAGTACGGATCTCCTGCAATGTTTCAAGACCGTCCATCACCGGCATCTGCACATCCAGAAGCACCAGATCCACATCCTCCGACTGCAGGAATTTGATTGCGCGCCTCCCCGAGATCATGGGAATGACCTCATATTTATCCTTCAATTCCTGTTCCAGCGTCGCAAGATTCACAACATTGTCGTCCACCGCCAATATTCTCATCCTTGGCATCTCAATCTCCTCCCATCTTATCCATTGCAGTGACCGCCTCCCGAAGCAAGTCCTCTGCCTCATCATCCGCATATAATTTCAGCTTCGTCTGTACCTGTTCCAGCAGTTCCTCTATCTCCTCCGGCACCTTGCAGGTACACAGATCATTTACGATTTCCGCACATTCCTTGGATTTGAATGTCTCCAGCAGATGCAGCGCTTCTTTCAGTTTATTTTCCAGATCTTCCGTTCCGATCTCCCTGCGCTGTACTTCCGGCTCATCCGGCTCACCGTTCATCTTCTTTTTGAGCACGACACGGATCTCTGACAAAAGATTCCTGTAATCCTCCAGCAATCCGTCACTATTCTGCGTGATAAATTCTTCGTTTTCCGCCGCGGCCGCATCCTCGTGCTCTTTTGCCTCAGTGGAAAGTCTGTCCGCACCGATATTGGCAGATGCACTCTTCAGCGCATGAACTTCTATCCTGTAATTCTTCCAGTCTTTCTTTTCCAAAAGTTCCGTCAGATATTTGATTTTCTGCTTACCATCCATATAGAAGAGTCTGAGGATCTCCAGATATTCCTCCAGCGTGCCGCTGTGGCGCTTCAACGCTTCCGCGATATTAATGCCGTTCAGGAACACATCCGAGAGATCATCGAGTGTGATATCCTGACCGCTGCTCTCCTCCTGCACTTCCTCCTTATACTTGCCCGGGATCCATTTTGTGAGCATGGCATGCATCAGTTTCCTGTCAATAGGTTTTGCCAGGAAATCCTGAAATCCGTTGCGCAAAAACATCTCTTTCGATCCCTGCATCGCATTGGCGGTAAGCGCTACGATGATCGGCGTCCTTCCGTTATTGCCGCACTGACTTCGTATGATCTTCGTGGCCTCAACGCCATCCATATCCGGCATCATATGATCCATGAGGATCATATCATATTTCTCCGCCTTCACCATGTCGATCGCTTCCGGCCCGCTTGCAGCCTCCGCCAGATCGCAGCAGTAAGGCTTCAGCATACCGAGGGCAACCTTCCGGTTGACCAGATTGTCATCCACCACCAGAATCCGGTATCCCTCCGCTCTGAACATCGGAGCATTTTCTTTCTCTTTCTCCTGAGTCTGCCTCGTCACTTCCGCCAGCGGTCTCTCATCGCATACCTGCTGCGGTATCGTCACGGTAAAAGTACTTCCCTCTCCGTACACACTGTCCACCCGGATCGTTCCCCTCATCAGATGGATCATCTTACGCGAGATGGCAAGACCAAGTCCCGTTCCTTCGACATTCCTGTTGCGTTTGGAATCCACCTGGCTGAAATCGTCAAATATCCGGTTCATGTCCTCTTCCTTGATGCCGATACCGGTATCCTGTACCGTAAAGATCAGGAAAATCCATCCCGGACGGAAAGGACTCTGTTCCACCTTGAGACTCACGCTGCCCTGATTGGTAAACTTGATCGCATTATTCAAAAGATTGATAAGGATCTGTCTGATCTTGAGATCGTCACCGCGAAGCTTGCACGGGATCGTATCATCACATTCCAGATTCAGGGACAGCCCGTGCTGAACAGCTGCCATCCGCATGATGCCAAGTGTTTCATCCACCATATCGCGGATTCTGTACTCAACCTCCACAAGTTCCATCCGTCCCGACTCAATCTTGGACAGATCCAGGATATCATTCACGATCTTTAACAGATTCTGGGAAGCATGCTGGATGTCACAGGCAAAATCATACATCTTGCGCCCGTGACTCTCCTCCTTGATCAGTTCGCTGAAGCCGATGATCGCATTCATCGGCGTCCGGATCTCGTGAGACATATTGGCAATAAAATCGGTCTTTGCCTTGTTGGCGCTCTCCGCCTGCTTTCTTGTCTCGAGGATCTCCTCAATATAATTGTGCGTAGCTGTCACATCCATGATAGTGACGACATACCCGCACAGTTTTCCTCTCGTATCATTCATCCGCTTAATGCGGGCATCATATCTGCTCTCCTCGATTGAGAATTCCCATTTTCCGTCCGAGGCAAAGATCTCCATAGGGAAACTTTCCAGTTTCTCGACACCGACCCCCAGCCACTTGGGATCCAGTTCCGGGAAAATGATATGCATGGCGGGATTGAAGCTGACAATCAGTTTCTCCTCATCGAGCAGGATCACGCCGTCATCGATCGTACTCAGCACCGACGCAGATGCCATCCGGCTCAGATCCACATTTCTGCGGCTCCATACGCCGATCACCACACCTGACAGAATGATTCCCAGCGCAGCAGGATTCGGATCATATTCCTTGAGAATACCGAAAGACCGCATCGCCATCGCGGAAAGCGGAAACAACGACAAAACAATGAACTGTCCGTAGTGAGCCTTTCTTTTCAGATAGGCGTCTTTGCGTCCGGAGTGTATCAGTGTCATCACTGCCATCGCAAACGGTATGATAATGCAGATTATCATGTATGTATAGTGAAGGACTCCATAT
>JALFTO010000036.1 GCA_022779165.1 Lachnospiraceae bacterium
GATACGAGGGATGGATTGCGGCCGATGATGTGTCGGAAACCGTGATATCGAGGAATAGCGGCACAGCAGAGACGGAATCCGGGATAGTGCGGAATGGGAGCAAAACAGATGGAGTGTTTCGGGAAAACGGCTGGGTCGTGACAGCACGGTGGGCGGATGTGATGAGTATTCCGACGGTCAGAGGGCTGATCCTGACGACGTTGTGCAGAGGATGTTTTGTGACACTTCTGGAAGAAAATGTAGCAAAAGGGTATCGACTGATCAGGACGGCATCCGGTGAGATCGGTTATTTGCCTGCAGTGAGTATCCGGGTACGGAAGGACACAGACCGCTTCCTGACAGAGGGTACGCCGCTTACGGATTCTACCATGATTGACGCATGCCTGAGAACTCCCGAGGGGGAGGAAGTGTTCCGGCAAGCTGTGACGGAGACGGCGAGAGGATATCTTGGCACGCAGTACCGTTGGGGAGGGAAATCATCAGAAGGGATTGACTGTTCAGGCCTTGCGTTTATGAGTTATATGTTGAACGGGGTTCTGATCTATCGTGACGCTTCCATCGAGGAGGGGTATCCGATACGTGAGATTCCGAAGGAAGAAGCGCGGAAAGGCGATCTGATTTTTTTCCCCGGTCATGTGGCAATCTGTCTGGGGGAGGGAAGGTTTATCCATTCCACAGGCTATGAGAAGAGTTTTGGTTGTGTGATCAACAGTCTGAATCCGGGGGATGAAGATTACAGGGAGGATCTGGCAAATACGATTACTGCGGTGGGAAGCATTTTCCCGATGGAACGGTAATCGGTTGCAGAGAGGGTTTTTACATGCTATAATAACGTCGCAAGTGCGGCAGATGATCGCGGCTCCCATACGGGAGGTGAGGAAAGTCCGGGCTTCACAGGGCAGGATGCCGGATAACGTCCGGTGGAGGTGACTCCAAGGCCAGTGCAACAGAAAATTACCGCCGGCTTTTGCCGGTAAGGGTGGAAAGGCAGCTTAAGAGACTACCGCTCTGATGGTAACATCAGAGGCACATGTAAACCCCATCCGAAGCAAGACCAAACAGGAAGCCATAAAGCTTGCCCGGCCAGCTTCCAGGTAGGTCGCTTGAGGCTGTTGGCAACAGCAGTCCTAGATAGATGATCATCCAATGACATAACCCGGCTTATCGCCGCGCTTGTACTTTATATTCTATATGATAAAGAGGTTCTGATGAAAAAAGCAACAAAATGGCAGTGGGACGCAGAGATGAAGCGCAGGGTGCTGATGACTGTCGCGGGTGTCACACTCAGTGGAATTTCGGTCGGAATGTTTAACACATCGGCATTCGGGATGGATCCCTTTCAGGTGCTGGCACACGGTGTCTGGGGCTTGACAAGTATAACATTCGGCACATTTTATATGATCATGAATCTGCTCATGCTGGTCGGCGTATTTTTTGTCGACAGGAGCAAGATCGGATTGGGTACCTTTGTCAATATCTTTCTGCTTGGCTACGCGGTGGAACTGTCCAGTTGGTTTTTTACAACGTATCTGCCGCACGATACATACCTGTCGAGAGGAATTCTGCTGATGGCGGGACTTGTGATCCTATCTTTCGGGTCATCGCTCTATTTCGTCAGCAACATGGGTGTGTCGACGTATGACTCGGTTGCACTGATCCTCTCGGAGAAGACAAAGGGACCGTTTGCACCGATCCGAATCGGTTGCGATCTGTTCTGCTCTGTTACCGGATGGCTGCTCGGTGCGGTGCTGGGGATCGGAACAGTGATGTCGGCGTTCTGTATGGGACCGCTGATCTCTTTCTTTAACAGGACGATATCCGAGCCGCTCAGATACGGAAAAAAGACAACAGATCAAAGAAAAGGAGAAGAATAGACAGTATCTCGTTAAAAATCTCCACAAGAAAAGGCCGCTGCATTGCGCAGACGGCCTTTTCACGTTATGCTTTTTTGAATCCAGCGCGTTTGCGGAGCGTCGGATCGAGAATTTTCTTGCGGATGCGCAGGCTCTTGGGAGTGACTTCCAGAAGCTCGTCCGTATCGATGAAATCGAGCGCCTGCTCAAGGCTTAAGATTTTGGGCGGTGTCAGACGCAGCGCTTCATCTGCACTTGAGGAGCGGGTGTTGGTGAGCTGCTTCTTCTTACATACATTCAGTTCGATGTCTTCCCCGCGTCCATTCTGGCCGACAACCATGCCGCCGTATACCTTTTCACCGGGACCGATAAAGAGCGTGCCGCGTTCCTGGGCATTGTACAGACCGTAAGTGATGGCCTCACCCGCCTCAAAGGCGATCAGGGAGCCCTGTTTTCTGTATGCGATATCTCCTTTGTAAGGGCCATATCCGTTGAATACGGTATTAAGGATGCCGTTACCTTTTGTGTCTGTCATAAACTCTCCGCGGTATCCGATCAGACCTCTTGCCGGAATGGAAAATTCCAAACGGGTATATCCGCCGCTCACGGTTCCCATGCTGATCAGCTCGCCCTTGCGGGTACTGAGCTTCTCGATGACGGTTCCGGAGAATTCTTCGGGAACATCCACATAAGCGAGTTCCATAGGCTCCAGCTTTTTGCCGTTTTCATCTTCCTTATAGAGCACTTCAGCCTTGCTTACCGCGAATTCATATCCCTCGCGGCGCATATTTTCGATTAGGACGGACAGATGTAGTTCGCCTCTGCCTGATACTTTGAAGGCTTCTGTAGTGTCTGTCTCCTCGACACGGAGAGACACATCGGTGTTGAGTTCGCGGAACAGTCTGTCGCGCAGATGACGGCTTGTCACATATTTTCCTTCCTGTCCGGCCAGAGGAGAGTCATTGACGATAAACTGCATGGCGATCGTGGGCTCGGAGATCTTCTGGAAAGGAATGGGCTTGGGATTCTCGGGAGAGCACAGCGTATCACCGATATGGATGTCGGCGATGCCGGAGATCGCAACGATGGAACCGAAACCGGCTTCCTGAACCTCCACTTTGTTCAGTCCGTCAAATTCATATAATTTGCTGATCTTTACCTTTTTTTGCTTGTCGGGATCATGGTGGTTGACAATGACAACCTCCTGGTTAACTTTGACGGAACCGTTGTCCACCTTGCCGACGCCGATCCGGCCGACATATTCATTGTAGTCGATCGTGCTGATCAGTACCTGCGTGCCGGCATCGGGATCACCGACCGGGGCGGGAATATAATTCAGGATCGTCTCAAACAGAGGGATCATGTTTCCGTTTTCATTATTTAAGTCAAGCGTTGCGGTACCTGCCTTGGCGGAGGCGAAGACGAACGGGCAGTCAAGCTGCTTTTCGTTCGCATCAAGATCGATGAACAGCTCCAGCACCTCGTCGATGACTTCCTCGGGGCGTGCCTCCGGACGATCGATTTTGTTAATGCAGACAATGACGGGAAGATTGAGGCTGAGCGCCTTTTTCAACACAAATTTTGTCTGGGGCATAACGCCTTCAAAAGCATCTACGACCAGAATGACACCGTTCACCATCTTTAATACACGTTCCACCTCGCCGCCGAAATCCGCGTGACCGGGGGTATCGATGATATTGATTTTCGTATTTTTGTACATCACAGCGGTGTTCTTGGAGAGAATGGTGATACCACGCTCGCGCTCGATGGCATTGGAATCCATCACACGTTCCGCCACTTCCTGATTCTCACGAAATACGCCGCTCTGCTTTAAGAGCTCGTCCACCAGCGTTGTCTTGCCGTGGTCAACGTGTGCGATGATTGCTACGTTTCTCACATTGTTTCTTGTCTGCTTCATAATTTCTCCTCATGATTGTTTGCCGGCCGGGCCGGTGCAATGAAACTGCCGGAATCGGCTGTATCCGGCGAATACATACATAGATTGTATACAAAACTGTATTATTATAGCATTGCCATAAAAAAAGCGCAAGAGCCCCTTCACGCTTGCACCGCGTGCTTTGCACGTGCTATAATTCAGATATAGTTTGTTCCAGGGAGAATAAAATGAGATACCGAACAGGAATTTGCATAGCCGTGATCTGTATGTGTGTTTTGCTGACGGGTTGCGGAAATGAAAAGCAGGAAAGTACAAAGCAGGGGATGGCGGCGATCGAGGCGCTGGACTATCAGGGAGCCCTGACATGTTTTGAAAAAGCGCTTGCAGACGGCGAGAATCCGGAGCTTGTATATCGCGGTCAGGGGATTGCCTATATCGGACTGACGCAGTATGCGGATGCGGCGGCGTCATTGGAGAAGGCGCTGTCATATTGCAGGGGAATCCCGGGAAGTTTGGAGTATGATACGAATTACTATCTTGCGATGGCATATTACAAAAACGGAGAGATTGATAAAGCGCTTGCTGTGTATGATGCGATCCTCGATCTCAAAAAGGATAAGACGGCATACTGTCTCAGGGGAATCCTGGAACTGGAAAAGGATAATTATGACAGGGCAACAGCGGATTTTGACAAGGCGATTTCTCTGGATCCCACAGATTATGACTGCTTGATCGATATTTATACCGGGCTTGAACGATTCGGTTATAAGGATGCCGGAAAAGAGTATCTGGTACAGGCGATGGCTGCGGGTGAGCAGACGATCAACAGTTACGATAAGGGACGGCTTTACTACTATCTGGAGGATTATGAAGAAGCCAGGAATAGTCTGGAACAGGCGAGAGATCTGGGCGGTGGGGATGCCGTCCTGTATCTGGGCAGGACCTATGAGGCACTCGGTGATTACAATTATGCGGCCAGCGTATATGTGACTTATCTGGAGAAACATGACGACAGTCCGGAGATCCTGAATCAGCTTGGATTATGTCGGATGCAGAAGGGAGAATATCAGGAAGCTCTGGAGGCGTTCCAGAGGGGACTTGCGATTGAGAACAACAGCTGTCTGCAGGCGCTTAAGTTCAATGAGATCACGGCCTACGAACATCTGACACAGTACAAGAAGGCAGCCGTGCTGATGGAATCGTATCTGCAGTCGTATCCGGATGACAGTGAGGCGCTCAGAGAGTATGAATTCCTGAAAACGAGATAAAATGAGGCGGGAAATGCAGTTGCATGCATGTTCCCGCTGTTTTTTTTGCCTGGTTGAAAAACCACAATATATTATGGAAACAAACTTATGTTAACACAATATGTGGTATCCGGCGGTTGACTTTTAGACCCTGCAATGATAGAATTGATTTTGATAGTTTTACATATTGGTAAATGGGTTACGCAGGGGGACGAGAGAGATGTTTCAGGTAGTTAAGAGAAATGGTGAGACGGCGGAGTTTATTCTGACTAAGATCAACGATGCGATCATGAAAGCATTCAATGCCACGGACGTGCAGTACAATAATGACATTGTAGATCTGCTTGCACTTCGTGTCACTGCCGATTTTCAGGAGAAGGTAAAGGACGGACAGATCCATGTGGAGGATATTCAGGACAGCGTGGAGAAGATTCTTGAGCAGTCCGGATATGCGGAAGCTGCAAAGGCTTTTATCTTATATAGGAAGCAGCGCGAAAAGATGCGCACGATGAAGTCTACCATTCTCGACTACAAGGATGTGGTAAATAATTACGTGAAGGTGGAGGACTGGCGTGTCAAGGAGAATTCTACCGTTACCTATTCGGTAGGAGGTCTGATCTTAAGCAATTCCGGCGCGGTCACGGCCAATTACTGGCTGTCGGAGATCTATGACGAGGAGATCGCCCAGGCACACCGCAATGCGGATATCCATATCCATGATCTATCCATGCTCACGGGCTACTGTGCAGGATGGTCCTTAAAGCAGCTGATCAAGGAGGGGCTTGGCGGCATCACCGGCAAGATTACTTCTGCACCTGCCAAACATCTGTCAGTACTGTGTAACCAGATGGTGAACTTCCTCGGGATCATGCAGAATGAGTGGGCCGGAGCACAGGCCTTCTCTTCTTTTGACACTTATCTTGCACCGTTTGTCAAGGCGGACAATCTTTCCTACGATGAGGTAAAGAAGTGCATTGAGGCATTTATTTACGGAGTGAACACCCCCAGCAGATGGGGAACCCAGGCTCCTTTTTCCAATATCACACTGGACTGGACAGTGCCGGACGATCTGGCGGAGCTTCCTGCGATTGTGGGCGGTCAGGAGATGGCTTTCACCTACGGGGACTGTAAGACGGAGATGGATATGGTGAATAAGGCCTTTATCGAGACGATGATCGAGGGAGATTCCAACGGCAGAGGCTTCCAGTATCCGATTCCCACCTATTCCATCACCAGAGATTTCGACTGGTCGGACACAGAGAATAACCGCCTTTTGTTTGAGATGACATCAAAATACGGCACACCGTATTTTTCCAATTATATCAATTCGGACATGGAGCCCAGCGATGTGCGTTCTATGTGCTGCAGACTGCGGCTGGATCTGCGCGAACTGCGCAAGAAGACAGGCGGCTTTTTCGGATCGGGCGAGAGCACGGGAAGCGTTGGCGTGGTGACGATCAATATGCCGCGCATCGCGTATCTGGCCTCCAATAAGGATGATTTTTACAAGCGGCTGAATAAGATGATGGATATTGCTGCCAGAAGTCTTAAGATTAAGCGCGAAGTGATCACGAAACTATTAAATGAGGGATTGTATCCGTATACAAAGCGTTATCTCGGAACCTTTGACAATCATTTCTCAACGATCGGACTGATCGGCATGAATGAGGTGGGGCTCAATGCGAACTGGCTCCGGGCGGATATGACGGACAAGCGCACACAGGAGTTTACAAAGGAAGTCCTGAACCATATGAGGAACCGTCTCTCTGATTATCAGGAGCAGTACGGTGATCTGTATAATCTGGAGGCGACACCTGCCGAGAGCACGACATATCGTTTGGCAAAGCATGACAAGAAGAAATGGCCGGCGATCAAGACGGCGGGAAACAGGGGGGATGTACCGTATTATACCAATTCATCCCATCTTCCGGTCGATTACACAAGCGATATCTTTGATGCACTTGATATTCAGGACGAACTGCAGACATTGTATACCTCCGGTACGGTATTTCATGCATTCTTAGGGGAGAAGCTTCCCGACTGGAAGGCGGCGGCCAATCTGGTGCGCACGATCGCGGAGAATTACAAACTGCCCTATTATACGATTTCACCTACGTATTCGATCTGTAAGGAGCACGGATATCTCGCCGGTGAGCAGACGATATGTCCTCACTGCGGCGCTCAGACAGAGGTTTACAGCCGCATCACCGGTTATTACCGGCCGGTGCAGAACTGGAATGACGGAAAACTTCAGGAATATCGCAACCGTACGGAATATGATGTGGAACATTCGATGCTTAAGCGTCCTGTGTCTGCGTTAGTTACGCTGTCAAACGACATGGAAGATGTGCAGGTGGATGTGGAACAGCCGTCTGACGTGAAGTATCTGTTCACGACAAAGACCTGCCCGAACTGTAAGCTTGCTAAAGAGTATCTGAAGAATGAGAATTATATCATAGTCGATGCGGAAGAGAATGCAGAGCTGGTTGCACGTTACGGTGTGATGCAGGCACCGACACTTGTGGTTGTGGACGGGGATTCTTACCGGAAATATGTGAATGCCTCCAACATTAAACGATATGTGCAGAGCACGCGCCGAACTGAGGAACTTGTATCATGTCCGTAGACGCCATTGATTAAGAAATATTTAAAATTGTTGTGAAAATTATGTGAACCAATTGACAGGCTTTTCCAAGTTTGGTAATGTGGTATCAGAAGAATGGAACACAAGATGTTGTGGTTATGCGATAATCGAAGGAGGATACCATGAAACTCAATTGGAAAAAGATCATGCTGCTGGTATGTGCCATGGGATTGTTTTGGGCGTGCAGCATGACAGTGTTTGCCGGGAACCTGCCGACTATTTCGTTGTCAGAGGACAGCGTGAAGGTGTCTCATGATGATACGTCGGTAAAAGTAAAAATTACGGTGAAAGACTGGAAGAGATCTTCCGCATTTCAGGTGAAATGGGAAGTGGATGATCCCAGTATCGTCAAGGTGGAACTGGATTCCCAGGACAGCGACAGCGCCAAGCTTAAGATCAAGGCAAAAGGAACGGGGCAGACAGTTGTCAAGGTGTGGCTGGACGGTTACAGCAGAAGCTGTAAGTTTATTACGGTAGATTCCATCAATTATCAGAGGGATGCGGAAGATGGCTATTCCGTGAGACATTATGGGTATATGACGGGAACGAGCGGAGAAGCTGCCGTTATTGATGACTTTGACGTTGAGACCGTTGACGGTCAGAAATGTCTGTGTGTATATTTTACATACAAGGATAAAGGTGCGAATACCTCCGGAAGTGTCACATTTCAGGCAAAGTGTGAGGAAGATGACGGTGATGTGATTATGACACAGACCGCAGTGGCTTCCGGTATGGTCGAGGGAGGAAGCGGATATAAGGTTTATTTTAAACTTCCGAATAATACAGCTACGATCAAACTGGTAAACAATGATTTATAATTTTGCGAATGATAATGAATGAAGGAAAAGGCGTTGCGAAAGACAGCGCCTTTTTTCACAGAAAGCAGACAGATGGAGGAAAGAAATCATGATTGAGAAGTTGATCCAAGGAATCAAGAAGACGGGAGCTCCGATCGTAGTGGGTCTGGATCCGATGCTCTCTTATATTCCGGAGCATATTACACAGAAGGCTTTTGCGGAGTACGGTGAGACGCTTGAGGGTGCCGGAGAGGCAATCTGGCAGTACAATAAGGGAATTGTGGATGCCGTGTGTGACCTTGTACCTGCGGTGAAGCCCCAGATTGCCATGTATGAGCAGTTTGGGATCGAAGGTCTGAAGGCGTTTGCCCGTACCGTATCCTATTGTAAGGAAAAGGGGCTCGTCGTGATCGGGGATGTGAAGCGCGGCGATATCGGCTCCACTTCCGAGGCTTATGCCGTAGGGCATCTTGGAAAGGTGCAGGTCGGCAGCAAGTCTTATTATGGTTTTGATGAGGATTTCGCGACGGTCAATCCGTATCTCGGTTCTGACGGCATTAAGCCTTTTATCAAGGTTTGCAAGGAAGAGAAAAAGGGGCTCTTTATTCTGGTAAAGACATCAAATCCGAGCAGTGGGGAATTCCAGGATCGCCTGATCGACGGCAGGCCGCTATATGAGCTGGTCGGAGAGCAGGTGGCGAAATGGGGGGAAGAACTCATGGGCGATACCTACAGCTATATTGGAGCGGTGGTTGGTGCGACTTATCCGGAGATGGGAAAGGTGTTGCGTGAGATCATGCCGAAGTCGTTTATCCTGGTGCCGGGATACGGAGCACAGGGCGGAAAGGGCGCCGACCTTGTACACTTCTTTAATAAAGACGGACTGGGAGCAATCGTCAATTCTTCCAGGGGCATTATTGCAGCGTATAAGCAGGAGAAGTATGCGTCCTTCGGCAGCGAGAATTATGCGGATGCGTCAAGACAGGCAGTCCTTGACATGAGAGAAGATATTGCATCAGCGTTGGCGGGAAGATAAACCGCATTATTTATTAATGAAAGATATCAGTAAGCCATGTATCTGCATTGCGGGTATATGGCTTTTTCGTTGCCTTTTGCATGACAATCTGATATTATATATAAAAGATTATTCCTCACTGTCAAAGCACAAAAGGTTAACATAACAAATGAAAATGCATAGTGGAGGTACAAGAATGAAAACGAAAAAACTTAGTAACAGTATTGCGTGTATGATTGCACTTGTGTCGGCAGTCTGTATTGCCATTTTGTTTATTCTGTCAGACAGGAATATGACGAATGTCATGCGTAAAACGGCAGAGGATAACATGATAACATCGCTGGATGCGAAGACACAGATCATTGAGGAGTATATCGGGAATGCGGAAACTGTTTTGATTTCTTTCAGCAAGTCAGGAGAATTGAAGGAATTCCTCAAAAACCCGTCGGACCCGAAGAAGAAGGAAGCGGCTCAGACGTACACAACTGAGTTTTATAAGGGCATCAGCAATTGGGAAGGAATTTATCTGGATACGTGGGATTCTGAGGTGGTTACTCATTCAAACCCGGATGCTGTCGGTCTGGTCATGCGTGAAGGAGAAGGACTGACCGCCCTGCAGGAAAGCATATTGTCGGCAGAGAATGGTGTGCTGAATCTCGGCATTAAGGCATCGCCTGCATCGGGAGAACTTGTTATTTCCATGTATGTGCCGATTTTTGATAACGGCGTGCCCATCGGTTTTGCCGGTGGTGCAGTACGTGCGGCAGGTCTGAAGGATCTGCTCGATGCCACAAATGCGTCCGGATTGGAGAATACAACTTATTCATTGATCAATACAGATTCCGGTGTCTATATTTTTGACAGTGATGAAGCATTGATGGATACGGAAGTACAGGATACCGTACTTCTTGATATGATGGAGCAAGTAAAAGGCGGCGAGACTACAGGCAGAGTTGAATTCACGGATGAAGAAGGAAATGACTATTTCTCTGTCTACAAAGCTTTGGCGGGCAGGGGCTGGCTGCTTGTAGTGAAGGATTACAGCAGTGAGATCTTTGAGCAGGTAAATGCGAGCAGGATTGTTCTTGGCATTGTGTGCGGTATCGGATTTTTGCTGATCGTACTTTTCTCATGGATTGTTATCGGCACAGGGATCAAGCCACTTGAGAAGGTCACTGCTTCGATTGACAGGCTCAGCAGTCTGAACTTAAAAGAGGATGAGAATATATTAAAATATACAGTGAGGAAAGATGAAATCGGAAAGATTGCAAATGCCGTGAATTCCCTTTCCAGGAATTTCCGAGAGATCATTTCCACACTGAGTGAATGCTCCGTATCGCTGACAGGAAGTTCAGAAACGATAGAACATACCTCGGGAGAATTGTTTGAAAGCATCGAGAATAATGCGGCCACAACGCAGGAACTGTCAGCAAGTATTGTCAACACGAACCAGGCAATCGATGTGATGACGGGAGAGATCGAAAAGGTGTCAGACATGTTGGAGATGATTGAAAAGAACGTGGATGACGGAAACAGCAGGAGTGAACATTTGCTGCAGATCGCAGATGAGATGAGCACAACAGCAGGCAGGACACTGGAAAGCAACCGTGAGAAAGTGGAGGAGACCAAGAAAAGAATTGATGATGCAATCATGAATCTTCACTCGTTAAGCAGAATCAATGAAATGGCATCCCAGATACTGGATATTACGGGACAGACCAATCTGCTTTCCCTGAACGCTTCCATTGAGGCGGCCAGAGCGGGAGAGGCGGGCAGAGGTTTCGCGGTTGTGGCAGATGAGATCGGTAATCTGGCAGCAGGTTCTTCCAAGACGGTTGTGCAGATCCAGAGTATCTGTGAGGAAGCAAATAAGAGCATTAACAGTGTTCAGGAGTGTTTTAAGGATATTATTGTTTTTATGGAGGAAGATGTATCCGGGCAGTTTAAGCACTTTGCGGATTTGGCTGAAAGGTATAATGAGGCTGTCGCGGGAATCAGGGATGCGATTCATTCGATTGACGATGCATCGGCTAGATTTGTGGACTCCGTATCGAGCATCACGGAACAGATGTCCCATGTCAGCAATGCATCTGCCGATAATGAAGCCGGTGTGGATGATATTATCGAAAAGAATAATCTGACGACACAAACGGCAGATTCCATCATTGACATTGCCAAGGAAAATAAGGATAATGCAGAGGCGATCAAAAACATAGTGGAACGTTTCAGAGAGGAATAAATAAGATAACGTTAAGGTCGGAAAGACAGAGATCTTGAAATGGTTTTAGCAGGAGGATTTCAGGGAATGGAACAGTACAAGCAGGAATTTATCGAGTTTATGGTGGATTGTAATGTGTTGAAGTTCGGGGATTTCGTCACAAAGAGCGGGCGCAAGACACCGTTTTTTGTGAATACGGGATTTTACCGGACAGGCGGTCAGCTGAGACGTCTTGGAGAATATTATGCCAAAGCGATTCATGACAGATTCGGGCTGGATTTTGATGTGCTCTTCGGGCCGGCATACAAGGGGATTCCGCTGACGGTTGCGGCGACAATGGCAATCAGCAGTCTGTATGACACGGATATCAGATACTGCTCCAACCGCAAGGAGGTAAAGGATCACGGTGACAAGGGAATTCTGCTCGGCAGTCCCATTGAGGATGGCGACAGAGTCCTGATTATCGAGGACGTGACGACTGCGGGAACATCGATCGGAGAGACGCTTCCCATTATCAAGGCGCAGGGCAATGTGGATGTGTGCGGTCTTGTGGTCAGCGTCGACCGGATGGAGCGCGGACAGGGAGAGAAGAGCGCTCTGCAGGAGATTCAGGAGACCTACGGTTTCCAAACGACTGCGATTGTGACGATGGCGGAAGTCGTGGAGCATTTGTATAACAGGGAATATCGTGGTAAAATCTATATTGATGATGAAATGAAAGCAAGAATCGATGCTTATTATGAACAGTATGGGGCAAAATAAATATGTCCGGTCATTGGGAAGAAGGAGAGAAAGAGATGGAAGAAAAGGCATATAAAGTGATGGGGCAGAACGGTGCACTGAATATCACACTCGGTGTGATTGCACTTGTAGCCGGAATTGCGGGAGGTGTACTGCTGATCGTCGGCGGGGCGAGACTTTTGGCAGCAAAATCGAAACTGTTATTTTAGGAGCGCGCTATGATTCGTAAGGCAAATTATATTTTTACCAATAAGGATCATCCACAGAAAGCGATCATGTCAACGATACTGGGGGTCATTTCTTTGACCTCCATTTTACTGACATTGTATTTTACGCTCAAAAGTCATGGGCAGGCTCCTCTGCGCTACGGATTTTCGGCATTGACAGCCATGCTCTTTTCCATAGCGGGGCTGGTGCTCGGCATTCTCTCCAGAATGGAGCCGGATAAGTTTTATTTCTTTTCTTATCTGGGAATAACAATCAATGTGCTGGTTCTGATCGGAATTGGCTTTATTTTGTTTGCAGGAGTGTATGGAATATGACAGAAGGCTTGAATCAGGGTATGTCACAGGAATTTGTGGAAGAGCGTTTTACACTGGCGAAGGAACGTGTGGAACAGATCGCATCGGAACAGGGGCAATCCTCTTATGATGCATATTTTCAGGCAACGGCAGTTTATCTTTTGGGACTCTGTGAATTGTGGGATGTCTGCAAACCGGATAGTCTCAGGGAACTTCCGCTCGAGAGACTTCGGGAGATCAATGCGTCACTGTATTGTGATCTGCTTCCGGAGAATTACGGAGTATGCTATGGCAACCCGGAGTATGCTGTCACATGTTTCGGTCAGGATATGGGAAGACTGCTTTCTTTTCTCTATGCGGAGATCCACAGTCAGGTAGAAGCACTGTTTGAGCAGGATAAGGAAGAACTGGTACTAAGGATGGAATTGTTCTTAGAAATCTATCAGGTATTTGTCTGTGCCGGTGAGGAAGGGACAGAGCCTGATTACGAACAGATCAGGCAGATCGTGTACTGGTTTATCAGCGATTACTCCGGGAGAGAAACGGAGAAGAGGGTGCATAGCCAGCTTGATCCTGCGGAAGATTTCGCACTCCGAATTGTGATGGAATCGGAGCTTAGTGACAGCAGATACCTGTATTACTACGGGGAATACGTGACGGAAAATGAGGAGAAGCTTTCTGCTTATCTGAATGCGCTGCCGGAGGAAACCGTATGTAAAATGGCGGATACCTTCACAGAGGGCTACCGCATCGGCTTTCTCAATGGCGGAAAAGATATTACCAAAAAGAAAACGGTTAACATAAGATATGAGCTCGGCTTTGAGCGTATTATTCGACGGGCGGTTCTGAATTTCCGGAAGATGGGGCTAGAACCGGTGATCTACCGGGCATCTCTCAGCGTGTTCCACAGAAGGGGGACGAACCGCATCGGCTATTATGGCGCGGAGCCGAACAAACAGTTCCTGTACGATCATAAGGAAGATCAGGCTTTGTTCCTCGACAAAAAGTATGTGTCAAGGAAACTGGAGGAGCTTCGCAGATCGTATGAGTCGGTCAGGGAGCTGGCGTATGTGCACGGCGGCCCCGCCTGTATGGAATCTTTCGGTGAGGAGCCTTTTGCGCCGCAGTCAAAAGTGTCTGCGTGCCATTTTACAAAGGAACAGCAGCAGCTTTCCGTAGAGTATGCATCAGCATCCGGACAGATTGTCAATGAATATATCAAGGGCGAGGAGCGGAGTTTTACGATCATTGCGTTTCCAACGCCTAAGATCGGGGAACGGTTTGATGAGATCTTTGATGCGGTAATCGAGATCAACACACTGGATTATACGCTGTATCAGACGATCCAGCAGCGGATCATTGACACGCTCGATCAGGCGGAATATGTGAGGATCAGAGGATGCGGGAAGAACAGAACGGATCTGAAAGTCGCGCTTCATCCGCTTACGGATCCGAAATGTGAAACAAAATTTGAAAACTGTGTCGCGGATGTGAACATTCCGGTTGGAGAGGTCTTTACCTCACCCAAGCTGGAAGGGACGGAAGGTACACTCCATGTGACAAAAGTATTCCTAAACGGTCTGGAGTACAGAGATTTAAGCCTCGGCTTTAAAAACGGCATGATCACGGATTATTCCTGCGGCAATTTTGAGGATCCGGCGGAAGCCGCAAAGTATGTAAAGGACAATGTCCTGTTCCATCATGAGACGCTTCCGATGGGAGAGTTTGCGATTGGTACCAATACCACGGCGTACGTTGCAGGCATTTTGTATCAGATACAGGATAAGCTTCCAATCCTGATTGCGGAGAAGACGGGACCGCATTTCGCAGTCGGTGATACGTGCTATTCCCACTGTGAGGATCTGAAGGTATATAACAGGGACGGCAAGGAGATCATCGCCAGAGACAACAGCTGCTCCCTGATGCGAAAGACAGACACCTCAAAGGCATACTTTAACTGTCATACAGATATTACCATCCCCTATGATGAACTGGGTGAGCTGACCGCAGTTGCATCGGACGGGCGTGTGTTTCCTGTGATCAGAGCCGGAAAATTTGTGCTTGCAGGCTGCGAGGAACTGAATCGTCCGTTTGAAAAACTTGGAGAAAGACTTGACGGTGTTTTTTCGTCATAATACAATAGAGGAAATGAGCAAAGGAGAGAAAACAATGGCTTTGGTAGGTATTGTGATGGGCAGCGATTCCGATATGCCGGTGATGGCAAAGGCTGCAGAGATTTTAGATAAACTGGGCGTTTCCTATGAAATGAGAATCATATCCGCTCACAGAGAGCCCGATGTGTTTTTTGAGTATGCGAAGACAGCGGAGGAGAAGGGATTTAAGGTCATCATCGCAGGAGCGGGCATGGCAGCGCACCTTCCGGGTATGTGTGCAGCGATTTTCCCGATGCCTGTCATCGGCATTCCGATGCATACAACGTCTTTGGGAGGCAGGGATTCCCTGTACTCCATCGTACAGATGCCCTCCGGCATTCCGGTGGCAACCGTTGCGATCAACGGCGGAGCTAATGCGGGTATCCTGGCGGCGAAGATCCTGGCAACTTCCGATCCGGCGCTCCTGCAGAAATTGAAAGACTATTCGGCGGAATTGAAGGCTGCAGTCGAGAAAAAGGACGCACATCTTCAGGAAGCGGGATACAAGAATTATTAAACGGGCAGAGCTGGAAACAACAGGTTAACATAACACAACATGAGGAGAAGAGAAAAAATGGATTACAAAAAGGCAGGCGTTGATATTGAGGCCGGGTATCGTTCTGTGGAGCTGATGAAACAGCATGTAAAAGAAACGATGCGCCCGGAGGTGTTAGGCGGGCTCGGCGGCTTCTCAGGCGCTTTTTCCCTGGAAGCGATCAAGAAGATGGAGAAACCCGTGCTTCTGTCGGGAACGGACGGAGTGGGAACCAAGATCAAACTGGCATTCCTGATGGACAGGCATGATACGGTCGGAATCGACTGTGTGGCAATGTGCATCAACGATGTGGCATGTGCAGGCGGAGAGCCGCTGTTTTTCCTTGATTACATAGCCTGCGGCAAGAATTATCCGGAGAAGATCGCTGCGATCGTAAAAGGTGTTGCGGAAGGCTGCAAGCAGGCCGGCGCGGCGCTGATCGGCGGTGAGACTGCAGAGCATCCCGGACTGATGCCGGAGGATGAGTATGATCTTGCCGGTTTTGCGGTCGGTGTAGCCGATGAGAAGGATCTGATTACGGGCGATCATATCAAGGATGGCGATGTTCTCGTGGGAATCGCATCTTCCGGAGTTCATTCCAATGGATTCTCACTTGTGCGCAAGGTGTTTGAGATGACGAAGGAGAGTCTTGATACCTATTATGATGAGTTGGGGACAACACTTGGAGAAGCACTCTTAGCCCCGACTAAGATCTATGTGAAAGCGCTCAAATCGATCAAAGATGCGGGCGTGACGATCAAGGGGTGCAGCCATATCACAGGTGGCGGATTCTATGAGAATATTCCACGTATGCTTCCGGAGGGCGCTCATGCAGTCGTAAAGAAGGACAGCTATGAGGTGCCGGCGATCTTTAAACTCCTGCAGAAAAAAGGGGAGATCGCGGAAGAAATGATGTATAATACATACAATATGGGACTCGGCATGGTTCTGGCAGTCGATGCGGCGGATGTTGATAAGGTGATGGAAGCAGTGCGAAAAGCGGGCGAAACTCCCTATCAGGTAGGTTACATTCAGACAGGCGAAAAAGGAGTCACCGTATGTTAAGGGTACTGGTATGCGTGTCCGGCGGCGGAACGAACCTGCAGGCGTTGATCGATTCCATGGAGAGTGGGGCAGTCAAAGGAGCAAAGATTATCCGTGTCATCAGCAATAACAGAAATGCCTATGCACTGGAGCGTGCCGCAAAACATGGCATTGCATCAGAGTGCATTTCACCGAAGGATTATGACAGCCGGGAGGAATTCAACAGAGCCTTTTTGCAGTCAGTGGATCAGGCAGAGCCGGATCTGATCGTACTGGCAGGTTTTCTGGTAGTGATCCCGCCCGAGATGATTGCAAAATACCGGAATCGGATTATCAATATCCATCCCTCACTGATCCCGTCTTTCTGCGGTACAGGCTGTTATGGCTTGAAAGTGCATGAGAAGGCACTTGAGCGTGGTGTCAAAGTTACGGGAGCGACGGTGCATTACGTGGATGAGGGGACCGATACGGGACCGATCATTTTACAAAAGGCAGTGGAGATCCTTCCCGATGATACGCCGCAGACGCTTCAGAGACGTGTGATGGAACAGGCAGAGTGGGTGCTGCTTCCCCGTGCGGTGGAACTGATCGCGGAAGGCAGAGTCGGGGTGGAAGACGGCAGAGCTGTTATCAGATAGAAAAACTCATTATAGAAGGACTTATTATAGAAGGACTCATTATAGAAGGACTCATTATAGAAGGACCGCGACGCGGTCACGGAGGAAATGACAGATGAAAATTCTGATTGTGGGAAGCGGCGGACGCGAGCATGCGATCGCAATGAGTGTAAAAAAGAGTCCGCGTGCGGATAAGATATATTGTGCACCGGGAAATGCGGGAATCGCGCAGATCGCGGAATGTGTGCCGATCGGTGCGATGGAATTTGACAAGCTTGCGGATTTTGCAAAGGAGAAACAGATCGATCTTGCCATTGTAGGTATGGATGATCCGCTCGTCGGAGGACTTACGGATGTGCTGGAGTCAGCGGGGGTCCGTGTGTTCGGACCGAGGAAAAATGCGGCGATCCTGGAGGGGAGCAAAGCCTTTTCCAAGGATCTGATGAAGAAATATCAGATTCCCACCGCGGCATATGAGAATTTTGACAGTGCGGAAGCAGCGCTTGCCTATCTGGAGACGGCGTCCATGCCGATCGTATTGAAAGCGGACGGCCTTGCACTGGGAAAAGGCGTACTGATTTGTAAGACGCTTGAGGAGGCAAAAGCAGGTGTCAAGACCATCATGCAGGATAAACAGTTCGGAGAAGCCGGCAACCGTCTGGTGATCGAGGAGTTTATGACTGGCCGCGAGGTATCGGTTCTGTCCTTCGTGGATGGAAAGACGATCAAGACAATGACATCCGCACAGGATCACAAGCGTGCCCAGGACGGCGATCAGGGATTAAACACCGGAGGCATGGGAACTTTTTCTCCCAGTCCTTTCTATACAAAGGAAGTAGACGAGTTTTGCAAGAAATATATTTATCAGCCTACCGTAGATGCGATGGCGGCTGAGGGACGTCCGTTCAAAGGAATTATCTTCTTTGGACTTATGTTAACCGAAAAAGGCCCGCGTGTATTGGAATATAATGCGAGGTTCGGAGATCCTGAGGCACAGGTAGTGCTTCCGAGAATGAAAAATGATATCATTGACGTGATGGAAGCATGTATTGACGGGAAGCTGGATGCCATTGATCTGCAGTTTGAAGAGAATGCGGCTGTGTGCGTGGTGCTGGCATCGGGCGGATATCCGGTATCTTATGAGAAAGGGTATCCCATCAGCGGCCTGGATGCTTTTGAAGGAAAAGAAGACTATTTCTGTTTCCATGCGGGAACAAAGCTTTCGGACGGTAAGATTGTCACGAACGGAGGACGTGTGCTGGGGATCACGGCGACGGGAAAGGATCTGAAAGAGGCACGTGCAAAGGCATACGAGGCAGTAAAATGGGTTTCTTTTGAGAAACAGTATATGAGAAACGATATCGGGAAAGCGATTGATGAGGCGGAATAATGGAGAGACATTTTGTTGAGGCGGATCTGTATCACAGACCTGTGCGGTGTGAAGAATGCGGCGGTATCATGATATTCAAGGGAGTCGGGGAATATCATTGCGAGGACTGCCGCCATGTGCAGTATGATGATTACGGGAAAGCGCGACTTTATATCGAAAAGCATCACGGAGCCAATGCGGCTCAGGTGGAGGCCGCGACAGGAGTGAGTCAGAAGACGATCCGCCAGATGCTGAAGGACAATAAACTGGAGATTTCACAGGACTCCACGGCGTTCTTGAAGTGCGAGATCTGTGGAGCAAGCATTCGCAGCGGCAAACTGTGTTCCAAATGTGAGATGAATTATCACAGAAGGCTTGAGGAGGAACAGCGTCAGGCCAAGAATATGCAGGGATTTGGCAACGCAAAAAAAGGAGATTCCGGCGCAAAGCGCTTTTATTATGGATAACAGGGATCATGCAGATGCAGAGTAGATAAGGAAGGATACAAGGGATATGAAAGCAACTTGGAAACAGGAAGGAAAACAGTGGATTTACGGATTGTTCGCAGTCATGGCATTTGCGATATTGTTTTGCCTGAACGGGAATACGATTATCAGCCATGCAGAGACAACAATTACAGTCAACGAGAGTGCAAAGGTAAGAAGTGAAGCGAGTACTGACAGTACGGTAATCGGAAGTGCGGCTTCCGGTTCCCAATATTCTGTGGCAGGAGAAGTGACCGGTGCAGACGGCAAGGTATGGTATCAGGTGTCCGTGAACGGACAGACGGGTTATATCCGTTCTGATCTTGCAACAAAAGGCGATGGACAGGCAGCGGCACCCGCACAGGACAATTTCACGGAGACGGCTGCAACCGTTACGCCGTCAAGTGCTTCTGCGGGTACGGTAACGTCAGACTGCAATGTGCGAAAAGGACCGTCCACGACTGACGCAAAAGTAACCGGTGTGAAGAGCGGGGAGCAGGTGGAGATTACCGGTGAGGCGACCGGTGCAGACGGAAAAACCTGGTATCAGGTGTCCGTGGGCGGAAAGGAAGGCTTTATCCGTTCGGACCTGCTTGAGGTCAGCGCTTCTGAGGAGACAGGAGACGGTGAGGAAGGACAGGAGAGTGATTCCGCAGCGGAAGAGTCCGAAGTTCCGGAGACAGACGAGTCATCCATGCAGATCTCCAATGTGATCTCCAGCAGGATTCTTCCCGGGGATACCAATCTGGAAGATATGGTGATTGATGAGAGTACTCTTGCAGAGTGGGAGTCAGGGAAATACTATGTGCTGTATACACAGAATGATGACGGAAATGACAGTTGGTATCTGTATTCGCTTGAGGATAATCAGTTTGAGAGGATTAATAATCTGAAGGGCGACGATGAGGAGAGCTCCGGCGGCGCTTCCCTCGGTATGCTGGACGGCAAAGGGAAAATCTTTGCGATCGCAGCGATCATCATTATTGTGATCCTTCTTATCGCATGCGTCATTATGGCAGTGAAACTTCATGAGTACAGCGGTTATGAGTACATTGATGAAGATGAAGATGATGACGATGATGATGAGTATGAAGACGACGAAGATGACGAGGATGACGAGGAAGATGAGGAAGATGATGAGGAGGAAGACGAAGAGGACGAACCCGTAAGAAAGAAGAACTGGAAGCCGAAGAATTTCCTTGCCCGTCGTGCAAAAGATGAATATGAAGATGAGGATGAAGATGACGAGGAGTATGACGAAGAGGAAGACGAGGACGAAGAAGAGGATGGGGACGAAGAGTACCTCGATGATGATGATTTTGAATTTGAATTTTTGAACATGGATGACAAAAAGAGAAGGTAATTTCTACTGAGAGGGCCAATGGACGGGTCAATGCCGGGAAGAACAGGCATTGGCTCGTCTTCATACTTTGCCGGATTGACAGAGGAAACGAAGCTGTTATATAATTTGTATAACAGTGAGGTACTATTATGTTGATTGAATTGGATTTTAACAGTGATGAGGCATTGTATATACAGCTTTGCAATCAGATCATCGTGGGAATTGCGACTGCGAGGATCCGGGAAGGAGATCCCCTGCCTTCCGTACGTCAGCTTGCGGAAAGTATCGGTATCAATATGCATACAGTGAATAAGGCATACACGGTATTGAAGCAGGAGGGGTATGTCAAGGTTGACAGACGCAAGGGCGCCGTCATTGCTGTGGATATTGACAGGCTGCGCGCACTGGAAGAGATGAAGAAAGAGTTGAGAGTGCTCCTGGCAAGAGGAAGCTGTAAGAATATTTCCCGTGCAGAGGTGCATGCTTTAATAGACGAAATCTATCAGGATTATGGAGGATTATGATTTATGCCGCGTTATACAAAGAAGGCGGAGACTGCGCTTACACTGGCAAAACAGATTGCCGGTGAGTTAAAACAGAATTATGTGGGCACGGAACATATCCTGCTGGGACTTCTCAGGGAAGAAACAGGAGTGGCAGCCAGGGTGCTTCAGGATAACGGAGTCACGGAGGATGCCCTGATCTCCATGATAAGGGATCTGATCGCTCCGGGGAATTTTGTGCCGGTGAAGGAGCGGGACGGCTTTTCACCCAGAGCGGAAAAGATATTGCAGGAGGCAGCAAAGCAGGCAGAGCGTTTTCAGTCTGATGAGATCGGTACTGAGCACATTCTCCTGGCAATTCTGAAGGAAGGGGACAATGTTGCGGCAAGGCTTCTCAATACGCTGGGCGTTCAGGCACAGAAACTCTATATTGAAACTTTGCTTGCCATGGGACAGGACGGTTCTCTCTACAAAGATGATCTCGGACTCCGCCAGTCCAAGAAGAAAAAGGACAAACAAGATAAGGCAGAAACACTTAATCAGTATGGACGCGACCTGACGGAACTGGCAAAACAGGGGAAACTCGATCCCGTCATCGGCAGGGAAGCGGAGATACAGCGTGTGATCCAGATACTGAGCCGCAGGACCAAGAATAATCCGTGTCTTGTGGGAGAACCCGGTGTTGGCAAGACGGCGATCGCGGAGGGGCTTGCACTGAACATCGCGGCAGGGACTGTTCCGGAGACCGTGAAGGACAAGAAAGTGATCACACTCGATCTGTCCGGCATGGTAGCCGGGAGTAAATACCGGGGCGAGTTCGAGGAGCGTATCAAGCGTGTGATCAGGGAAGTCACGCTGAGCGGCAATATTATCCTGTTTCTGGATGAACTTCACACGATTATCGGTGCCGGAGGCGCCGAGGGAGCCATCGATGCTTCCAATATCTTAAAGCCTTCCCTGGCAAGGGGCGAGATCCAGCTGATCGGTGCCACTACCATCACGGAATACAGGAAATACATTGAGAAGGATGCGGCGCTTGAGCGCAGATTCCAGCCGGTTACCGTTGAGGAACCGACCGAGGAGGAGGCAGTGCGTATCCTGCAGGGAATCCGTGCAAAATATGAGGAGCATCATCATGTCAGGATCTCCGATGAAGCGATTCAAGCGGCAGTTCATATGTCCAACCGGTATATTAACGACAGAAATCTGCCGGATAAAGCGATCGATCTGATCGATGAGGCGGCGGCAGCGATCCGTCTTAAGGGAATGCATGTGCCGGAAAAATTAAAGACCATGCAGGAAGAGATTCAGAAGATGGATGTACAGATCGAGCGTTCTATCAGGATCGAGGCATATACACAGGCAGGAGAGATCAGACGGAATCAGCAGAAACTGATCAACAAATACGAGAAGGCGAAGGCGGATCACGACAGGAAGCTTCAAGAGAGTGAACTCGTAGTGGGAGAGAATGAGATCGCCGATGTCGTTTCCATGTGGACAAAGATTCCGGTGAAGAAACTGGCGGAGAAGGAGAGTGAGCGTCTCCTGAAGCTGGAGTCCATCCTTCATAAGCGCGTGATCGGTCAGGAAGAGGCTGTGACTGCGGTAGCCAAGGCGATGAGGCGCGGACGTGTGGGACTTCAGGATCCAAACAGGCCGATTGGTTCCTTCCTGTTCTTAGGACCGACCGGCGTGGGCAAGACGGAACTATCCAAGGCTCTGGCGGAAGCAATGTTCGGCTCGGAGGACGCTTTGATCCGTATCGATATGTCGGAGTACATGGAATCCCACTCCGTATCCAAGATGATCGGTTCCCCGCCCGGATACGTGGGGTTTGATGAGGGCGGACAGCTCAGTGAGCGCGTCAGGAGAAATCCTTATTCGGTCGTGCTGTTTGACGAGGTGGAAAAGGCGCATCCCGATGTGTTCAATGTCCTGCTGCAGGTTCTGGATGACGGGCATATCACGGATTCCAAGGGAAGAAAGGTAAGCTTCAAAAATACGATCCTGATCATGACATCCAATGCGGGAGCACAGCGGATCGTATCCCCGAAGAGTTTGGGATTCGCGGCGGAAAAGTCAGAGAAAAAAGATTATGAGACGATGAAAGCCGGCGTTATGGAGGAAGTTAAGAAGCTGTTCAAGCCGGAGTTTATCAACCGTATTGACGAGATTATGGTATTCCATCCGCTGAATAAGGAGGATATGAAGCAGGTTGTCACGCTGCTTTCCAAAAATCTCGCGGACAGATGCAGAGAGCAGATGGATATCAAGCTTACGATCACGCCTGCACTCAAGGATCACATCGTGGAGAAGCATACGGATCTGAAGATGGGAGCAAGACCCATGAAACGCGCGATTCAGAATGAGATTGAGGATGCGCTTGCGGAGGAGATTTTGCAGAAAAGAATTGTTCCGGGTGACAATGTTGTGGCAGGCTTTTCTAAGAAACAAGTTGTTTTTACCGCGAAGAAATAATATAATGAGGACAGGAATCTATTTACAGCACAGAGTGCACAGGAGGAGACAAAAATGGCAGTAGTAGAAGGGCTGATTCGTTCGGAAGCAGACGGTACGCTCAGTTTTGGAAATCACATGTTAAAGGATAAGGCTAAGAAAGAGGATTTTGAGCATAACGGTGACCTGTATAAGGTAAAGACATATGCAACGATGACGAAACTCGAAAAGAACGGAATGTTTGCTTATGAATCAGTACCGGGAACCAGTGTCAATCATTTTGAGGAGAGTCAGGATGGCGTAGATTTCCTGGTGGAGGGCGCAGAGGATGCACAACTCACCATCGGACTTCAGGATGAGACGGAATATGAAGTGTTTGTGAATGGTGAGAGCGTGGGCAAGATGAACACGAATCTCGGCGGTAAGCTCAATGTGAGCGTTGAACTTGCAGGGGCAGGCGAAGTGAAGGTTTCCGTGAGAAAATAGCCGCATGGCGTATTGGAAATCAATCGGTTTATAGGGAATGACACACATGGCAAAAGGAAAAACAGCAACGGTTTTTTTCTGCCAGAACTGTGGATACGAATCTGCAAAGTGGATGGGACAGTGCCCTGCCTGCAGGGAATGGAACAGTTTTGTGGAGGAACGGGTGCAGACTGGCAAGGGCATGAGTGACAACGGTAAAAGGAAGGCTCCCGGGCAGAGACAGGAGCCTTCTTCTTTATCTGCAATCACCATGCAGGAAGAAGAGAGGATACATACCCATATCAGAGAATTGGACAGAGTGTTGGGCGGAGGCATTGTGCCCGGCTCGCTTGTCTTGGTGGGAGGAGATCCCGGTATCGGTAAATCCACGCTCCTGTTACAGGTATGTAAATACCTGTCTGATGATGACAGGGATGTGCTCTATATATCGGGTGAAGAATCATTGCAGCAGATCAAACTGCGCGCTGTCCGCATCGGCACCTTTACGGATCACCTGCAGCTTTTGTGTGAGACCAATCTTGATGAGATCGAGGATGTGATCAGCAGGAAAAAGCCGGAGGCGGTCGTGATTGACTCCATTCAGACGATGTATCAGAATGAAGTTTCCGCAGCGCCGGGCAGTGTGTCCCAGGTGCGTGAGGCTACCGGGGTATTTTTACGGCTGGCCAAAGGGATGAATATTCCCATCTTTATTGTCGGACATGTGACCAAAGAGGGGACGGTCGCCGGTCCGAGGGTGCTTGAACATATGGTGGATACCGTGCTCTATTTTGAGGGAGACAGACATGCCTCTTACCGGATCCTGCGCGGGGTGAAAAACCGCTTTGGTTCGACGAATGAAATCGGTGTGTTTGAGATGCGTCAGTGTGGGCTGGTCGAGGTGGAGAACGCCTCGGAATATATGCTGACCGGCAGACCGGAAGGAGCCAGCGGCTCGGTGGTGGTCTGCTCCATGGAGGGAACGAGACCGATCCTGCTGGAAGTGCAGGCATTGGTGTGCCAAAGTAACTTCGGCATGCCGAGACGCCAGGCAATGGGAACGGATTACAACAGGGTGAATCTGCTGATGGCAGTCCTGGAGAAGAGAATGGGGCTGCCGATGTCAGGCTGTGATGCGTATGTCAACATTACAGGAGGTATCAAGATGGTGGAGCCTGCCATTGATCTGGGCATTGTCCTCGCTATTGTGTCCAGCTTCAGGAACCGCCCGGTCGATGAGAAGACGGTCGTGTTCGGAGAAGTCGGCCTGAGCGGCGAGGTGCGCAGCGTCGGTATGGCGGAGCAGCGTGTCGCGGAGGCGGCGAAGCTCGGGTTCAATACGTGTATCCTGCCGAAAGCAGTGGAGGAGATGCTCCGCTCGCAGAAGAGCATTCCGAAGGGGATAGAAATTAAGGGGGTAGCTTCCGTCAAAGAGGCTGTGAACCTGATTTGATATAATGAAAATAAATTTTCAAAGGAGGATTCTGTTATGACACCAAAAGAAAAAGCCTTTGCCACGCTAGCAAAGACCATGATCGACAATCTGAAAAAAAGAGGGATGGACGGACATTACTTTGACGATTGCGCCTCTCTTGTATCTTATCTGAAAGAAACACTGCCCGATGACAGTGTGATTGCATGGGGAGGAAGTATGTCAATCGGCGAGAGTGGTGTGATGGATATGCTGAAAGCCGGAAACTATCGGCTGATCGACCGCGCTGAGGCAAAGACACCGGAGGAATCAAGGGAACTTTACAGCCGCGCCGTGCTCTCAGACTATTTCTTTATGAGCACCAATGCCATCACCATCGATGGAGAACTTGTCAACATTGACGGCAGCGGCAATCGTGTGGCATGTCTGTGTCATGGTCCTTCCCATGTATTCCTGATTGTAGGCCGCAATAAGATCACTTCCACACTGGAGGATGCGATCCGCAGAGTCCATGATATTGCGAGCCCTGCGAATACCGTCCGCCTTAATCTTAACACACCCTGCAGTGTCACGGGACGGTGTGCGGACTGCCAGTCACCCGACTGCATCTGCTGCCAGACAGTGATCACGAGACATTCCAGACAACCCGGCAGGATCCAGGTATTCCTCGTTAACGAGGAACTGGGCTATTAAGCGTTCAGGAATTCCTGCAGTTTCTCAATGACATTGGTACAAATATGATCGGCGGCTGCTTTCACATGATCGCGGCCGCTTTTCATTGCGTAGGAGACGGCACATTCCCGGAACATGGCGATGTCATTCTCGCTGTCTCCGAAGCACAGAGTTTTGGTCAGATCTATGTTTTCTATTGAGGCAAGCGCCCGGAGCGCAGTGCCTTTGTTGACTCCGCGCATGGTGAAATCCAGCCACCCGTTGCCGCCGTCCATCACCTGCAGCACATCGTCATATTTTTGATGAAACCATTTTTCCCTGTCCGCGGGAATTCCGGTCTGCCACCAGATGGAGATCTTATTCTTTTCCGTGCGAATATCATGATAATCCGCAACTCCGATGGGCGGAGGAGACAGAATCCCGTCCATCAGCGCAATGAATTCCGTCCTGTCCGCAAGCGTGTACAAGTCACGTTTGCTGGATACGATCGTTTCTGTACCGGGTTGACATAACATATCTTCCAACAATTGGTAGGAGAGCTCTTCCGGGATATTCTTTTCATAAACAGTCTGCTCCTGTTTCACGATCAGACTGCCGTTTTCACAAATCAGGGAGATATCGTCAAGTACCGGTGCGAAGAGCGACTTCATATTCTTATAGGTTCGTCCGCTTGCCGCAACAAAGTTGACACCCCTCTCTTTGAAGGACAGGATCAGATCGTACACCAGGGGATTCAGGTTTGTCTTTTCCTCGCCTAACAGTGTGCCGTCCAGATCGCTGACGATAGTAGTGATTTCTTTTCCGTGTATTTTCATTTTTATTCCTCCAGACTCTGATAAATGGTTGCCCAAGGATCATATGGGCAGATCTGATACTTGTCTTTCTTGTCGTCATAACATAAAAAATCTGAAAAATCTTCACAGACTTTTCAGATTATACAAATCAAGCAGGGGAAGAGGGATTCGAACCCCCATGGACGGTTTTGGAGACCGTAATACTGCCATTGTATGATTCCCCTATTTGGCGTTTGGTTTCGCCGACTTGCCTATTATAACATAAGGCCGGAGCACCCGCAAGTGTTTTTGTGTGTGATATTCTTGGCTTTATCCCTATTGTTTTTGGAAAATAATGGGAATGTATCCATAAAAAACTTTATAAAAATAAGAAAGATGGAAAATTTTGAAAAAATTACGAAAAAAGTTTAAAAATGTGTTGACAAATTAAAAGGACGTGTTATAATAAGATCATACAAAAGAAAAGTTCATATAGATTAAGTAACAAAGGAAAATCTAAGGAAAGGAAGGTACGGACCACCGGAAAGGGAAGATGAAGTACATGGATGACATGTACAGAAGGACAGAGGAAAAAGAGATTCGGTCGAGTACAGGAGAAGAGGGGTAACGCAGATACATAGAAACTCGTTACAGTACAGAAGTACAAAAGATGAGACTTGGAAAGATGCGGATAGAATAGGAGGTAAAGTCCATTGGATAGCATGTTTTGAAGGAAGTATGTTTCGGATATGAACATACTTCCTTCTACTTTTGCACTTTTTTGTAGAAACAATGGGAAAAATAAGGTATACTCAGAGTATATAGAAAATAAAAACCGGGAGAAAATTCATGGCAGACAAGAGAGAGTTATCCAGGCGTGAACTGCGCAAAAAAAGAAGAATACGCAATCAGATCCTTGCATATAGTTCGTTTTGTGTGATCCTTGTTGCACTTCTTGTGGGGATTGTCCTGGGTGGCCGGACACTTTATACGTATATCGAGGAGAAGCATCAGGAGAAGGTACTGGCAGAGGAACTGGCTGCCATGGAGGAAAGCATGAGCAGTGTCGAGGCAGAAGAGGATGAGACCGAGGCCGAGGAGGTTGTGGAAGAATATACGGAGGATGATCTGTTAAAGGATATGGTGGATGCCAGTATCGGAGAGATGTCGATTGAGGACCGTGTGGCCGGGTTGTTTCTGACGACTCCGGAGACGTTGACCGGAGTGGGAAAGGTAACTGTCGCGGGTGACGGCATGGAGAAGTCCTTGGCGGAGTATGCCGTGGGCGGCCTTGTGTTTACAGAAAAATCCGTGTCTCCGTTGTCTCTCGGTCAGGAAAAATTCGGTGAGATCGTGTCCGGAACGGTGGCGAGGAGCAAGTACCCGCTGTTCTTTATCCTGGATAACGGCGAGGAAGTGGAGGATGTTTCCGGCTATGGCATCAATATGGAATTTGAGGATAAATCCGGGAATGAATCCCGGTCTGTATTCCGCACGGCAATGCTTCCCGAGCTGATGAATGAGACAACGTCAGAAGAAGCTGCGGGGGGCCTTACAACAGCGTTGATTGTGGCAGACAGTGAGGAGGATATTGTGGCAGCCTGCCTGCAGGCGTGGGAAAATGGTGCTGATCTGTTGTATGTACCGGATAAATTCGCGGAAGCGTACGAGGGACTTCTGGCTGAGATACAGGGAAATTCGGACAGAGAGGGAAGACTTCGGGATTCCATGGAGCGTATCTACCGGATGAAATATGCAAATCGTGCAAATGTTGAGGGTGAATAAAATTAGTGTTGACAAAGCTTTAAGAGTTTAGTATACTATGTCTTGTCCGCTGGTGCGGATGACATATGCGATAGTAGTACAGTTGGTAGTACGCCACCTTGCCAAGGTGGAGGTCGCGGGTTCGAGTCCCGTCTGTCGCTCTGATCGATGACAGGAAGCACAAACGTGCCCCTGTCATTTTTTGTTATGGCGACGAGGAAAATGCTCATCGTGCTTGCACGAATGAGCACTTGAACCGATGGGAGGAATCTGTTGAAAGTTCCGGAAGAGTATTGTGTGATAACGGCAGACATTCTGAAATGGATCGCGTTGGTGACAATGACACTTGACCATATGGCGGAATGTGTGGTCAGGGGATTTGTGATCGCCCGTGGAGCGTACCTTTCACAGCAGTATTTTCAGATTGTAAATACTGCTTATAACGCCATGCGCCATCTGGGCAGAATGGCATTTCCGCTGTTTGCATTTCTGCTGGTGGAAGGCTTTTTTAAGACGAGAAACCGTCGGAAATATATCGTAAGAATGTTCCTTGCAGCTTTTATTTCAGAGGTGCCTTTTGATCTGATGCTGTCAGGAAAGGCGGTCGCATGGGAAACCCAGAATACAATGTTTACGCTTGTGATCGGGCTTCTTGTATTATGGGTGATGGCGTATCTGGAAGAATCCTGTCATTCTGCGCGATGGATTATCGTGGCTTTTCAGGCCGCTGTCTGCGGACTGGGAGCTTTGACCGCATATATTTGTAAAACAGATTATTCCTATAAGGGAATTGCGCTGATCGTCGTTCTTTATCTGTTCTATCATTACCGGGAAAGCGCCGCTGTTGCGGGGTTTTGCACCTTTTGCTGGGAACCGTGGAGCCTTCCCGCTTTTGCGCTGATTCCATTTTATAACGGAGTGAGAAGGCAACGCACAAAATCCTTTTTTTATCTGTATTATCCCATACATTTGCTTGTTTTGTACTTCATTTTACAAATGATTACATGATTTTGCACAAAAAAGGCGAGGGTTGAAATATAATAAGATTTTTTATATAATTTTATATGAGAAGTACCTTTGAGAGGATGGGCTGGATATGTATCGGGATAAAGTTTGTGTTGTGATCGGCGGAGCAGTAGGCGCCGGGAAAAAAGCTGTGGAAAAGATGGCTGCGGAGGGGGGAATCGTGGCTTTCATGGATACGGATAAGGAGGCCGGATGCAGACTGCGGGATGAACTGATTGAACAGTACTGCGGTGATGTATGGTTCTTTCACGGAGATGCCGCAAGTGAGGAGGATATCGAGATCTTTACTGCCGCAGTAAACGGACAGTTTGGCGAGATCGATTATCTTGTGAATCATGTGCCGTCCAGAGCATTCATGATATAGGAGCAGCGCGTTCCTGCGAGTATAGCAAGTATATGGAGGTGTGGTATGAAGCTTACGTTTATTGGGGCGGATCATGAGGTGACGGGAAGCTGTCATTATCTTGAGGTATGTGGGAAGCATATCCTGGTGGATTACGGTATGGAGCAGGGCGTGAATGTGTATGAGAATGCGCCGCTGCCTGTGCAGGAGAGTCTGATCGACTATGTACTCCTGACCCATGCTCATGTTGATCATTCGGGAATGCTTCCCCTTTTGTATGCAAGAGGATTTCGCGGACAGGTGTTTATGACGGACGCCAGTGCCGATCTGTGCAGTATCATGCTGCGTGACTGCGCGCACATCCAGATGCAGGAGGCAGAGTGGAAGAACAGGAAAGCAAAGCGGCATTCCGGCGTGGAAGCGACAGAGCCTGTCTATACGATGGAGGATGCCGATGGTATTATCAGACGGATCGTGCCCTGTCATTATGATACGGTGATCGAACTGTGTGAGGGGGTTAAGATCCGGTTTACGGACATCGGTCATCTGCTCGGTTCCGCCAGCATCGAGGTCTGGATGGAAGAGGGCGGAGTGAGTAAGAAAATTGTATTTTCCGGAGACATCGGAAATAAGAATCAGCCGTTGATCAAGGATCCCGCCAGGACGGAGGAGGCGGATTACGTGGTCATGGAATCGACATACGGCGATCGGCTCCATTCTGAGGAACGGCCCGATTA
>JALFTO010000039.1 GCA_022779165.1 Lachnospiraceae bacterium
TTCCCGTTTCCTCATCCAATTCAATATTATAGGTGGGAAATCTGTGAGCGTCGAGTATATTGCCCTGATACAGGCGGTAATTTCCAAGCGCGATCTCCACAGCCGGGACCGTGATCTCTGTCCCCGGCCGCTCCTGAAACTTCACATGAATATACCGGAATGAATCAAAATCCGTCATCCGGAAAGGTAATGCAATCTCTTTGGTATAAAACCACACAAATTCCAGTGGTTCCCGTTCTTCCACACTCTCCTGCGTCAGATAAATGTGCGGTTCCGTCTCTTCAGGATAATAGATCTGCACCTTGACAACATCAGGAAACAGTCTGAATGCCAGAAACAAAAAGCAGATTCCCAATATTGCCATAACCGCATACGCAAAATGCCTGATACGTTTATCCTCAACACTTACGGGTACTTTCATCCTCTCTCCTTCTCCGCCTCTGCGGTTACCAAATCAATCCCCCGCTCCAGAATTCCGAAAAGCATCACAATACTGAGTGGAATCACGCAGACACAGATCCGCTGGGGAATTGCATGTGTCAATGTCCCAAAGCCCAGTATAATGACAGACAGGATCAGAGCCGCCGTTCCCCATCTGACCCAGGGCACTTTTTGGGTCCTGTACCAGCTAAAGAAACCTGCGATAATCTCAAATACACTGAGGAATGTGATACACAGGAAATTCAATGGCATCAGTAATATGGCAGCCCCCTCGAATCCTGTCTCAAAATAACTCCCCAGCTCATACTCATACTTCCAGAGCGGTTTGTTCCTGTAATCCTGCCATTTATTGTAGATGGCTCCAAAGTATGCCTTTGCCTTCTCGCGGACAGTGCTCTTGATATATGCTACTCCATGCTGATAACCGAATGCCTCATAAATTTTATCAGACATCCCCAGGGAATCAACTCCCTCCGGCTCATAAGCACGAATAATTTCCGTGATCTCCGGATACTCCGCATTTTCATACAATCCGTTCTCCACCAGAATGGAAATCTGATTATTATAAGAGACATCACACAGCATAAACTGCCCTGTAAGCCGCTGGTTATTGCCGCAATAAAGCAACAGCAGCAGGGTGCTTACCCCCATCCCGGCAATACCCCAAACAGTATATCTTAATTCTTCCTTCTCTGTAAACAATTTTACAAAGAAAAATACTGCCAGCACAGGAAATAAAATCAAGAAGGACGGTCTGGTAAGCGTCAGTACCAGACTGTAGATCCCTAATCCAAATGCTGTTTTCCCGGAGGGTTTCTCCAGATAGGACGCAAGCAGCCAGATCAGTCCGACCATCATATCGATCGCCAGGGATTCCGTCAGAATGTTATACTCATAGTACAGGACAAACGGTTGTGCCGCATAGATGAGCGCTCCCGCGAATGCAAGCCACTCCCGCTTCAATATTTTTCTCAATGCCAGATACATCAATGCGCACGCCACGATTCCCACTGCGATCTGTATCAGTGCCGTACGTGCAAAAAGCATCTCTTCTGATCCGCACCGCAGCGCCTTCCTGATGACCAACAGGAAAATCTGATACACGGGCATCCGGTGGAACCAACTGAGATCCCCAAGCGAATCGATCAGATAAGTCGGTGTATCGCCGCCCGGAATATACGCCGGACTCCAGCGATACAGCCACATCCGCACAGTCGCTGCCCAGATCACAACATAGAACAGTGGGGAAGCGTTTACTTTCGCGATCAGCTGCATCCATCTGTTTGTTTTTGATGAATCATCCTTATTGGCGGACACCTTTGTAAGCAGGAGATACCACAGAACTGCAGATAACAGAAACAGGATCGCGCATCGCGCCCAGTGCTTCAGGCGCATCCCCTGATAGACGAATGGCCGTGACTGATCAAAGAAGGTCCGTAGAGGCATCCGGTATTCCTGATCGCCGATCCTGATCTGCATCTCGGCATCCGGTGGAACCTCATCCTCTTCTCCTTCCCGATATCCCATTTGAAATTCCAGAGAATCCGATGCGCCGATCTCCATGGATAAAGTCACATCCCGAAATCCGTCCCAACGGTATTGATTGTCCTTTTCCTTGTATTCAATCTCGCCACTCACATTGTCAAGAGCGGTCAGATGTTTGTTGACATAAATATCGCTGATCCAGGCAAGCTCCGGATGGTACTCACTGTCCGGAATATAACGGACCTCTACGTTAACTCTTTTTTCTTTCTGTTCAAACCAGGGCAGCAGAAGCAAGACACAAAAGATCCCTATCATAATACTAAACAAAAGTTTTCTGCAACTTCCCACTGTTTCTCTGTACATCTCTCTATTCCCTTTCCTTTTACCTCTCTGGACTCACGATCGATCCATATAACTGCAGATGTTGCGCTATGATTTTATTGATCTGGCATCGAGACAATTCATTTTTCTTTTCCACGATCTGATCTCCCAGCACATAAGCTGCCCACTCATCATCCGTCTGCTCCAGGGACAGCCGCACGCATTCCGCATTGCAGCATACCTCCTCCGGAACTGCTGCAGATACAACGCACCGTATTCCCAGGACCTGTGCCTCCACCAATACGAGCGGAAATGACTCGCTATAGGATGGCAGCAGGAAGCAGTCCAGCACACTCATGATTGCCGTCGCATCCATGCGGTCTCCCAATACATGGATTCTCTCTGCGACGCCGCTCTCAGCGATCAAGTGCAACACCCTGTCTTCCTCATCCGCATTACCGCTTCCCACCAACAGCAGATGTGCATCCTCTCTCTGTTCCAGCACCTTCCGAAAAACCGAGAGCACTTTCTCATGATTCTTTACCTGATGGAACCGCCCCACGTGGCCGAGAATAAAGCCTGTGGCAGGTATGTTCAGAGACTTCAGGAATTGCTCTCTGTCATATCGTCCGGCTCTGATTTTCTCAAAATCAAGCCCATTCGGTATATAGTGTACTTTTGCATCAGGAAACTGCTCCAGTACATCCTGTCTTGCTTTTTCACTCAGTACAATAACCGACATGCCTTGTTTTATCAATGCAAACAGCATCTTCCTGTGATTTTTACCCTTATCGACGCACCGTTTCCATTCCGAATGCACCGTAAAGACAATCCGCTCCGCAGGGTATTTAAGATATCGGAATTTTTCAAGACCGGTGTGCACATGTATGAGGTCGGGATTTTCTTTCCCGATCAGCTTCCTGAAATTCCGGATCGTGGCGATCCTGCCGAAGAAGGAATTCCTGTCTCCGGTGCAGGCTGTCACGACCCGCACCTTCTCCTGTCTGAGTCTCTCGTTCAGGAAAGAATTCTCATCAAACATCTGCAGCAGAACGACATCCTGTCCCGCTCTCTTTAATTGTATGAGATAGTTGGTAACGATCGTTTCCGCTCCACCAATCGTCAGCGAATGGATGATATACAGAATTTTCATACTTGCCTTTCCTTATAATACTCCCTCAATGTCATGCCTTCAAAATTGTGCGCAATATAAGCAAACAACTCCTTAAGCAGCCGGTACAGCTCTTCTATGCTTTCCCCGGTTCGGAATCTTGGGCTTCCGCCGGGCATCAATTCAGAAGAATGCAGCATAAACATCAGATACTCATCTGCGGAAACGGACACCCGGTCTATCAGACAGTACATCTGCTTCGCACTGCTCTGGCCGGGGCGCAGCCAGATGGTATCCCCACACACCATTCTCTTGATACTGCCTGCCATTTTCCTGGGTGTCATCTGTTCCGGCAGGAAGAGTTTATGCATCCTCCGGACCGTAAGCGGCACTTCCAGAAGCGTCCTGTCTCCGTCAATCCAATATGCCTGCTCCGGTCTGTCCGTATAATCACTGCCGACTCCTTTCTCCGTAGCGCCCTCATTCGAACTCCAATTCTCGTGGGGTGTCACAGAACAGTCCACCCGGTATCCGTATTTCTTAAGCAGTTCAAAATACGTTCGGTTCATTGCCCATCTTCCCGCCCTGTGCGTGACGGGCGTGATGCCTGTCCGTGTCCTGATCTGCTCTGTCAGAAACGCGATCTTCTCTTCCATGATATCCGCCGGGTACTCGATCAGATAGGGAGCTCCCTGTTTCCGGACTTCCAGCTGATATTCCGGCAACGTATTCCATGCGTGGAGGTGCATGCCCAGCTCGCCCGTTCCGGACTGCTCAACCTTTGTGATAAAATCCACATAGACAGGATCTGATATCATCTCATAATTGGTCAGCCACACCGGTTTGAAGCCATACGAATCGCAAAGCTCCTGAAACCGCTGAAGATATTTTGCGTTTTCTGTCGTTATGGGATCTCCCTGCTTCCAACTCCAGAGATTATCGCCCTCCGTATCGATGGTTATGATAAAATGCTTCATTTCCCCATTCCTTCTTGTGCCTTCCGGTTATATTCACTCATGCAAAATGTATTCACGCCATTGTCTGCATATGGACTCTTCACCAAACCGTATCCTCACAGCAGAGGCATTCTTTCCCAGCTGTTCAGCCAATGCAGTATCCCTTGCCAGCAGTTCCATGGCATCGCACAATTCTTCCGCATTGCCTGTGGGTACAAGCAGCCCGTTCTGCCCGCTCTCAATGCATAGTGCGGATCCCCCTATCGGGCAGTCGGTAGAAATGCACGGAAGCCCCAACGCCATAGCCTCCATCAGAGAATTGGAGATCCCTTCATAATCGGAAGACAGCACATACATACTATAGGTACGGATCCTTTCCGGGACATTACTGCAGAATCCTTCAAAAATCACCTTATCCCCAATGCCCATGTCGGCAGCCCGCTGTTTCAATTCCTGTTCCAGTCTGCCTTTCCCAAAAATGTGCAATTCATATTCCGGAAATTTCTGATGGAATCCGGCGAACGCTTCCAGAAGCAACTGATGATTCTTCTGCGCCTCCAGCCGTCCGACAGCGGCGATCTTCTTCTCCCTGATGCCGGTATAAATCTCCGGCAGATCCTTCCTGACCGGGTTCGGTATAACCGCGCTTCTCTCCCGGATTTTCTTCGGGAAACATTGCATTGCGCCTTTTGTCTGAAAGACAAAGTTCTTTCCCCATGAATAAACCAGATTCCGCACCGGTTTAAAATTACACCGGTTTGGATCATTCCGCTCAGACACAATTACTTTGTTTTTCAGTCCGGCAGCGGCAAGAATCGTAAACATGTTAATGGTTGTCGTAAAAGACACAATCTTACTGTCGGCATGATCTTTAAAAAAACAGCGCATTTTAAGGATTCTCTCTATTTGTTTTGAGAGTTTTCCGTTAGAAGGCTGACCAATAGAAACAACCTCTACCTCTTCTTCAAGCCGATATGCGACTTCATCTCCCGCAGTCATCAATATGATTACTTTATCTCCGCGTCCGGCAAATTGATTTGCCAGCGTTACGATCACTCTTTCAGCGCCGCCGCCGTGCAATGCCGAAACAACAAATATAATTTCCACCGATCTTTCCACCCTTTATCATTCCACTGTTAAGACGTTATTCAGAAATTATCTTATAAACGTT
>JALFTO010000048.1 GCA_022779165.1 Lachnospiraceae bacterium
CGAAACAGGCTATGAGAAGCTTCTGGAGAAGACGGATGTGGATGCGTGTGTATCTCCCAGCAGTGTGATCGTGGAAAAGATGATGTCCGTGATCCGCAATCTGACAAGCAGTGACCGGAGTTTTATCAGGAGGCTGTACCGCATCGCGGACGATAAGGCGGAGGCAATCGCTTTTGAAGTGACGGATGGCTGCGGCAAAATTCAGGTTCCGTTCTGCAGTCCGCAGTTCAAGCTGCGCAAGGGAATCCTGATCGCCGCGATTATCAGGGAAAATGAGATCATCATTCCGAACGGGGCGAGCAGTATACAGGCGGGAGATACCGTTGTGGTAGTGACAACCGCAATGAATGTCTTAAAGGAGATCGATGACATTTTTGCCGGGGCATAGGTTCGCAGACTATCGGAAAATAGTTAGAAGAGATATAAAATATCTCATTCTTCCGTCCGGATATTGTAATCCATGATGGATTTCAGAATATAGTTGTTCATATTGGACAGCGGGATGGTGACCTTTTTGTCAAAGTCATGATCTGTCAGAAGGGCAATGGCGAACAGGTTTGCCTCCTGCTCAATGCCGGTGGTCACATTTCGGCTTGTGACAGCGAAATGATTGACACAGTTCTCGTGGAGAAGTGCATGCCCCAGTTCGTGGGCGCACAGGACCTTCCGGGAAAATTCCGTATAAGCGCTGTTGATGGAAATGATGGTCGGATAACCGTCAATTTTGACTGTCTGGGCTGTGAAGCCTTTTGGACAGTTGTCCCTGTTCAGGACAGTGATTCCCAGATGCTCTGCGATTTTGTAGGGATCATTTGTATGCCAGTTCTTTTTGATGTCTCTGGCAAAGGCAATAATATCTTTGGCATTCATATGGCTATCTCCGCGTGTCGGTATTTTTATATTTATAACTTACAAGTTTGAGCTGCTGAAGAATTTCGTTTGCAAAATTTACAATGGTTTCGTCATCCATACTGTTGGGATCGTAACCGCCGTACGCGGCGAGCGTAGGCGTTTTGAGCATAAATTCCATGGCGTCCTGGGCGTTATGAAACTCGGAGGGCAGTTCTGTCCTGTCCGTGGCGACGGGACTGTTGCCCATCAGTTCCGCAGGCGTTACGCCGAGAAGGACACATAAGCGGTCAAAGATCTTCACGGGAATCTTTTCGATGGAGGAATCCTCATATCGGTATATGGTGGTCTTGGACACACCGAGTTCTTTTGCGAGATAGTCTACGGAAATCTTTTTTTCTTTTCTGATTTTTTTGATTCTTTCACCTATTGTCATGGGGCACCTGCTTTTCTCTTTTATTTATACACCTTTTACAGATATCTTTCTATATACCGTTGGTATAACAGATATTATTTCACATTATCAGTATAGATCATAGAGTGCAAAAATGCAACTTTTTCTTGACAAATAGTTGCGGAAAGGTTATTGTAAAATCAAGAGTTGCAAAAATGCAACAAAGGAAAATGCGTTTATGCGAACGGAGGGAAAGAAAATGCTGGAAATAAAGTGTGACAATGTTGCAGGGGGACCTCGCATCATGGTGATCGGTGTCGGGGGAGGAGGAAATAATGCACTGGACCGAATGATAAATTCACAGCTGCCGGGAGTGAATTATGTGGCTGTCAATACAGACAGTCAGGTCCTGGATGCGTGCAAAGCCGAGACCAGGATTCAGATCGGCAAAAAGATCACAAAGGGCTACGGCGCCGGCGCGGATCCGGAGATCGGGGAGGCTGCGGCCGCAGAGAATGAGGAGGAGATTAAGGCAACGATCGAGGGCTCCAATATGTGTATCATCACCTGCGGAATGGGCGGAGGTACCGGAACGGGGGCGGCTCCTGTGATCGCAAAGTGGTGTAAGGATGCGGGGATCCTGACGGTTGCGGTTGTGACCACACCTTTTTCCTTTGAGAGTATGCCACGGATCACAGCGGCGCAGAACGGTGTGCAGAAATTGAAAGCAAACGTGGATACTCTGCTGGTGATTCCGAACGATAAGCTGATCGGTCTGTCGGAGAAGCCGCTTCTTCTGGAGGCTGCCTTTGAGATTGCGGATTCCGTTTTGAAATATACCATAGAAGGAATCACAAATATCATCTGTAACCGGGGAATCGTCAATCTGGATTTCAATGATCTGCGGACGACATTGCTTAACAAGGGAATCGGACATCTTGGGATCGGCACTGTGGATGTGGAGAGTTCGGTATTGGAAGCAGTGAAGCAGGCGGTCAATTCTCCTCTGCTGGAGACTTCTATCGGAGGAGCTGAGAATCTCCTGATTAATACGAGCGGAAAAGTGGATATCGCCTCGTTGAATGAAGCGATCAATTATGTCAGGGAGCTTGCGGGTAATAAGGTGAACATCATCTGGGGAACCGTGACCAAAGAGGGATTTGAGGAAGACAAGATCGTGGTCACGCTGATCGCAACCGGGATGCCCGATATCCCTAAACTTCCCAGGATGACACAGAAGACCGGAAAAAGAGAAGTGACCTTTCGGAATGAGATACAGTTGGCACCCGTAAAGGGGAATCAGGTAAAAGAACTGGAAATTATCGTGCCGCCCTTTTTACAGGAGGCCGGAAAGAAAGGTGAGAGAAAGTGAAATACAGAGGCTGATGTAAAGCAGTCCTTTTCGGTAAAAAAGACCGCCGGAGATGAACGGCGGTCTTTGCATGTCAGTCTTAATTTTGTTCCTGTTGTTCCTTCGGCCAGGCGGCGATGAAAGGCTGGCTGTATGGGTTGTCCTTGCCGGCGCACGGACCCTCGCGCCACATGCCGTAAAAGCGGCCGAGCGGAAAGATGTAGTAGCCGTCCTGATTATGGTCTGTGACATCATACGGAT
>JALFTO010000070.1 GCA_022779165.1 Lachnospiraceae bacterium
GGATCAAACAGGATATCGCCCGCAAACGCCAGCGTGATCGTGTCCGGAGAGGAGCTTTTCATCGCATAGATCTTCTCCGCTTTCATCCGATCCGGATCAGCAAGGAGTTCACTGTACCGCCCTATCGGCTCCGCCGCAGCAGCCTCCGGCACAAATTCCGATTGCATTTTGTCCAGGACGCTTCCACCTTCATTGATCAATGTAAGCAGCCCGTCCCGACTCTCCTCCGCTTTCTGCCTTCCGCCGTTATTTCCCGCGACACTCTGACTGACTCCTGCCTGATCAATAATCCGAACTTCACCGCTGCCCGCGGCGCTCCGACCGAAACCGTGATACAGGAAGTACGTCACTCCCATCACAGCGCCACCGAACAGCAGCACTGCCGACAGCACAACCGCAAAAGTTTTCCACGGGCTCCTTCTCTTAGTAGAGACTGTCATAATCATACTCTCCGTAATAATCATAAACTCTGTCCAGATATTCGTGATAGTTTGCTTTGGTGATCCGCCCTTTGTCCTCACTCATCCATCTGAGCAGGTTTGTGTTCGTCTCCCCGCCGTAATGGATCCTGTCTTTATAATTATCCAGATTGCAGATCAGCTCAAAATTGTCCATATAAGAGTAAAGATGGATATTGTCACAGGTGAGGATCTCCTCGATCACCGTCTGATCCAGATCCCGCTGCCAGGAAAGCTTCCCGGGCTGCACGACCTCAACATCCCACCAGCAGATGCTGTATGGTGAGAGATAATAGTCAAATTCGACATCCGGATACTGCTTTGCAAGGTCCGTAATATTCTGCCGGACATTTCCCAGCGTCCGTTCCCGCTCCATGTCCGTCAGCTTCTCGGCATGCTCTTCTTTCCCTGGTCTGACATAGGTGGCAAGCACCGCCTCCCTGCCGTATTCATAGTCATCGCTCCAGTTCATATACTCATCAAAGGTTGTCCCCTGTTCTCCGGCAGCCGTATTGATCAGAATATCATCCGCTACCATGAGCGCCGTCTTGTTCCACACATACTGCGTATCATTGAAAATGTTGTCATCATAGAGATATTCCGGAAGGTTCTCATAGTTTACATAATCTTTATCCTGTGTAAAATTGTTGATGTCCAGACAACGGATGACACGCACCACATTCGGATTGTATGCAAGTGCCACCTTCAGATTGTCATTCACTTCCTTGAAGGATCCCCCGTGAAACGGCACTTTGATAGATTTTCCTCCAAAGAAAGCATCGCAGTCCGTCGTCTTAAAGTTGGCCGTCATGGAAGTGCCCGTGATCACCGTATCGTATGAGAAATGTTTCACGATGCCGTCATTCTGATACCGCTCATTCGCAAGCTCGTAGGCAAACCCTTCCAGTGGCTTGTGATAATGAAAAAAAGGATCCACAACAACAATATAGCCTGCGATCACCGCAAGCAGTGACAATGTTCCCGCCACAACGGTGCCAAACCACACCTTAGCTTTCATATCCATTCTCCTCAGATCATGTCCTCAAGATCGTATATCCGATCAGAAATTCGCATACAGGAAAGTCGATACTCCGGTCAGGGAGATCACCGGCCACACCAGCATCACAACCGTCGCCAACGCCGTCCTGATATTGCACCTAAACTCTTTTTCATAGCAATTCCTTGTGTTCAGCACGACAAAAAGCGCAACACCGAACATTGCCCAGACATGGAATCCGCTGATCTTCGCGATCAGTCCGTCCAGATGAAGAAGTTTCTCCAAATGGGCAATCTCCGGAATCGTCAGGCCTTCCAGCATCATCGGTGTGATCGTCAATGACTCCACCGAGATCAGCTTCCTAAACAGGATCAGCGCCTGTCCCAGACTGTCAGCCCTAAAGATCAGCCATGCGGCGCTGACAAACAGGAATGTCGCCATCCACTGGAATGCGGGATGAAGCTTTTCCCATGCGCCTTTGAAAATCCTTGTCAGTACCTCCGCAATACCGTGCAGTGCTCCCCAGACGACAAACGTCCAGTTCGCCCCGTGCCACAGACCGCTCACCAGGAAAACGATCATCACATTCACATACGTCCGCACTTTCCCCTTCCGGCTGCCGCCCAGGGGGAAATACAGATAATTCCGCAGAAACCTTGTCAGCGTGATATGCCATCTGTCCCAGAACTCCAGGATCGACATCGCCTTGTAAGGAGAATTGAAATTGATGGGCAAATGGATATTGAGCATACAGGAAATCCCGACTGCCATATCGCAGTATCCGCTGAAGTCAAAATAAAGCTGGAACGTATAGGCAAACATCACAAGCAGCACATCCATAGAGCTTAAGATATCCACGCCGCCGAAGCCCAGCGTCACCATCGTTCCGAAGGTATCTGCCAGCAGCATCTTCTTGAACAGTCCGACCGCAAAAATATGAAGTCCGCGTGACAGATTATAGCTGTCCGGCTTGTTATTTTTCTCCGCGCGCAGCTGCGGAATGATCTCCCCGTGCAGCACGATCGGTCCCTCAACCAGCTTCGGAAAATATGTCACAAACACCGCATATTCCAGGAACGTGATGTCCGCAGTCTCGCCCCGGTAGGAATCAACCAGATAAGCAATCTGTTGAAACGTAAAGAAGCTGATCCCGAGCGGCAGCAGAATATTCCCCAGCTCAAAGTTTTTCCGGAAAAGAACGTTGAGATTCTGCACCACAAAGGAGAAGTACTTCACGTAGAACAGCGCAGCGACATTGAGCACGATACCGCCTGCCAAAATTACCTTCCGAACCTTTTCCTCCCTGCGCTCCGGAAGCACCAGACGCGACACTCCGAAATTAATGAGGATACTGGCAATGATCACCGGGATAAAGGACGGATTCAGATATCCGTAGAACCACAGCGACAGCAACACCAGCGCTGCCTGTGCCTGTTTCTTCCTCCCAAAATGATGCAGCCCGAAATACAGAATCAATGTCAGGGGCAGAAATACCAATATGAAAATATAAGAATTAAAAAGCATCGCTTTACCTCTTTTTCCTGTTATTCTATCTCATTATAGCCTATCTGCCGGATAAAGGAAAGAAAAAAGACCGGTGATCCGAAGATCACCGATCCGTAAGCCCTCTGAAATCTCTTATCAGATTTTTGCTGCATTTACCTTCACACCGGGTCCCATTGTAGAAGTAAGTGTAACGCTTCTCAGATACTGACCTTTCAGTGCGCTGGGTTTTGCCTTGATGATTGCTTCCATCAGGGCATCGTAGTTCTGCTGAAGCTGCTCCTCTGTAAAGGAAGCCTTTCCAAGCGGAACATGAACAATATTTGTCTTGTCAAGTCTGTACTCGATCTTACCAGCCTTGATATCGTTGATCGCTTTGGTCACATCCATGGTAACGGTGCCTGCCTTAGGGTTAGGCATGAGACCTTTCGGTCCGAGAACCTTACCGAGACGTCCTACAACACCCATCATATCAGGTGTAGCTACCACTACGTCAAAGTCTAACCATCCATCATTCTGGATCTTGGGGATCAGCTCTTCGCCGCCTACATAATCAGCGCCTGCTGCCTCTGCCTCATTCACCTTATCGCCCTTTGCGAATACGAGTACTCTCACTGTCTTACCTGTTCCGTTGGGAAGCACTACTGCTCCACGGATCTGCTGCTCTGCGTGACGTCCGTCACAGCCTGTACGGATGTGAAGCTCGATCGTCTCGTCGAATTTTGCGGTTGCATTCTTTTTAACCAATGCGATCGCATCAGCGGCTTCATACAGAGTAGTACGATCTACCTGCTTTGCAGCCTCAATGTATTTCTTTCCATGTTTCATGCTCTTAATCCTCCACTACGATTCCCATACTTCTTGCCGTACCTGCAATCATGCTCATAGCTGCTTCCAGGCTTGCTGCGTTCAAATCAGGCATCTTCATCTCTGCGATCTCTTTTACCTTATCCTTGGAGATCGTAGCAACCTTGGTCTTGTTAGGTGCTGCAGAACCGGATTTGATGTTGGCTGCTTTCTTAAGAAGTACTGCAGCAGGGGGAGTCTTTGTCACAAAGCTGAAACTTCTGTCTGCATATACTGTGATGACAACAGGGATGATCAGATCACCCTTGTCTGCTGTTCTTGCGTTGAACTGCTTTGTAAATTCAACGATGTTTACACCGTGCTGACCCAGTGCAGGACCAACCGGCGGTGCTGGTGTAGCTTTACCAGCAGGGATCTGTAACTTAATGTATCCTTCTACTTTCTTTGCCATTTTGGCACCTCCTATATTGTGGTAGTGGCGGGATCAGACCGAATCCTCCTCTCGGGCTGCCCCTCCCACGCGGCTGTGACCGATGTCACAATCGCACGACGCGCTCACGCGCATTTATCCAAAGGGAAACTTCCCATTTGAATCAAAATCTTCCTATCAGACCATCTTGCGGATCTCCGCAAAACTGATCTCAACAGGCGTCTCTCTGCCGAACAGTTCCACATTGATCGTGGCTGTCTGCTTGCCAAAGTCCATTCTCTGGACAACGCCCACCGTATCCTTCCAGACTCCGGCAACAACAGCAATCGTATCGCCTTCTTTGAAGTCTACGGAAATATTCTCAGTCTTAATACCAAGCGGACGCATCTCCATCTCTGTGAGCGGCACCGGCTTGCTTCCCGGACCGACGAAACCAGTCACACCACGGGTATTGCGGACAACATACCATGTGTCATCATTCATGATCATATGAATCAGCACATAGCCTGGGAACATCTTCTTAGAAACCTGCTTT
>JALFTO010000063.1 GCA_022779165.1 Lachnospiraceae bacterium
GGTCTGATGATCAGTGAAGCCTGCTGCGAAAAAGGCAACACATGGGTCGAGATATATAATCCGACCGATCATCCCATCAATCTGAGAGAATATGCGCTGACAAACAGCTCTCCCTCTATCCTGCGTTTCTATCTGCCTGATCAGGAGCTTGCCCCGGGAGAAGTATTCCTGGCAGGTATTGACGAAGGTGGCACCGTACAGATCAAAACAAATACAGCCGTTTCGCTGATCAGGAAAGGAAAGACCATAGATTCCATCACGATTCCCTATATGGCGGAGAGGGAAAGCTACGGAAGGTTCGGAGAGACGGATGCGTTCCGCTATTACGCCAACCCGACACCAGGAGCGGTAAACTGACAGAAAGGAAAGGGACTGCTGCAAGAGACAGCGGTTCCTTATTTTATTTGAACAATTATGTTGATACAAAGCAATCGACTACATTTCGAGAAGTGTCTTAGTATCTGCATGTCCGCAAGCGGACACGCAGCCTTCGGCGAATGCACACTCGCTTCGCTCGGCGCAATGAGCACTGCCGGTTTTCAAAACTTTGGACTCCCGGAACCTTCGCGGGGATTTCCTAATTGTTTTCGGGCGGACTGCCTATTATGCCGCTTCTGCGGTAACTCGCTTCGCTCAGACAGTCCTCGAAGCGGCGCATATCCGCCCGTTAAAACAATAAGGAAATCCGCCGCTTGATTCCGATGTCAGCCAAAGAATTGAAAACCGGCTGCTGTGAGTTCCGCAGACGCCCTGCTATCGAACATCGTTCTTCTGAAAATTCGCAGATACTTGACACTTTGAGACGCAGTCTGCCGTTTTGTATTACAGTACCCCCGCCGCAGCATTCCGCCGTTACGGCTTCGGCTTGCAATCGCTCTTGACTTCCCCGCACTGCACTCTGGTGGGCGTTACTTTCACATCAGCGCCGAAGCATACAGGCAGGCTGATGGACAGCTTCTGCGTGATGGTGAAATCACAATTTCCGTCCACATGACCCTCGCATTCGCAGCCGGGTGTGACTACGGGACAGCCTTCACAGCGCACCATAGGCTGACCGGATTTGGCAAAGGGTTTCACCTTAACGGGAACACAGACATAATTCGACTGCTTAAACACATCATCGCAGACCTTGGGATCGCAGGGATTATGCGGTGGGAAGGGAACCGGTTCGGCTACGTCCTGTTCCACTGCTTCCGGTTTGCGGATCGGTGTATTTTCTGTTAAAACGGATTCTTCAAATAATTCCATAGTGACTCCTGAAAAACAATTTTTATATCAATATGCAAAGGAAAATAAATTGGTGACAGGGCGGAAATATTTCGCACAGATATTCTTCTATTCTGTTTGACCGTGGCATGGAAATGAGGTACTATAGAAAAAGAACATACTCAGATTGAGAAGGAGGGTATCAATGAGATTTAATAAGATTACAAAGATGATTACCATGCTGACTGCAGCGGCCGCTGTTGCGTTATCTGTGCCTGCAGAAGATGTACTGGCGGAAGAGACCGTTGCAAGTGTATATACAAATGAACCTGTGAGCGCAGCCCAGGCCGCGACACGACCGATCGCGGTGATGATGCCGACCGATGCGGTCGCTCAGCCGTCCTATGGCATCAGCCATGCCAAGATCCTTTATGAGATCATGGAGGAGGGCAACATCTCAAGACAGCTTGCGGTGATCGATGACTGGCAGGGACTTTCCAAGATCGGCAATATCAGAAGCTGTCGCGCTTATTACATTCCGGAAGCGACTGAGTGGGATCCGATCCTTGTTCACTTTGGCGGTGTTGTTTATATGAAAGACAGGATCACGATGCCGGATATCAATAATCTCTCCGGTACATACGAGTATGGTGTGGGCGGTGAAGCTCCCGGCGCGGGACAGTTCTTCCGTTCGACCGACAGAAAAGCGCCTCACAATGCCTATATCAGTGCAAGCGGTATCACCAAGGCGGCAGGGCAGCTGGGGTATTCCCTGAATGTTCGTCCGGAATACTACAATGCGAAGCACTTTACGTTTGCCCAGGGCGTGAATACGCTGGAGCAGTATGGCGAGGCGGCCCAGACGGCAAACAATATCAATCTGGCGGGCATTTTCCCTTATACCAAGAGCGCCTTTACATATGATGCTGCCACAGGATTATACAAGAAGAGTATCCATGGCAAACCGCAGGTGGACGGTGCGAACGGACAGCAGATTGCGTTTGCGAACGTGATCGTACAGTATACGAACTGGCAGAAACTGGATCAGAAAGGATATCTGTCATTCCAGAATATTGACAATACATCTGACGGATACTATTTCACAAAAGGAAAAGCAATCCATGTGAGATGGGCGAAGACAGCGGATTATGCACCTACCGTTTACTATGATGACAATGGCAATGAGATCCAGATGAATACCGGCAAGACTTACATCGCCGTCGCTCAGAAGGGAAGAACGATCAGTTTCTCATAAACGTTCAGGACGCGTTTGGACAAATTACATGGACAAGCATAGGAGCAGGCGGACCGACAGGTCTGCCTGTCTGTTTCTGGGAGGCTTTACCGGATGGATACGGAGATCCGAAACGAAGAACGACAACAGAAAATAGAGGCTCTGGCAGCACAGGTGATGGGACTTGCCAGGGACAACATGATCATGCATCTGCGTTTCCTGGATACGGCGACTACCTCTTTGAGACCTGTGCCGGGGCGGGTGTCTGATGGTGTGGCATGTGACGGTACGTTCCTGTATTACGATCCGGCATATGTGCTGAGGACTTACCGTAAGGAGCCGCCGTCGATTGCGCGTATCTGGCTCCATGCTCTTTTGCACTGCATCTTCTATCACAGTTTCCGCTACGATGCGGTGGAGAGAGAATACTGGGATGTGGCGGCGGATATGGCGGTGGAGAATACCATACTGGAACTCGATCTCCCCAGTCTGGCACTTCCGGAGGACGAACAGGCGCGAAAAAAGCTGTACTGGATGAAAAAGGATGCCGGCGGACTGACGGCGGAGAAGATCTACCGGTATTTTAAGCTGAACGGTATGGGCCCGGGTGAAAAGAAAGAATTACATGAGCTCTTTTACAAGGATGACCATTTCCTGTGGGAAAAGGCTGAGGAACTCACGGTGACGATGGAACAGTGGAAGAAGATCAGCCAACGGGTAAAGACGGATCTGAAGACTTTCTCCAAAGGCAAAAATAATGCGGAGAGCCTGGAGGAAAATCTGGCAGAGGCAAACAGAGAGAAGTATGATTATGCGGAACTGCTGCGCCGTTTCAGTGTGATGGGTGAGAGTATACAGGTCAATCCCGATGAATTTGACTATATTTATTACACCTACGGACTTTCCACTTATGGCAATATGCCGCTTGTGGAGCCTCTGGAATACAAGGAGGCGCACAAGGTAAAAGAGTTTATCATTGCGCTTGACACATCGGCATCGTGCAGAGGACCTGTGGTGAAAGGCTTCCTCAAAAAGACATACGGGATCCTGAAGGGAACCGAGAACTTTTTTCAGAAGATCAATGTGCATATCATACAATGTGACAATGAGATCCAGAGCGACACGAAGATTACCTGTGATGCGGACTTTGACAGGTTTTTGCGGGAGGGAAAACTTAAGGGCTTTGGTTCCACGGACTTCCGGCCGGTCTTTTCCTATATCCAGTCTCTGCGGGATGCGGGAGAGTTTGAGAATCTGAAAGGACTGATCTACTTCACGGACGGCTACGGTATCTATCCGGAAGTGATGCCGGACTATGATGTGATCTTTGCATTTTTGAATGATGACGATAACCGTATGGCACCGCCGCCATGGGCGATCCAGGTGGTGCTGTACGAAGATATGGAGGATGAGGCGTGAATATCAGGCAGGCGAAGGAATACATTAAGGATTGTGTCAGAATTTATCTCAAAAAAGATGAGTTTGGGGAATATCGCATTCCCGTGGTGCGCCAGCGCCCGGTGTTTCTGCTGGGAGCACCCGGGATCGGCAAGACGGCCATCATGGAACAGATCGCGCAGGAACTCGGAATCGCGCTGGTGTCGTATTCCATGACGCATCATACCAGACAGTCTGCGCTGGGACTGCCCTTCATCAATAAGAAGGAGTACGGCGGGGAAGAGTATTCGGTTTCCGAGTACACGATGAG
>JALFTO010000111.1 GCA_022779165.1 Lachnospiraceae bacterium
ACAACTTTTGTGCTGTCCCAACAGATCATGGCACAGGGAGCAACCAACAAACATACTGAAACGCAGTATTTTGATATCATGCCAAAGTCTATAACCATTGGGGCGGTCTATCAGCAGAAAAAAGAAGAAGAATTAGGAGAAAAGACAGAATCTGTTGACAGCGATTCCGACAAGGTGGTGGTGTTCGGACTTGAAAGAGGATACAGCATTAAGGATATCACGTTGACCTATAATAAGGAAGAGAAGACGATCACGCCGAGCGGCGGAACAATCGTGGATTCTGATGGCAAGGATGTGACTGCCAATTACAATATGACCTATACAAAGGGAACGCTGAAGCTTGTCCAGTCTCTGGATTACAGTGTCTCTTTGGAAGGATGGACTTACGGGGATACGGCAAAGACACCGACTGTAACGGAAAAAAGTGTTTCCGGGGAAACCACAGCGGTCAATTTGGACAGAGTAACCTATACATATTATAAAATTTTGAACACATCCACGTCATCGGGAGTCTATTACGAAAAGACGACGAAAAGTAATAGCGGAGCATTAAGCGATGGAGGGACACCTGTGTATGCCGGCAGTTATGGGATAAAGGCGGAAGTGACTGAAATAAATACGCAATCGGAGCAGAAAAATGCGGGCGAGGCTGTCGCGTATTTTGAAATCGCGAAACGACCGTTGCGTCTCACGGCAAACGACCAGTCTGTTGAGGCAGGCGGAACGATCATAAGTGCAACAAATCAGGTGAAAGCTGACAATGGTTCAGACCCGGCGGACGGCGGTGCAGCGTATGCGTCGGGAGATACGCTGGAAAAAATTGTGCTGACAGGCAGCAGTACATTGGTGGCGACAACGTCCGGTACGATCACACCGTCACAGGCTGTGATTAGGAATAGCGATAATGCAGAGAGAACGAATAATTATAGTATCACTTATGTGAACGGTGAGCTTACCGTGACGCGAAAGGAATTGAGTAGCTTAACGGTAGATATAGATGGTTGGACCTACGGAGATACGCCGAACCAGCCGGTCGTGACCGGCAATGACAGCGGAGGTACGGAAACTTATACATACTACAGAAGGAACGGCAGTTCAGTAAGTCCTACGAGTCCGGAAACGGACGGAGCGGAAGAAGCCGGTGGTGCTCCGAAATATGCGGGGGATTATCAGTTGAAAGTTGAAGTTGCAGAAACATCGGCTTACAGTAGTAAATCAGTAGAGAAAGATTTCAGTATCACACAGAGAGATACTACTGTGACGGCGCTTCCGCAGACTGTCAAGGCAGGGAGCAGCATTGTAAAGACATTGGATCAGGTATCTGTGAGCAATCTTTCATCCGGAGATACAGTTTCATCTGTGACATTGACAAGTACAAGTACCGCTTCTGTTACAACAGGAGGAGAGATTACACCGTCAAATGTGAAGGTCGTAAGCCGGAGCGGCAAGGATGTGACATCAAATTACAATATTTCTTATAATAAAGGCAAACTTACTGTGGCAGCGAATCCGTTGAATCTGATATTGAAGATGAAGGATTGGGTTTATGGCGATACACCTTCCAATCCGGAACTGACAGGAAACACAGGCAACGGTACCGTGACTTATACTTATTTTCAATCGAACAGCCAGACTGCACTCGGTAGGAAACCGTCCGGGGCGGGCAGTTATGTTGTGAAAACGGAAGTCGCAGCCACGTCCACACATGATGCCAGTGTGGCGAGAACTTCCTTTAAGATCGAGAAGCGCCCTGTGACCATTACAGCAAACTCGCAGATTGTACAAGTAAATGCAAGTATTAATACGGGTGCAAATCGCGTCAGCGCGAAAGGTCTGGTGGGCGGAGATTCTGTTTCCGATGTGGATTTAGCGTCAAGCAGTACAGCGGATGCGACGGAATCAGGTTGGATCAGACCGTCGAACGTGAAGATTAAAGATAAGAATGGAAATGATGTGACCGGAAACTACGCGCCAACCTACAAGGATGGAACGCTGGTCGTGACAAGAAAGAATCTGAGCCTTACAGTTACAATAAGCGGATGGACATACGGAGATTCTCCAAGGACGCCGAACGTCAGTGGGGATAGTGTGGATAACTGCACTCCCACCTATACCTATTGCAAGGACTATTCTGTCAAGACAAACCGGGACAACAGTGGCGCGGACAAGACAGGCGGTGTGCCCAAGGATGCCGGGACATGGATATTGCAGGCGGATATTGCGTTAAACAGTAAGCATAATGCGCTGACCGGCAGTGAGACATTTACGATCACCCGGAAGCCGATCACGATTCTGGCAAAGGATCAGACCGTGACGAAGGGCAGCAAACTACCGACGGGTGCGGATAATGTAGTGGTATCAAGTCTTGCATCCGGTGATAAACTTTCGGCGATCACGTTGAGCGGCAGTACCTCTTCTGTCACCGGTAACGGAACGGTCAAGCCGTCCGGTGCTAAGATTGTGGACCGGTACGGCAGGGATGTGACGGCCTGCTATCAGATCACCTATCAGGATGGCAGGCTGACAGTCAAGGAAAGTTCCTCCGGAGGAAAATCGTCCGGTGGTTCATCCGGAGGCGGCGGTTCGTCAGGAACCACTGCGACGGGCAATACACAGACGACACCGCAGCAGCCTGCGCAGTCGGTGCTGCCCGAGCAGCCGCCGGTCGAAGAGCCTGTCGCTGAGCCGGAGCAGCCGCAGCAATCTCAGGGCAACACGCAGATTCAGCAGCCGGCAGAGCCGGAAGTGATGCCGCAGCAGGAACCTGTAGTCACGCCTCCATCGGACGTAGAACCGAAGATCACCGGAAACGTGAAGGTGACGGTGGAGACAGCCGGGCATGCGAAACAGGGTACCGAGAATGAACCGGTAGTCAGCGGTATCAATGCGACATTGGTGACAGAAACGGAAGCTGTGCTGGAGGCAACGCTGGAAACGGAAGAGAAGCAGGAAGTGCAGAACGGCACGGATGCGGAGGTGCGTCTCCTTGTGACGAGACTCGACGATGAGGGAGATGATGTGCCGGAGGATGCCAGAGCGCAGATCGAGAAGATGGTGGGTATTCTTACAGAGTATTACAAAGATCTGAAGCTGGGCGGCTATATTGACATTGTTGTCGAGAAGAAGCTGGGCAGCGGTGAGTGGATGAATGTCGTTTCGACATATGGCAATCTGGAGATCATGATCGAGATTCCGGAAGAGTTGTTCCACACGGACAGTGATTACGTGATCATGCGCTATCATGACGGTTCCTGTGAACTGTTGAACGATATTGATGAGGATGGCAGGACCATCACCATAAGTTCTGATAAGTTCTCCACCTACGCGATTCTGTATGCGCAGAAAGAGGAGCAGAAGAGTATCCTACCGATGGTGATCAAGATTTTGTTCTGCGGAGCGGCAGTGTTGCTATTTCTGTGCTTTGTGATTCTGCTGAGAAGGCGGAGAGAGGAAGAGAAATAGCCGGTAGCAGAAAACCGCAAGAGAAAATAAAAAGAAATAACCGATAAAAGCAGGGCGCCTGCGGATAGATTCCGCAGGCGCTCGTTTTTTCGCTATGCCTTTTATTCTATTTTGGACGGAACCTCTTTTAGGCCATTCTCGTCGTCTTCTTCATATTCATATACGGTCGTGTAGATCTCGCCGTCCTCACAGTCAAAGGTGGCCTGGTCGGAGTAGACGCAGTTGCCGACCGCATCCCACATCTCAAAAATCATCACATAGGAGCCGTCCGGGAGCTCCGTTTCACCAAAGGATGTGGTTTCCGTGACAGGGAAGGTATCCACTTCATACGGCACAAAGTCGTCCTCTTCATCCGAGTAGGAGGAACTCCACCATAATGTAGTGATCTCATCGCCCGGTTCCAGAATGAGCAGCTCTTTGGATGCCATGCCGGATTCGTCCAGTTCGGGGGCCGCCCCGATGATACTCCATTCCATGGCGTTGAAATCATAGGAAACCTGCAGGTTATAGGATTCACCGTTTAAGAGGATTGGGACAGAGTACAGGTTGTAGTCTTCTCCTTCGAAGGAGAGCTCCATGTAGGTCAGATGACCATCGATACTTCCCCATACACCGCGGAAATTGTCATAGAAGATACCGTTTTCCAAGTCGGCGCTGATATCATTATCGGTGCCGAGCAGGAGCATCTCGTCATTTTCCTCGTCCACCCGGAAGAGGAGGAAGTCAAGGCCGGACAGGATGGATTCCGCATCGGGACCCAGATTCAGAATGGCGCTTCCGCTTTCTTCATCCAGTGTCAGCGGCATATCACTCCAGTCGGTGTCGTATATCGTAGTGATCTCCGGCACTTCCCGGATATTCAATTTGTCCAGATATTGCTCGCTTCCCTCACCGAGCTCACCGGTAAGAGCAAAGGAATACAGATACCGGAAGGCGGGACTCGTTCCGAGAGCCGCAAAGCTGTCATAATCGTCCGTGTCGCCGTTGTAGGAGTAGTAGCAGCTCAATCCCGTTGATTCCGAGCGGTAATCACCGTTTACCTTGTAGAGCACACATTCCTGCAACGCATCCAGCACACTCCGCGCGGAGGGCAGGAAGGAAGCGGTCTTTGCGGCGAGATGGCCGAGATCCACCAGATTGTAAAAGCCCTGTTCCCTTGTGTTGCCGCCGTAATTCTCACTCTCTGACGCAGCTCGTCCGAATTGTGTGAGGAAAGAGGGATCCTCCATCGTATTGGTAAACGCTTCCTGCCCCCACAGATCATAGGCGTCCAGCAGACTGTTTATCTTTGACAGATCGGTTAAAGAGAGCGTAGCCAGATCTGCGGTTTCTTCTTCCACACAGCCTTCGTAGTAGGCATCGCAGATCGCCTTTCCCAGTTCGTCACCTTCCATGGACGGATCCTCTGCCAGTGCACTGAGCCACCCGGAATACAGCCAGCCGTTTCCTGGTTCCGTTTCCTCTGAGGCAACCATGTAATGGGCAAATTCCCGGAAGGTGTCGGCGACATCAACGGTTGCCATCAGACATGCGTCAAAGCCGATCAATTCCAGTGCGGGATCTGATTCGTCAGGCTGCCATACATCCCGGAAAGCGGTATACAGTTCCGGCAGTTCCAGTGCATCAAATTCGTACAGTTCATCAGCACAGACGCCGTTTACGGATCCGCCGCCGTGATCCCACAGGATGACGGCCGTTCTGTCGGCGGGATAATTATCTGTGGCATAGGCGAGGAAATCGGTTAATGTCTGCGGATCGCCCATATTGGCGATGGGCTGCTCGTCGATCAGATACATCCCTTCGGAATCGTACAGCCATCGCTGGATCTTTGAGGCGTCCATAGTGTTATTCTGCCATTCGGAAGCCCCGCCGGTCTGGATGATAACCTTGACATGATCGGGAAGCGTCACTTCCATCATTTCCGCCAGATCGTCCGTGGCGGCGCCGTGTTCGGATTCCAGATCACTGCCGCACACGTACCAGTAGACTGCCCAGGTCTCATCGGATGATGCGGCTTTGGAATCATCGGGTACAGTGACGGCTGCCGCATCGGAGGATGTGGCAGCCGTTTCCCTCCCGCCGCAT
>JALFTO010000121.1 GCA_022779165.1 Lachnospiraceae bacterium
CCCGGTCTGAGGATAAAATGTCTTCAGACCGGGTAATGCAAAATCTTATTGTTTCCTGCATAATGGAATCATCTTATCGATCAGAAGCGGATTTCGGCTTCTGTTTTATTCAATTGGATAACATTAGACAGAAAATTTTAATTTTGATCATGACATTTTATCGACAAAATAAGTCTCCCGTTATTCAACGAATTCTGTGCTTAATACCCAACAACAAATGAATCAGCACGGAAGCGGGGAACGGCGTGACACCGGACTTAAGAGAACTTCATGAGATGGTAACCCAGGTGAAGTGTGATAAGGAAGAGGGGCTTGCATATATGAAAGCATATGAGACCGGTCACGAAGGAAGCACCCACTTTTCAATTAAATGAAAACGTGTTACAATCATAAGGCGTATTCGGGATTACCCGGATGCGCCGTATTTTTAGTGAGGTGACAGTATGCGGGAGATGGAATTTAAGATGGAACGCCCGGGACTTCTGAAAGAGGGTGACAAGGTTACCGTGACGGAGGGAGTGCTGCCGAGCAATTATTATTATACGATCGATCCGTCCCTTGCCATGTCGGGAAATTACCCTTTCAGAGAGCGCCTGCTTGCAAGGGAAGGCGTTGTCGAGGAAATCGAGGAAAATGAGAGGGGCTTTTATGTCAAGGTGAAATTTGAATGAGGAGGATGAGATTATGAACAAGATCAGTACAGACAAGGCACCTGCGGCAATCGGGCCGTATTCACAGGCTATCGTGGCGGGAGATTTCCTGTTTGCTTCCGGACAGATTCCGATCAATCCGGCGACAGGGGAGATTCAGGGCACAACGATCGAGGAGCAGGCAGAGCAGTCCATGAAAAATGTGGGTGAGATCCTGAAAGCGGCGGGCGCAGATTACACAAAGGTTGTAAAGACGACATGCTTTTTGGCGGATATGGGAGACTTTGCTGCGTTCAATGGCGTATATGAGAAATATTTTACCGAGAAGCCTGCGAGAAGCTGCGTGGCAGTGAAGCAGCTCCCGAAGAATGTGCTGTGCGAAGTAGAAGTAACTGCATACTTGAAGTAAAAATAACATAATACGGAACCGGACTTGACAGTAAAAACTGCCAAGTCCGGGGAGAGACAGGAAGAAATTACATATGAAAAAAAGTTCAATCAAGGGCAGTCTGCTGCTCTTTCTTGCCGCGTTCATCTGGGGCGTGGCATTCGTTGCGCAGAGCGTGGCGATGGATCACATGGGCGCATTCACGTTTAACGGGATCCGTTCCCTGCTCGGAGGCATCGTACTCCTGCCGCTCGTGGCGGGCAGGGTGCGTAAGGCAAAGGAGACTGTCAGGACCGATGAGGAACGTAAGAAGGCAATCCGCACGACGCTGACCGGCGGTGTCTGCTGCGGTCTGGCGCTGTGCTGTGCGAGCATGTTCCAGCAGATCGGGATTGGGTATACCTCCGTGGCAAATGCCGGATTTATCACGGCGCTCTATATGCTGATCGTCCCCATTCTGGGCCTGCTCTTTCATAAGAGAGTGAGGGTAGTTGTTTGGGGCGGTGTTGGCCTTGCCGTGGCCGGTATGTACTTTTTGTGTATCGGGGACACTTTCACAATCAACAGAGGCGATCTGCTGGTGCTGATCTGCGCGGTAATCTTTGCTGTGCATATCCTGGTGATCGATTATTTTTCCCCAAAGGCTGACGGCGTGATGCTCTCCTGCATCCAGTTCTTTGTCACGGGCATTATCTGTACCGTGTGCGCCTTTCTTTTTGAGACACCGGACTGGCATGGAATCGTGTCGGGATGGCTTCCGATCGCCTACGCGGGCATCATGTCCTGCGGCGTGGCGTATACGCTGCAGATCGTCGGGCAGAAGGATGTGGAGCCGACGATCGCATCCATGATACTGAGCCTGGAATCCGCTATCTCAGCGTTGGCGGGATGGGTGATCCTGGGGCAGAAACTGAGTCTCAAACAGGCAGGAGGCTGTGTGTTGGTGTTCGCGGCGATCATGCTGGTGCAGCTTCCCGAGAGGCAAAAGGCAAAATAGACAAAATTTTTTTGGAAAAACTTCCTTGGATGAAAAAAACGACAAAAATGAGAAACTTTCCTATATTTAATTGACTTTATTGAAAAGGAAGCATATAATCCAATATAACAAAAAGAAATCAGTTTATTGGCAAAGGCGCCTGAGTAGAACTCAGAGCGTCTTTTTTTCTTTTTTCTTTTTCATTTTCGGCATTGGAAAGTTTCCTGCTTTCTGAATGTCAATACCCTTTTGAATCTCCATTTCCTTTTGGGGATGGAGATTCAAAAACCTCCCTTTTCGTATCGGATTTTTCAGATCTTAAAAACACCCGCAACAACAAAACAGCATAATACGGAGCATTCGGACGCATACTAAGGAAAATGCGTACCGAAGCGGTACAAAATATAAAAACAATCTGGAGGTTCGTATGGATTATTTCAATGCATTCTGGGTGGGTGGGCTGATCTGCGCCCTTGTCCAGATCTTGATGGAAAAGACAAAGATGATGCCGGGCAGGATCATGGTGCTGTTAGTATGTCTCGGCGCGGTGATCAGTGTGTTCGGCTGGTATGAGCCCTTTCAGGAATATGCCGGCGCAGGCGCCAGTGTGCCGCTTCTGGGCTTTGGTAATGTGCTGATGAAGGGCGTGAAAGAGGCTGTGGACAAAGAAGGCATGCTGGGACTGTTCTCGGGAGGCTTCAGGGCAGGGGCCGTCGGATGCAGCGCAGCGCTCATCTTCGGCTATCTGGCAAGTCTGATCTTCAATCCCAAGATGAAGAAATAGCGATATTTTTGTCGGGACGATCCGAAAATTTGCACGATTTGCATTTTCGTGGTATTCTTTCATGGGTAGTAAAGAAATAGGAATACTGTAATAAAAGAAGGGAATCAGGATGGAAATCGCTTGGAAGAATATTGAGTTTTCGGATAAAGAGCTGATACAGGGATTTTACAGGCAGGAGAATGCCCGCAATTGTGAGTTTACATTTGCAAATAATTATCTGTGGGCGCCGTATTATGAGATCCGGTTTGCCGTGATCGACGGTCTGCTTGTATTTCTGTCGGATGAGAGCACGTTCTCTGTGAGTTTTCCGCTCGGAAAAGGGGACGTGAAGAAGACGATCGAGGATTTGATGGGGTATTTTGAGGAGAAAGGGCACAAGTTCAAGATGCATCTCGTGTCGCCGGAGCAGTTTGAGCGTCTGGAGCAGATGTTTCCGGGGAAGTTTCAGATCGTGTACAATCCGGACGCGGCGGACTATGTCTATGAATCAGAGAAATTGATCACGCTTTCCGGAAAGAAACTGCACGCGAAGCGCAATCATGTCAACAAATTCATGGAGGAGCATCCCGACTGGAGTTATGAGTCCATCACGGATGAGAATACGGCGGAATGTCTGGAGATGGCGGAAAAGTGGCGCGAGTTGAACGGCTGTGCGGATGACCCGGAGAAGAGCAATGAATTCTGTGTCACACTCAATGCGCTCAGGATGCGTAAGGAGTTAGGGCTGAAGGGCGGCCTGATCCGCGCAAACGGCAGGGTTGTTGCATTTTCCCTGGGAGAGCCGTGCGGGGAGGATTTCTTCGTGGTTCATATCGAGAAGGCGTATGCGGATGTGCAGGGCGCGTATCCCATGATCAACCAGCAGTTCGTGGCGCACGAGGCGGCGGACTATAAGTATATCAACAGAGAGGAAGATACGGGAGCGGAAGGGCTGCGCAAGGCGAAGCGATCCTATCACCCGGTGATGATGCTTGAGAAAGGTCTTGTGACGTATAAAGATAACGATTGATGCAAAAAGGATGTCTGAGCGGCATCCTTTTTTATGCGCAGAGATGCAGAAAAGAAGGGATTTTCGCATAAAAACAGGCTGCATGCAGATACTATCTCTAAAAAAGTGACAGAGAGTAACTGTGAAGATACAGAACAGTTATAGTTACAATAAGGAGAGGTGGATGTCATGGATCAGAGTGAAAACATTGGGCAGAAACAGCCATACAATAAGCGGAGAGGAAAACAGAGCGTACAGTTTGAAAAACCGGTCTATATCAATGCCGG
>JALFTO010000137.1 GCA_022779165.1 Lachnospiraceae bacterium
GCCTCCCTGACATAACAGGTCAGCTTCCCGTTCTCGCACAGCGCCGCCGCCCGGATCGTGGAATCCAGCCTTCCGAAGATTCCCCACACGCACACGCCGCATAACAGGATGATCACAGCGCCGAGCACAAGCCACACGCTCGGCCCGGTCACCTTCACATAATCATTCAACTGCTCGGGGGATGAAACCCTCTTGATGCTCTTTTCCCGGAATATTCCCTCTGCCATACGCTCTTTCTCTCCTAACGTCAAATCTCTCCTTCAGAACCGGTTCCCTTATATTTCAGACACAGCATTGTGATATCGTCAAACTGCGGCGCATCTCCCACAAACTCATCGATCGCCTGTTGTATGTTCTGCAGAAGTTCTTTTGGCGATGCGTCCGGATTGCTGTTCAGCGCCTCCATCATACGCTCATCCCCAAAGAGTGCGTTCTGCGCATTTGTCGCCTCCGCAACACCGTCCGTGTAAATGTACAGGCTGTCTCCCGGATGCAGTTCAAATTCATGCTCCCTGAATTTCATGCCTTCTATCACCGCCACCGCGGGGGAATGCTTCGTCCTGACAAATTCGTAATTCTGCCCTGCCCTGCGGATCGCCGGTTTCTCATGGCCCGCATTGGCAGCCATTCCCTTCCCTGTCGTAAGATCCAGAATGCCCAGCCAGACAGTGACAAACATATCTGCCTCATTTCCCTCACAGAGCTGATCATTTACAAAGCCCAGTATCTCCGCGGGGCTGCCTCCCATCTGTGCCCTGTTCTTGATCAGCGTCTTGGCAATGACCATAAAGAGCGCCGCCGGCACGCCCTTGCCGGACACATCCGCCATGACAAGCGCAAGATGATTCTCATCCAAAAGGAAGAAATCATAGAAATCACCACCCACCTCCTTGGCGGGAGTCATCGTCGCATAGATATCAAACTCCGTCTTGTCGGGAAACGGGGGGAAGATACTCGGCAGCATATCCGCCTGAATCTGTGTCGCCACATTCAATTCCGCCCCGATCCGCTCCTTCTCTGCCGTGATTGACCGGATATCCTCAACATACTTCCCTATCCTGACGATCATATTGTCAAAAGCATCCGCCAGCCATTTGATCTCATTTTCGTTCTTACATTTCACAGGCTCCGGTGTAGACCCGCTCTTTTGATACGAATTGACATAGTCGGTAAGCTTCAGAATAGGAGTTACCACTCCTGTATTGATTACCCGTATCATGATGAATGTAATCAGAATTAATGCCGCCACCAGAAAAAGAAAAACTCTGCACACATAAAAATTGATCTCTTTCTCAATGCTCGTGAGGACATAATCTCCTTCCACCACTGCTGCTACATTGCCATCCTTATCAAAAACAGGAGCCCAGACAGAAATTGATTTTCCAAATCCGACGTCAGCTCCATACACAATCTGTGTGGAAGCACTTTTTGCCTGTATATCCGGCAGCAAATAAATATACTCCGTCTCACCGTACTCAAAGACATCGCCCAGTTTTGAAATATTATCCGGATTGTCCTGATCCGTACTGGCCTCAAGAACATACACGAAATGATCCTCATAGGGCACGGCAATATACAGATAACTTAACCCGGATGTGTTTGCCTTGGCATTGTCAAACCGTTTCCTCAGAATTTCGTATGCCTCATCGGTTTCCCCGGTTTCCACATAATGGGCAATCCTGTCGCCATCCACCTCATTTGCAAGCATTTTTACAATCCCAAGTGCCTTGTCGTAATAGAAATTCGTATATGTATGATAAAACGCTCTGTAGCTGATGCCCATCAGAATAATACTCATCACTGAAATCAGCACACAAATTATGCTGATAATTTGCTTTCTCAATCCGCTCCGATTCCTTTTCATCACAGCCTCCCGCCAAATGCCCTTGTTATACTATTCCTTTATCTCAAGCAATTCAATCAATGCGCCACAAGTGCAGTTTTCTCCGCAGATGGGACATTTTATGCCATATTGCATTGCACCGCTGTAAAATCCGGCCACAGTGTTCTGATACACAGCTTCTCCCAGTCCGCGCAACGGTTTCTGCGCAGGTACCGAGCCGTCCGGATAGATCCACAATTCCACCAGTGCAAGCTCAATCTCTCTCTCAAGAAGCGCTCTCTTCATCTGCCGAATCAGTTCTCCCGCCACACCTTTCCCACGGTATGCCTCAAGCACCAGCAATCCATCAGGCGTATATAGTTTCCTCCCTCCGGCAAACTGCCGTATCTCATCCTCAAGTTCCGGGTGCGGATAGGTGAATGCAATGTCATCCTGTCCCATAAAGAACCCTACCAGTTCATCGTCATCCTTCGCCGTAAACCCCAGGTAATCCTTTTTCTTAAATTCCCCCATCATTTCATCCGCGATATACTGACCACTGTTTAAATGAGTCTGATATAACGCGATAATCTGCTCCAGATCTTTCTCCTCCACTCTCGAATATGTAATCACTATTTATACTCCCTCTTTTTCTTCTGCCCGAACTGTAAGAACAGTCCGATTAATATAAACATTAAAACAAACAGCAAAAATATGCCGTGACGGTTTCCAAGGGTGAGAGCAGCTCCATATACGATCGGTCCCAGAGTCTGACCGATATTCTCAAACATGGCATAAATCCCCATGGCATTCCCCATACCTGCCTGCTCACATTCTTCAAGCCCCTCAAAATAGGTATACTGACATGTATATGCAAAAGAAATCACAACCGCCAGAATAACCATACCGATCAGGACACTGACGATATTGGGAAACAACACAAACAATGCCATATCAAATGCCATGCACAGGCTTGCCAGCACAATGCTCTTCTTTGCGCCAAGCACTCTCAAAACATACTTGGAGAGCATCGGTCCGATATAGATGACAAACATACCGCAGACCAGATAAATACGCCCAATCTGCACCTCATCCATTCCGTACTGCTCCACATACAGGGGGAAGAAGTATTCCCTGTATGACAGCGACATCATAAACGGCACCAGAATCAGCAGGAAGAATGCAATCACCCGTCGGTTCAGCAGAAATTTTACAATCGGAAATTTCTTTTTATCCGTTTCCGTCTCCTGAGAACCGACAAATCTGAGATTCTTTGCCGGTATTGTCAGAACAAGTCCTCCTGCCATAAACAGCGCACCTGCCAGATATACAATCCGGTAATCCGAAAAAGACAGGATAATGGATCCAAGACCGGCTCCGATGGTAACCCCGGAAAGCACCCCTGCCGACACATCTGCGAAACCGGACTCTACAAGCTCCGAACTGCCTCCCAGAGATGCCATCGTGTTACAAGTCACATACACTGTGCCAAGTCCCATACCAATCAGTAACTTTCCTGCCAGAATTCCCGTGTAGCCCGGAACAAGCAGACAAATCAGGAAACCGATCATCTGACCAAGCAGTCCCATCTGCATGATTCTGCGTATTCCGTATTTTTCGGCAAATCTTCCGCCGCACATGGAAAAAACAGCGGCAGCCATAAGCTGCAGGGACATCGGAAGCGCAATGGCAACTTCCCTTGGCAGAGGGAGGGTATCCGCATAAAGTCTGGAACACAGGATTGCAATGAAAGCATCCTGCATGGCATCTGTCATATACACCAGAAACACCATGACACGGATCGGCATCTGATGCGTAATATCCCATGCATCTCTGGAAAGCTTCCTTCGCTTCTCAAAAAAAGAAAGGACAAAAATGCCTTCCAGCACAAGCATAATCATAACACCACAACTGCAGACCACTGTGATGATATTGCCCGTCACCAGATCCTTTTTCTCCTGTACAGCCTTATCCAGACTGACACCTACCTCAAGCTCCGCAACGACTTTGCCATTTGTATCTCTGACGGGCAGCAGGGTAAACATCCAGGAACCGTAAGAACTGATCTCACTGACCGAATATGTTTCTCCTGTCTGCAACACCCGCGTATACTCATTGTCCCCATACTCATAAATCGGTTGGCCGCATACCGTAGTGTCCTCGTAATCCATCAGACAGTTAACCGTTTTGCCATCCGTGTCGTACAAGACATAGTAATAATAAGTATTATGAGCATACCCGGCTTCTATTACCTGATCCAGGGCATTCTTTATATTCATGTAGTCAGCTGAATGATAGTCTGAAATCGATTCAATCTGCCTGAGCGCGTCCACATCAATCCGCTGCCTCAGACTCTCCGCAAACACCTGCATATTGTCCATCACCAGCCGGTCATGATTTTCCAGCAATACCGAAATAGACGAATACGATGCAATGGATGCCACAATGACTGATGAAACCACAACGAGAATCATTCTTCCAAAGCCGGACTTATCCGGTATACTCTTAATCACCCGGATACCGAGCAGGATCAAACCTCCTGCCGCTGCAATCACTATCGCCGCCAAAAGTCCCCAGAACAAAATCACTCTGTACCGGTATCCGATTGCCGCTTCAGCACATACCTCTGCCGCTTTGCTCACAGAATCCAGATAGAAGAAGTTTTCGTAATCCGTCGCTGTAATCGTCCTACCATCCTCAGAAACACCAAGTGCATACAGCACCGTCTCATTCCCATGCAAGAGTTCTGTCTTATCCGGTTCGGATAATGAGAAATGGCAGATTCCCTTAGCGTTAAGATCCGTATAATATACTTCTCCGTCCGCCACCACGATTTTCCACGGAATCTGATTTTCAAAAGCAGCCGGAACCGGCGACCAACTGTTGCTGTCCGGGAAACAGCAGAACACCTCCCCCAGTCTGGTCGTGATCAATACCGTCCTGTTGGCTGCATCATAAGTCGCATCACTCACAAAATACGGACATGGAATACTCTCGATCTTTTCCACCTGCTCCGTCTGTTGCAAGATTCTGTACACATCAATATAACTGCCTTCCGATTTTACAAAATAGACATCATCCCGGTATATCTTTAATTCCAGAATCTCGCCGTACTGCAGCGGAGGCTTCGACCGCTTCGTATCATCAAATTCATATAATACCCTGCGATCCCCCTGACCGATCTTTATAATACGCTCCTTTTGGATCCGGTTGCCCTGCTCGCCCATAATAATATCCGCTATGTAGATATTTCCGTAATCGTCACCGCATACCCGACCGGCATAGAAGAAATCCGCCTTTTCACTTCCGCCGTCAATCTTCCGTACCAGCTTTCTCTCGCCATCCAGAACCACCACAGTCTTTTTGGCTTGATCAATCACATAGGTATTACCGTTCTTCTCCACCACTTCACTGACCGACTCAAAGAAATAGCTGCTCTTAAACGGAGACAGGAATCTCAATTCTCTGTTTCGATATAAGAAAGTAGCCAAAAAACATCCGATCAGGATACAAGTGGCAATCACAGCCAGTTTTCTTTGCCTCATAAGTCTATTCCTTATTACAGAATGTCAAGATTCTTTTTGATGCGCAGGATATTCTGACCGTCCTTGTACTCGTACACAACCTCATCCATGCTTTTCTTGACCATATAGATCCCGAGTCCGCCGATCTGTCGTTCTTCTGCGGAAAGTGTGATATCCGGATCCTCCTTCGCCAGCGGATCAAACGGTTTTCCCCGGTCTGTAAAGGTAATGGCGATCGCTGCCGGATCCTTTAATATCTCCACGCCGATCGTCGCGCTGCCGATCCCCGGACTGTAAGCATAGTGGGCAATGTTCACGAACAGCTCCTCCACCGCCACATCAATCTGCACACTTACCTTTGGCGAACAGTCCATCGTTTCCAGATGCCTGTCCACAAATCCAAGCACCTCTTCCAGATTTTCGGTTTTTGCTTCGACAGTTAACTTGTCCATTTCCATAAAGCCCCCTGAAATCCGTAATGATTTACACTTTTTATTCAATATTCAGGATCTCGTCAAACCCTGTCACTTCAAAGATCTCCCTCACTTCGTCACGGACATTCTTTATGACCATAGTCCCCTGCTTGACCATAATCTTATGGGCAGAGAGCAGAACTCTCAGCCCGGCGGAAGAGATGTACTCCAGTTTCTCAATATCGATTACAAGGCTGGTGATCCCCGCAACACGCTTCTTCAGTTCCGCTTCCAGTTCGGGCGCCGTGTTGGTATCCAGACGACCTTCCAGTACAATACTAAGTTCTGTTCCCGCTACTGTTGTATCAATTGTCATTTCTGTTCCTCCCATGTTCAGACAATATTACCACCTATTTTAGAATCCATATAAAAATTATAAAATATCTTCGATAAAAGTCAAGAAATACGGACTGTCTTTTCACCGCCCGATCATTGTCCACCCAGTCTTTTTCCGCTCAGTTGTTCATCCTCCCAGCGTCACATCCTGCCTGTCATACCAATCAAGTGCCTCCCGGATCTGCTCTGCACTAAAATCAGGCCAGTACGCATCGAGCACATAAATATCGGAATAAACTGTCTGAAGCGGAAGAAATCCCGATAATCGTCTCCGACCGCCCCAGCGGATCAGAAGATCGATGCGGGATATCTGTTCACTGTGCAGAAAAGCCCCGAGGCTTCCCCGGTTCCTGTCATAGCCGAGGTCCCACTCCGGGCTGTAATTGACGAGAAAATTCACCTTCATGCCACCTGCCCCAAACTTTTTTCTGGTCACATAGGGCTTCAGTTCGTCCGGGAACACCTTACTCTCTGCATTTCCCACGACCAACAGCTCCGCATCCTCTCCGGATAAGACCTCCACCGCTTTCACGCAGGCTTTGGTAAACGCGACCCGCTGCCCGGCGGGACGCTTCACATTGTCCGCCGTAAACCCGTAGTAGGTCAACTCCTCCACGCCCAGTTCCTTAAGGTACCGGAACGCTTCCAATCCGGGACTGATCCCGTCCCGGTATCCTTCCTCTTTCTTTTTTCCCTCACGCACAGCCCATCGCCTGTTGCCGTCCGGTATGATCGCTACATGTCTCGGTATCCGCATACGCCACCGCCTTCTTATCTTTTTGGCTAGTAGTATGGACGGATTCCGGCCTGTTTAATCCGAAATTCCTGCTTTTATCATCCTTCTTGTATTCAGGAGCATCCCGTTTTACTTATTATTTGATCCTCCGCCAGTTCCTTGTCCGGAACTTTTTCAGCTGTTTTGTAAGAAATGCGGGTGCCTGCATCTTCACCGGCTTCTTTCGTCCGATCAGGAAAAAGAGATATCGGTTGATCACGACAATACAGATAATTTCCCCGACGAGCAACGCCGCATACAGATTGAACCTGAGCATCAGATCCTTTGCCCGCGGGATAAACTGATTCATTCCCACTGCAAAGCGGATGGCATTGCTCATGATCTGGCAGTCCAGATGTGTCAGCATGACGATCAGGGAATTGCTGCCGAGGAAGCATAACAGCCACAGAGGCTTCAGATTGCGGCAGATCAGGATCAATCCCACCGCAGCGCTGCATGCGCCCAGATAATACAATCCCACATTGTTAAATACGAGGAAATGCATGTCCACCCTGCCGTTTGCGAACGCCACAGCCGCATTCAGCACCATACAGCCGATCCCGAGCAGGATCTCGTACACAGGCTTTAATGACCGGCCCATCAGCACACAGTAAAGCCCATACCCGATGATCAGAAATGTGATGGCCGGAAATACACGGAGCAGCGCCATGATCAGATCGCCGAGCCAGACATTGAACCAGTTCTCCTCCATCTTGAGCGTTGCGCTGAGCGCTTTCATCCCCAGATCCGGCACAAAGGCAAACGCACAGGCAATAACCCCTAGCATCCACCATTTGCACCGCTTCACCAGACCGTAAAAACCAAGTTCTCCCAGAAAGATCGTCGGAAGGAACCACAGCACGGAGATGCCGAACAGCGAAAGCGCCTGCAGCGCCGCATTCCAGATAAAAGTCAGATTCATGATCTCCGGGTGTGCATACAGGTAATAGAAATCAACTCCGATATAGATGAGACTGAACCAGAAATAGGGGATCATCATACCGGCAAACCTTTTCTTTGCATACTGTGCAAAAGGTTCCCCGTCAGATCCCTTATATGCAAACAGAATTCCTGACAGGATAAAAAACAGCGGCATATGAAAAGAAGCAAGCCAGGTCAGTGTCCCGTCTGACACATAGGTGGAGTGCCCAACCACCACAAGGATGATACCGATCCCCTTCACCATATCCAGATAATCCAATCGCTTTTCAGACATATCTTCTCTCCCATAAAATTACTGAAAATTTTGTATGACAAACTGTATTTCCGATCTCCCGCGATACACATTGATCTGCGGATAATATGTCACACTCAAAGTTTCCTTCTGTTCCCAGGCCTGCTGCAACTCCCCCTGCTCTCCGAAAAATGTCAGTTCATAGTGCCCGCCATATTCGTCTGCCACCCTGTATTTCCCGACATTGTGATCTTTCCCCATGACTCTCACGCTGTCAAGCTTCAAATCTTTCTGGGCAAACAGAGGCTTGCGGTTCCCGTTTCCGAACGGTTCCAGCAGGGACAGCTGTTTCACAAGTTCTTCATTCACATAAGAAAAGGGCATCAGCGCATCAATACGCACCTTCTCCACATAATCCTCCGGTGTAAGGCAACATTCCTCTTCCATACGATCTTCAAATTCTTCCAGATTTTCCGCAGGCAGAGACACACCCGCCGCCATTTTATGGCCGCCGTAGCGGGTGAACAGATCCCTACACTTACTCAGTTCCTCATACATGGAGTAAGCTTCGATCGATCTGCCGGAGCCTTTGATCCCGTCCTCGCTGTCTGTCAGTACAAAGACCGGCCTGCCGTACTTCTCGCGGATCCGTCCCGCAATGATTCCGGCAAGG
>JALFTO010000163.1 GCA_022779165.1 Lachnospiraceae bacterium
GCAGCACGGTTTGACTGCATCAAGGCACGTCGCGGTGTGGGACTGATGCAGGGACTTGTGTTTGACAAGCCTGTCGGTGACATAATTCAGAAGGCACTGAAAAAAGGACTGATCCTGATCAATGCGGGAGCGGACATCCTTCGTTTTGTTCCCCCTCTCGTGATCACGGAGGATGATATTGACAGGATGATCTCCATTCTGGCAGAATGTATTGAGGATTAATAGAGGGATTGCGTGTCTGTCCGGCGGTCGGAAGCGTTATTGCGGGTGTGGCTGTCGGCAGAGTGTTTTATAGAACGGCAATCAACAGGAGTAGTCTATGAAAAAAAAGAGAAGATGGCTGTCAGTAGCCATATTGGCGGTTCTGGTAGTCTGCGTGGCGATTGCAGCGCTCAGAAAGTCTCCGGTCACGGAGGAAGGAACGCCGGAGGGACTCTTTGCCGCAAAGGATACCTTGTATTTCTGGTATACGGATGAGGCGCTGACAGATTATCTGACAAACGTGTCAGCATCATATTATGAGGAAACGGGATATCATATCGTTCCCGTCCTGCAGACCGGCCTTGAGTATCTGGAGGAGATCAACGATGCCTCTGTCCGACAGGAAGAGGATGGTCAGCCGATGCCGGATCTGTATATCATCAACAATGACAGCCTGGAGAAGGCGTATCTTGCCGGACTGGCAGCAGAGGTAAAGGACAAGAACGGCTTTTGCACGACGCAGAACTATCCCCAGACAGCGTTGGATGCGGTGAGCTACAACGGAAAATGCGTGGCGTATCCCTTTTATTTTGAGACGAGCGCTTTTCTGTACAATAAGACCTACATGGATGAAACGGAGCTTACGATACCGAATTCCATCGACGATATCCTGACGTTTGCGGATGAATATGACGCGCCGGAGCAGGTTGAGGCGGTCTTCAAATGGGACGTGTCCGATATTTTTTATAATTACTATTTTACGGGCAACTATATGATCGTGGGCGGGCCCGCAGGGGATGATCCGGCACAGGTGGACATCGACAATGACAATACGAGGCGTTGCCTGAAGGTCTATCAGGATCTGAACCAGTTCTTTTCCATTGATACCAAAGAAGTGACGTATGATTCCGTCATTCAGGATTTCCTGGACGGCAAGATTGTGATGACGGTAGCCACCTCTGACGTGCTTGCCAGACTGGAAGCGGCAAAGGCGGCAGGGGAATTCGATTATGAATACGGACTTACCAAGATGCCGGATCTGAGCGAGTCGTTAAAGGGACGCAGCCTGTCGGTGACGAATGGCGTTGTGATCAACGGCTATTCGGAGAAGAGTGAGATCGCCAATGATTTTGCAAAATATCTCGTCTATGACCATGCGGATTCCCTCTACGAAGGAGCAGGTAAGATCCCTTCCAGAAGCGGTGTGGATCATGAACTGGAAGGCATCCGCGCATTTGAAGAGGAATATGCACAGTCCATTCCCATGCCCAAGATGCTCGGCACCAGCAATTTCTGGGTGCAGCTTGAGATCTGCTATGCAAAGATCTGGCAGGGCGAGGATATTGATGTGCACATGAAACAGCTTGACACACAGATCCATGATCAGCTGGGCGGTGAATGATATTCAGATAAAAGGGCACACTACTGTTTAGAATCGAAACGGGAGTGTGTCTTTTATGATGGGATTATTGATCGCGCTGATCTCGGGAGCGCTTATGAGTATACAGGGAGTCTTCAACACACAGGTCACCAAGGCGTCCGGTGTGTGGAGTGCCAGCGCGTTTGTACAGTTTCTGGCGCTGATCGTGTGTCTCGGTGTCTGGGCGTGCGTGGAGAGAAGCCCGCTTCTGAATGTGTTTCGCGTTGAGCCGAAGTATATGCTTCTCGGCGGCGCCATCGGTGCGCTCATCACCTACACGGTGATCCGCAGCATGGCATCGCTGGGACCGGCAAGGGCCGCCATGTTTATCGTGATCTCACAGCTGATCGTAGCATACGTGATTGAACTCTTCGGTATGTTCGGCGTGGAGAAGCAGCCTCTGGAACTGCGCAAGGTGATCGGCATGGTGATCGCCATTGTGGGTGTCGTGATATTTAAGTGGTGATGCTGCGGCAGCGCTTGCCATTCCTTTCCTTTTTTGTTACAATCAGGTTTATCAAAGTTTCTATGATTGTCATTCCGACAGTTTCCGGCGAATCGCCAAAGTTTCCAGATTTATTTGCCTAAAGGGAATGAAAAACCGTTTTTTCTTATTTCACTTATTGAACATAAGTCGAGGGTGGATTATAATGTAATCATGCAGCTACTGCGTTATATGGTCTTCGTCTGGATCGATTAAGAGCGCGATATGAAGAAGGAGACAGGAAATAAAGATATCACCCGAACGAAAGGCTTCAAATATCCAACTATTCTGCCTATCGTGTACTATGAGGATTCCGGCAGGTGGACGGCCGACATGGATTTCGCGGAGCGGATCATGCTGAATGATACCTTTGAACCGTTCATTCATTGGAGATCATTTCCAGGGTTATCACGGTGATGCTGCGGAAACTGAACTTGGAAGAAGGTGAGATTCTGAATTTCACAGATCAAGTGAGGGAAAGAAAGATGGGCGAATTGTTTGAAAATTTCAGGGGCTACGATGTGCCAGCGGTCAGAAGGGAATCGCAGGCAAAAGGAGAAATAATACGATTGATTAAACAGATTTGCATGAAACTTAAGAAAGGGCAATCCGTAGACCGGATCGCAGATGATCTTGTAGAAAATGTGGATACAATCAATAAAATCTGTGCCGCAATAGAGCAGGTAGGAACCCATGATGCAGAGGCAATATATCAACTTATAAACAGGAAGGTATAAGGAATTAAGCTAAGTTTGCTCTTGCAACTCCTGAGGGAATTATATAAAATAAAATCAGTCAGCGTGAGGCTCCGCACAGGGCAGGCATGAGGCGCCTGTCGGGAAGGAGTCTGTATGAAAAACAAAATAACGGATAAGCTGAAGGATAGAAAGCATAGATGCACAAAGATCGCGCAGAGCCTTATGTCCGGGCTGCTTTTTTTTCTCTGTATTTTTGTGTGCGGATGTGAGAGACGGCAGGAAGACGGGAGCGGGCTTACACTACTCGAGACGGACGGGCTGATCGCATCCGGTGCAGCAGAGGACAGTGGGAATCCGGCAGCCGAAAGCACCGCAGAGGACGGAGGAAACCGGACTTCGGAAGGTACAGCCGGGAATGTCACGGGTGTATTGTCAGGCGGGATGACTTTGGACGGCGATCGTGCCGGAGAAGTGGCTGATGACGGCGCGAGGCAGGATTCGACCGGTGGAAATGCACAACAGTCGGCAACCTGCTTTGTACATATTTACGGTGCGGTCGTCAATCCGGGCGTGTATGAGCTGCAGGAAGGCAGCAGAATCTATCAGGCAGTCAGTGCGGCGGACGGATTTGCGGAGGAAGCATGCCGAGATTATGTCAACCAGGCGCGACAGGTGTCCGACGGCATGAAGATCTGGATTCCGACGGAGAAAGAGGCAGCAAAACTTTTGACATCGTCGGGAGACGGAAAAGGCGGCACGGACGGTTTGGGTGGAAGCAGTGCCGGCACCGTGAATGTGAGCGGTCCTTATGGTGATAACGCTGGAGTCGAAACTGTGGGCACCCAAACAGTGAATTCAGGCGGTGCGGGAGCGGGCGAAAATTCCGGCGTGGGAGCGGCAGGCAGTGGTCTTGTCAACATCAACACGGCGACAGTGGAGCAGCTCTGTACGCTTAACGGGATCGGCGAGAGCCGGGCGAAAACCATTATCGCATATCGCGAAGCACACGGTAATTTTACAAAAAAGGAAGATATCATGAAAGTGACCGGGATCAAGGAGAGCAGCTACGCAAAAATCAAAGATCAGATCACGGTTGGTAAGGAGTAGATATGGCAAAGA
>JALFTO010000170.1 GCA_022779165.1 Lachnospiraceae bacterium
GGAGACAAGGCATGATAAATGATAGAAAGAAAATGCAGTGGGGACTGGCGGCGGGCTCGATCCTGCTCCTCGTGCTGTTTATGGCAGCAGGCGTGTACCTTGCGGTGCGGGAGCCTGTCACGCTGCAGGATATCACCGTGAAGGTGACAGCGCAGGATCAGACAGTGTCCCTCAAGCTGTGGCACAATTATTATGACGGAAAAGAGTATCTCTTCCTTCCATCCTTCTGTGATGAAAATACAACATTTCGGATTGAGCAGAAGCATCGTCTTTTTTCCTACTGGGATGACACACGTCACGGTCAGTGGAGCCGGATTGATGAGGTGGACGAGGGGACGCACAGTCTCAGGACAGGGGATCAGCAGTTTGCGGTCGAGATCATGTATTCTAAGAATGTTCCGTCCCTTTTCCTGACGACAGAGTCCGGAAGCCTTGCATATATTGAGGCGGAGAAGGGAAACGGGGAGCCGGGGACATTGAAACTCGTGGAAGAGAACGGCAGTGTCAGGGAAGAGTGCGGCCTGTCCAAGATGAGATCCAGAGGGAATGCTTCTTTTATGGAGGATAAGAAGCCGTACCAGATCAATCTGGAGGAGCCGATCGACCTGCTGGGGAGCGGCAGTGCCGAGAAATATATCCTGCTTGCGAACAGGCAGGATCAGTCGCTTGTGCGCAATGCGGTCATGTACGGCCTGGCAGCTGACAGCGGTATGGAGCATGTGTCGGCGCTTGAGTATGTGGATCTGTATGTGAACGGAGAATACCGCGGCTCCTATCAGCTGGCGGATAAGCTGGAAGTGGCCAAAAACCGGATCGATATCATATCTGAGGATGATGTGGTGGATACCGGTTATATGGTGGAACTCGAATATATGCAGCGGCTTGATCCCGAGGACTACGGCGTGGTGACGGAGAAATATTTTATATCGAAAAATAACCAGCTTGTGGTATTAAAGAATCCGAAGAATCCGAGTGATGGTCAGGTTGATTATATGGCAGACTGCTTTGACAAAGTGGAGAAAACGATCGATTCCGGTGAGTTTGACACGTCGGTAATGGATCTGGAGGGCTTTGCGCGCAAATATGTGATCGAAGAGCTCGGAAAAAATCTGGATGCGATGTACAGCAGTCTGTTTTTTTACAAATACGACAGTAGTGTCAGTGACGTGCTCTACGCGGGACCGCTTTGGGATATGGACAAGACGCTGGGCAATCCGCTGATCGAGCGGACCAGACCGGTGAATTTCCAGGATCCTTTGGGAATTTACGCAGGATCGGCGCAGCCGGGAGGCGAATGGTGGTATCGGATGTATACAAAGCCTGTCTTTTATGCGGAGGCGGTCAGGGTATATGAGAAACAGGTGGAACCACAGGTGCAGCGGATGCTGGATACGGGCATCGACAGCTATCGGGATCAGGTCTGGGAGTCCGCGCGGATGGATTATTACCGGTGGGATACCTTTGAGGATTTTAAATACGGCGAGGAACTTGCATTTGAGGACGAATTTCGGTCTGAGATTGATGATGTGAAAGAGTTTTTGCGGCTGAGGCGGGATTTCCTCCATGACGTGTGGGTGGAGGGACGCACTTACAACCGCGTGCTGTGTGATCCCGGTGACGGCGATATGCCTGTGCCGTATATTGAGGCTGTCGAGGGAAGGGCGCTCGTTCCGCCAAGGGAGCCGAAGCTGGAAGGCTATCACTTTGATCATTGGGTCCGGGAGGATACGGGAGAAGTCTATGATTTTGACGAGGTTTATGACGGCGAACCCTTTACACTGAAGGCGGTATATGTGGAGAAGGAATGAAACAGGACATTGGATCCGGAAACAGGACATTCAGACTGAAAACAGGACATTGGATCTGGAAACGGGACATGGAAATGACAGCAGAACAGAACACAACACAACAGAATACGCCAACTCCCGATGCGATCCGGAGGAATATGCTTTGGAATGTGATCGGATCGGTTGGCTTTATCGGAGCACAGTGGGTGATGACGATCCTGATCGTCCATCTGGCGGGCTCTACGGAAGCAGGCTATCTGTCTCTGGGGCTTTCCCTCACCAATGTGTTTACCAATATTGCGTATTTCTGCATCCGCAACTTTCAGGTATCGGACAGCAGGAGCAAATATTCCACGGACACCTATGTGACGCACAGAGTGGT
>JALFTO010000183.1 GCA_022779165.1 Lachnospiraceae bacterium
CCGAGCGCATAAGTCTGACCGGAAACTTTGTAGATCTCTTTCTCGAGATCGGGTGATTTCTTGATGAGCTCGACAACTTCATCATCGGAACGGGCATCCACATTGGCGCACGCCCAGATCTCATTGTAATCCTTATCGTAAAGCAGGATGCCCTCACGCATGCAGGTCGTGGAAACGGCTGCGATCTCAGCCGGATCAATACCGGTTTCTTTGATCACGTCACGGATACACCCGCTTGCAAGATCCCAGTTATGTACCCAGTCAAAATCCATGGAACCCGGGAAACGGGGATCTTCCTTGTGCTCCCATTCCTGCTGGGACACGCCCAGCTGGTTCCCGTCGAGGTCAAATAATACTGCCCGGACACTGCCTGTTCCGGCATCCAATGCCATTAAATACTTTCCCATAGTAATCCCTCCTGTAAATTGTTTTGTGATAACAGAAGCTTAGCGGATATGCTTTCTGTTGTGGATCATTCCTGACATAACATCTCGGCGGTACTTTCATCCGTGATCAGAATATCCAGATAACCACCCCGCAGAGTAGCGGTTATGGCAGAAACTTTATGTTTTCCGGCAGCTACGCCGATTACATTCTCAAGTTGATTCAGAGCATCCAGTTTTACGCTGACAAGACGCGAATCAATATCGGTATCGACCAGATTGCCGTCCTTATCGATGAAGTGGCATATGACATCGCCAACAGCGCCTTTCATGCCGAGCAGGAGGAAATCGTTGTGGCTTAATATGGAAGATTTTACGATCGTTGCACCGTCATCCATCGCACCGATTCCCACGATAGTCATACTCGCGAGCTTGATCATGCTGGTCACTTCTACAATAGAGCTTTCCTGCTTGATCGCATCAGCCATCTCCTTGGAGGACATGATGAGCGGAGAAGGAATCAGATAGAGCTTCGCATTGAAGATATTTGATTCGGAATTCGGCAGATAGTAGCCGACTCCGCCGGTCAATGAAACAAAGGAAACCGATGTTTCCAGATTCTTGGCCAGATACTCGATCGTTTTGGAAGAGGTATCACCATAACCGAAATTGATATAACAGTTATCGGTGACATGGTTGGATATATAAATGGAAGCAGCCTTAGCGATCGTGTCATTGATTTTGGTCGGATCCGGATTGGTCGGAACAATATAACAGTCCTTCAGACGGTATTTTTCCATCAATGCCTTTTCCAGTTCATGACGCTTGTCGAAAGATGAGGAAATCTTAAACTGGATAATACCGGTCTGCCTTGCCTTGTCAAGCAGCTTGATCACGCGCATACGCGAGATACCGAGCTGATTGGCGATCGCCTGCTGTGTTAAATCTTCCATATAATAATACCAAGCGATCTTTATCATTAGATTTTCTTCAAAATCTGTAGCAGCATCATACATTTTTGCCGGACTCCTCTGTGTGAAAATATTTCTTATATCCGAATGCTGTGTTGGCATTGTTATGTGCGATACAAATGTTTTGATGCGAATCAAATGTATCATAGAAACAGTATAGCAATGCAGAATTAAAAAGTCAATGTATTCCTCGAAAAAAATAGACAAATCAAAGAAAAAAGGCATGTATTAAGGAAAAACGAACAAAAAATGTGTAAGGTAAAAAAGAAAAGTGAGCAATTTTTATAGAAAAAGGGGTAAGTTTTTTGGGGAAAAGATGTTTTTGGTATTGACAAATGATAGGAATACACGTATCATTGAAACATAAACAAAATATTTCCATGCACACAAATGTTGTGTTTTAGAATGGAGGAAGGAAAATGCAGAAGACTGGAGCGTCAAATTCGGAAAACTTATTGCTGTCTATCCGGGGCATCCGCAAAGCATTCGGTCTCAATCAGGTTCTGAAGGGAATCAATCTGGAGCTGAAGGAAGGCGAAGTGCTTTCTCTGATTGGCGGTAACGGTGCTGGTAAGAGTACGTTGATGAAGATTATCATGGGTATTTACCAGCCGGATGACGGCGCTATTTATATGAAAGGCGAGGAAGTGCATCTGACGAAACCGTCTGTTGCACTGGCACGTGGTATCTATATGGTTCCGCAGGAGCCGATGCTCTTTCCCAATATGACAGTGGAAGAGAATATCGTGATCGGATTTGAGGAAAAACCTGCCGAGCTTCATAAACGTCTGGTAGAGCAGATGAAAGAAGTAGGGTGGGAGATGGATCTGAACAGAAAGGCGAGCAGTCTTTCCATTGCGGAGCAGCAGCTCGTTGAGATCCTGAGAGGATTGCTCAGGCAGGCGAAGATCCTGATTCTGGATGAGCCGACGAGTGCACTTACCTTTGATGAAGCGGAGAGTCTTTTTAAATGTGTGGCGGATCTGCGCGCCAAAGGAATCGGAATCATTTATATCACACACCGTCTGGCAGAGGTGTTTGAGATCTCGACCAGCGTGGCGATCATGAGGGATGGTGTGATCACTCTGAGCGGTCTTGTCAGTGAGTTTACCAAGGAGGCTCTTGTGAAAGGACT
>JALFTO010000195.1 GCA_022779165.1 Lachnospiraceae bacterium
ACCGTGTTAAAGCAGACTGCATCCTCCAGATAAGTGTCTGCAATATACTTGGCACGCAGCGGATCTCCCGGCATCAATACTGTCTTGGCGATATCGCCTTCCTTTGCACTGTTATGTGGTGTTGCCATACCTTTACCCTCCCATTATCTGTCATATCCCATGACAGTTTTTTCTCTTATAATCCATTTTGTACTCGTACATTCTGTCGTCCGTTGTCTTGAGCATCCTGCGCAGGGAATTGTCCTCGCACTCATCACATCCCTCCAGCCCGTAGCTGAAGGAATAGCGCACCTCCATATCACCGGATCTCGGCGGCTTCTGTGTGATCTCCTGCTGAATCGCTTCGATCCTCCGGCACACCTCCTGCCTGCTGTCGCCATAGAACACACCGCAGAACTCATCTCCGCCGGTGCGCGCAACAAGTTCATTCTCCCGGCAGATCCCGCTGAGGCGACCTGCAAAATCCCGGATGACACGATCCCCCCATTCATGACCGAAACTGTCGTTCACGGGCTTCAGATCATTGATATCAAAAACTGCAAGCCACATATGCTCCTTATCTGCCGTCTTGTAATATGCCTCAAAATAAAGCCTGTTATGAATGCCCGTAAGGCAATCGTGGCTGACGCTCTCCCTGAGTTGTATGTACAACTTACAGTTGACAAGTGCCATCTCAATATTGGCCTGTACCAAAGTCAGGATCTCAATGTCGTCCTCGTTAAAATTCCCTTTATACAGACTGTCAAAGTTCAAAACCGCCGCAAGCTTGCCATGGACACGAAGCGGCACGCTGATCGTTGACTGCAGCATGACCTTTTCATTCTCTTCCCCGACTCTGATGGGATAATAATTGTCCAGATAAGGATTCAAGTCCGATATATTGGCAATGCGGTCACACTTACCGTGCGTCTCCCTGTAGAGGAACGTGTCCTTTAACGGAATATCCGTAATACAGTCGCATTCATCATATCCGCGCAGCGCAACCACCTTGGCAATACCGCCCCGGATCTCCATCACTGAACAGAATTCAAAATTCCTTACCATCCTCTGCGCGTATTCCAGAATAAACTCATAAACCTGTTCGAGCGACTCCAGCATCGCGGATTTCTGTGTCATCTCCAGCATCAGCTGATAGATGTAACTGATCCGCTGCATCTTAAACAACTTCGTCTGATCTCCCGTGATATCGAGCAGTTCTCCCAGAAAATAACTCCTGCCCTCATACAGGACAGTGCGCGCCGTGATCTTCACATTCAGCGTCCTGTCCTTTTGGTCGTGAAGCACTGTGGAAATATCGATTTCTTTTCGCTCAGCATAATCCCGGTAGATCTTCCCAAGATCCTCCGGTAGCAGATCCATCTGCTGTGCACTGGGACAAAGAGGAATCACATCTTCTGTATTGAATAAAAACATCGGTTTATAGGAAAGTCGCGCTATTGTGCTTTTATCCTGTTCTGTAAAACGCTCCATCGTCGGCCTCCGGCGAACAATTATCAATAGTCTAAACTATTGTATCATACTTGTCGGATAACTTCCAGTAAAATTATGAAACACGACCGATTGTATATGATTTTATACCTGCTGCCCTCCTGCGCACTATTTCCCCGCCAATTCCTTCACGCGCTGCTCCACAAATGTCTTGGTCTGATCCCTGTCCATCCCCAGCGCCACTGCAAGTTCGCCGTACAGATTTTCCTCGGCGATCGCATAATACCGTTCATCCACCGCCGTCACTTTCTTTCCGTCTGCCAGACGCGCTTCCTTCCTCAGATAGATCGTCTTGATGATCTTCACATATTCCCTGCAGTCACATTTCCTGACCGCTTCCTTGTATTCCGTCTCTCTCCTTCTCTCGTCTCCGATCCACAAGGTTTCCACGTTCTGTATCTGGTCGATCAGCGCTAAGGCGTCCTCTTTTGTCATTGTCGGGCGCATGATCACCTTCTCATTATCCACGGGTGTGAAGATCCTGCTGTCCTTGTTTTTCAATGGATTCAGTGTGTAATACATCCTGCCCTTCGTACCCATTCCCGTATCGATGGGCCCGATCTTTTCCACTCTGCACACACCATTGCCGCCGTAAATAATCAATTCGCCAATCTCAAACATTCTTTCACCTTTCATCTTGCAGACGTGCAGCACTACCGGTAACGCCATGCGGCAGATATCATCTGCCATTTTGCCACTATCATTTTTATTTTACCAATTATTTTTCCCAAATGTAAGTAGTTTTCATACAAAACTATC
>JALFTO010000209.1 GCA_022779165.1 Lachnospiraceae bacterium
TAAAACCGACAGAGTAACCGTAGAGCAGTCAGCACCACTACGGTTGGAATCCCCAAAAGCGGCAGAATAACCGTATAGGTTGCCCCTGCCGGATTGCAATTAAAGATGAAGCAAATCACCAATTAAGACAAGCTAAATCCCAATTTCATTCAACTTCACATGCATTCCGCCACTTTACTTTCCCTTTACATTCTTTTCAAATCCCTTACATTCCTTTTACCGAATCCTGGTAGTTGGACAAATCCCGCGAACATAAAATATAGGAGTAATCAGAAAACAAAAAAGAATCAACCGGAGCCGGACGATAACAAATCGTAATAAGAACGACCCGGTGGGAGGAGAAGACATGAAGAATATGGTTATGAAAAAATTTATGGCAACGGTAGCTGCAGTGACAGTAGCAGCTGTGATGATGACAGGATGCGGTTCGACAGAGACAGCTTCCACACAGGAAGCAGCACAGCCTGCAGCAACTGAGGAAGCACAGCCTGCAGCTGAGGAAGCAGCACCGGCAGAGGAGGAAGCAGCACCTACAGAGGCAGCGATCAGCGGCACGATCACAATGGCAGGAAGCACTTCCATGGAGAAACTTGCAAATGCGACAGCAGAGAGCTTTATGGCAAAATATCCTGATGTGACAGTGACAGCAGAGTTTACAGGATCTTCCGCAGGCGTTGAGTCCGTTCTGGCAGGCAGCGTAGACATCGGCAATTCTTCCAGAAATCTGAAGGATGAGGAAAAGGCAGCAGGCGCTGTAGAGAATATCGTCGCAATCGACGGTATCGCAGTAGTAACAGACAAAGGCAATACCGTGACAGGCCTTGAGAAGCAGCAGTTAATTGACATCTACACAGGCAAGATCAAGAACTGGAGTGAGGTAGGCGGAGCAGATCAGGCAATCGTTGTGATCGGCAGAGAAGCAGGTTCCGGTACCAGAGGCGCTTTTGAGGAGATTCTTGAGGTTGTTGATGGATGTGCATATGCCAGTGAGTTAGACAGCACAGGTGCAGTGATGGCAAAGGTAGCTTCCACACCCGGAGCAATCGGATATGTTTCCCTTGATGTGGTAGACGATACGGTCATCGCACTGGCTCTTGATGGTGTTGAGGCAACGGCAGAGAATATTAAGGCAGGCAATTATTTCCTCAGCAGACCGTTCGTAATGGCTACAAAGGGTGAGATTTCAGAGCAGAGCGAGGCAGTACAGGCACTGTTTGATTACCTTGCTTCCGATGAAGGCAAAGAGCTGATCGCTTCCGTAGGACTCATCACAGTTGACTGATATGACGGACAGACATCATAAGTCCACGGTGGAGAAGATTGCGCAGATTATCTTTACAGTCTGCGCATTCTTTGCAGTATTGGCTGTGGCATCCATCACAATCTATATGTTTGCAAACGGACTTCCGGCACTGACACAGGTGGGTCTGACAGAGCTTTTGTTCGGTACGGTATGGAAGCCCACAGCTGATCCGGCGTCCTATGGTATTCTCTATGTCATCCTGACGTCTATCATCGGCACCTTCCTTGCAATCCTTCTCGGTGTTCCGGTCGGTGTGCTGACGGCGGTATTCCTTGCGGAGGTGGCTCCGAAGAAACTGGCGGCAATCATCAAGCCGGCGGTGGAGCTTCTGGCGGGAATTCCTTCTGTCATCTATGGACTTTTGGGGCTGCTGGTTTTGAATCCCATTATGTACAAACTGGAACTGATGATATTTAAGGGATCCGAGACACATCAGTTTACCGGAGGCGCCAACCTGATCTCTGCGGTGCTTGTACTGGCGGTTATGATCCTCCCAACAGTGATCAATATCAGTGAGTCTTCCATTCAGGCGGTACCGAAGGATCTGAAATCGGCGTCACTGGCATTGGGCGCTTCCCATATACAGACGATATTCCGGGTGATCCTGCCTGCGGCAAAATCAGGAATTATCACGGCAGTTATCCTCGGCGTCGGAAGAGCGATCGGTGAGGCAATGGCGATCAGTCTGGTATCCGGCAGTTCGGTCAATATCCCGCTTCCGTTCAACTCGGTGCGTTTCCTGACGACGGCAATCGTCAGCGAGATGGGATATGCGTCGGGACTTCACAGACAGGTGCTCTTTACAATCGGCCTTGTATTGTTTGTATTTATCATGCTGATCAATTTTACATTGAACAGTGTGCTCAAGAGAGAGGAGGAATAACATGCAGACACTCTCACACAAAAAAGTGCGTCCCATGGAAAAATTCCTGCTTGGCGTGATTTATCTTTCCGCTTTCTTTTCGGTACTGCTTCTATTGGGAATCATTCTCTATGTTTTCGCCAAGGGAGTCGGAACCGTAAATTGGACCTTCCTGACAACCGTTCCTAGCGCTCTGAAGGGAACGGTGGGAATTGCGGGAAACATCGTAAATACCTTGTATATTGTATGCCTGACGCTTGTGATCGTCACCCCGATCGGCGTGTGCGCCGCAATCTATCTGAATGAATATGCCAAACCGGGCAGGCTGGTGAGGCTGATTGAGTTTACGACAGAGACGCTTTCCGGAATTCCGTCCATCATCTTCGGATTGTTCGGAATGGTATTTTTTGGTGTGACGCTCCATATGGGTTACTCCCTTCTGACAGGATCGCTCACGTTGGCGATCATGACGCTTCCTCTGATCACGCGAAACACACAGGAGGCATTGAAGACAGTGCCGGAGTCCTACAGGAGCGGGGCACTCGGGATGGGCGCGACCAAATGGCATATGATTCGTACAATCCTATTGCCTTCCGCCATGCCGGGAATCGTCACGGGTGTGATCCTGGCAGTCGGCAGGATCGTCGGAGAGTCCGCAGCACTGCTCTTTACGGCAGGAAGCGGTTATCTTCTTCCCAAGGCAGGTATTGGCCTGATCAAAAAGATCATGGAGTCCGGCGGAACGCTGACGATCCAGCTTTACCTGAGCATGTCCAAGGCAGAATACGATACGGCATTCGGGATTGCCGTGGTTCTTCTGGCGGTTGTATTGGTAATCAATCTGTTGACCAAGTATCTGGCGAGCAGGCTGGATGTGAATCATAAATGATAGCAGTAGATGGAGAATAATATGATGAAAAACGAAAAAAATACAGATCCCAAGATCAAAACCACACATCTGGATTTGTTTTATGGGGAAAATCATGCGCTCAAAGATATCTGCATGGACATAAGGGCCAATGCGGTGACAGCATTTATCGGCCCCTCCGGCTGTGGAAAATCTACTTTTTTAAGATGCCTTAACCGGATGAATGATCTGATCGATAATGTGAAGATCACAGGAAGCATCGAACTGGACGGAGAGCAGATCTATGATCCCAATGTGGATACGACGCTGCTTCGAAAAAAGGTCGGCATGGTGTTCCAGCAGCCCAATCCTTTTCCGATGAGCATTTACGATAATATTGCCTATGGTCCGAGAATCCATGGCATCAAGAACAGACAGCAGCTCGACGAGATCGTGGAGCGTTCCCTGAAGGGCGCAGCCATCTTTGATGAGGTGAAAGACCGCCTGAAAAAACCGGCGCTGGGATTATCCGGCGGACAGCAGCAGAGGCTGTGTATTGCGCGTGCGCTGGCAGTGGAGCCGGAGGTACTCCTGATGGATGAGCCGACCTCCGCTCTGGATCCGATCTCCACGCTGAAGATCGAGGAACTGATGGAGGAACTGAAGAAAAAATATACCGTCGTAGTTGTTACGCACAATATGCAGCAGGCGGCCAGGGTATCCGATGACACGGCATTCTTTCTCGTGGGTGAAGTAGTTGAGTTCGATGAGACATCCAATATTTTCACAAGACCAAGAGATAAACGGACAGAGGATTATATTACCGGCCGATTCGGCTAAGGAGGGGATATCAATGACACCGAGAATTACATTTGAGCATGAACTGGAAGAATTGAAGATTAATCTGGAGGAAATGGGACAGCATGTGGAGAGTATTTATGACAGACTGTTCCTTGCGATAGGCGCGGGCGATAAAAATGCCATTCGCAACATTATGAAGGATGACCGCGTAATCAATGATATGGAGAAACATATCGAAGCGAGATGCCTGACGCTGATTACCAAGCAGCAGCCTGTGGCGAGAGATCTCCGGGTTGTATCGGCAGCGCTGAAGGTGGTAACGGATCTGGAGCGTGTCGGGGATCAGGTGACGGATATCGCTGAGATCACGCTGCGCTTTGATGATTCCGATGTGTTCCGCTATTCGGTTCATCTGGCAACCATGGCGGATGCGACAAAGGAGCAGCTTCACCAGGCGGTGGAAGCTTTTATCAATCGTGATATGGAGTCTGCGACAGAGCTGATCGCAGGTGATGATGTGATCGACGATCTGTTTAATAAAGTAAAAAGTGATGTGATCGATTATTTGCGGACCGGAAAATGGCCTGCAGATGAGTGCATCGATCTGTTGATGATCGCAAAATATCTGGAGAAGATCGGTGACCATGCAGTGAATATTGCAGACTGGGAGTGTTTTCAGGAGACAGGAAATATTCACAATACCAGACTGTTATAAAAAGCCGCCATCCATGGTGATGATCTGACCGGTGAGGTAGTCGGGCGACTGCGCCAGCTGCAGTAAGAGCGCAGCGGCTTCCTCCGGTGTTCCCATACGTCCTGCGGGGATTTCTTCCTGCAGGGCCTTTTTTTCTTCCGGGGAAAAACAGTTATTCATATCGGTGTCAATGACGCCGAACGCGGCAGCGTTGACCTGGATGTTGCTCGGCGCAAGTTCCTTGGCGAGCGCCTTTGTGAACGCATTCAGCCCGCCTTTGGCAGCAGAGTAAGCGACTTCGGTGGAGCCGCCCGCGTTTCCCCAGATGGAAGATACGTTGAGGATCCGCCCGTGTCCCTGCGCAAGCATGATCGGAATAGCGCATTTACATGTGTAGAAAGAGGAAGTGAGATTGGTTAACATAACTCTGCCCCATTCCTCGGGCGTCATATCCTGCAGCAGGCCGATATGAGAAATTCCCGCATTGTTGATCAGCACATCCAGATGGGAAATTTGAGCGAACATTTTTTCCGCAAAAGCAAAATCCCCGATATCACCGATGTGTGTCCGGCAGGAGATATGGTATGATGCTTCGAGTTCTCCGGCGAGGGCAGTAAGGCTCTCTGCGGAATGGATACAGTTTAAATGTAAATCATAGCCTGCGTTTGCAAAGGCGACGGCACAGGCGCGGCCGATTCCTCTGGATGCGCCTGTGATGAGCGCGGTTTTTCTCATAATGCTGCCTCCGATATGGTCAGATCCCTTGGGATCAAAATTGTTTTCCCAAAATGTTTCCGTGTTTATCTTACCAGTTTTTCCTGTATTTCACAACTTGCCTCATTGCTATTTCTCCGAAAATCTCATATACTGATTTTATATGGAGGAAATGCTATGTATGATACGATTATTATAGGTTCGGGACCGGCGGGACTCACGGCGGCAATCTATGCGCAGCGCGGCGGACTGGACACGCTTGTGATCGAGCGGGCGCCGATGAGCGGAGGACAGGTTCTGAATACGTATGAGGTGGACAACTATCCGGGACTGCAGGGGATTAACGGCTTTGATATGGGTATGAAATTCAGAGAGCATGCGGAGTACATGGGCGCGCAGTTTGCGGTCGAGGAAGTACAGGGGATCGAGAAGGCGGATGGCTCCTATATCGTTGTGACCGATCAGAACCGCCATGAGACGAGGACGGTGATCATCGCATCGGGAGCCGCACATGCGAAGCTCGGCGTGCCGGGTGAGGAGGAACTGGCCGGAATGGGCGTTTCCTACTGTGCGACCTGCGACGGTGCCTTTTTCAGAAATCGTGTGACTGCCGTGGTCGGCGGCGGAGATGTTGCGGTGGAGGATGCCATCTTCCTGGCGAGGACCTGCAGGAAGGTATATCTGATCCACAGACGCAACAGCCTCAGGGCGGCGGATGTGCTGCAAAAAAAATTATTTTCGCTGGAAAATGTGGAAGTGATCTGGGATACTGTCGTGGAAAAAATATCCGGCGAGGATCAGGTGGACAGCCTCAGACTGCATAACAAAAAGACAGGTGAGGACTCGGATCTTTACGTGGACGGCGTCTTTATTGCCGTGGGAATCCGCCCGGAATCCAATGTTTTTCAAAACATTCTGGACACGGATCCGTCCGGGTATCTTGTGGCGGACGAATCCTGCGCTACAAGCTGTAGTGGAATTTTTGCGGCAGGGGATGTGCGCACCAAGCGTCTGCGCCAGATTATTACGGCAGCGGCAGACGGGGCAAACGCGGTGGCAGCCGTGCAGGAGTATCTGTTAAAATAATAAATGAGTAACAAATTGTAATATTTGGAAAGGGTATGCCAATGGAAGGGCATACCCTTTTTTGCCGTAAAATCAAGGCTTGGAAGGATTTGGAAAACGGATGGCGTGTTGACAAATGAATGATAGGGTGTTATATTATGAGGGACAGTTAACAAATTCGTAATAATTTTAACAACTTAGAAATAGCGAAAAGCTATGAATCAGTTGGAGGAATCATGAATCAGAAACGGATAAAAGTTGTAGCATATATATTGGTTGGCGCAATCGCAGTGGGCGGTACTTCCCTTCATTCCGATGCTGCCGGCGTATCCTCGTTGCTTCCGGCGGCCGGTCTGGCACTCAGCCTGGAGGAGGGAAGCTCCCTGAAGGATGTGAAGGCATCTACCAAGAGCGCTGCTGCTTCTGCGGAGCAGGAAAAGAAAGAAAATCTGGTGAATTCTTTTGCCAAGGAATTGCAGGACGGATCATCTTCTGCCACGAAGAAGCTTGAGACGGAGACTGAGATCGAGACAGAGATCAAGAGTAATACCGAGGTAGAGAAGGAAGAGGCTAAAAAGGCGAAGGAAACTTCTATTATAGAGAGCATTAAGAATGAAAAGACGGAGGATGACAGCGAGGCAAAGGCTGAGTCCGAGTCGGAAACAGAGGAGACGGAAGAGGAGACAGAAGAACTGACAAAAGAGGAGAAGGCATTCTCCAAGCTGGTCATTGCAAAGGTGAATGATTATGTGAATATCCGCAGCATTCCCGGTGAGGACGGTGAGATCCTCGGAAAGTTGTATGACAAGTCAGTCGGTGATTTTATCAGTGAAAAGGATGGCTGGTACAGGATCACATCCGGAACGGTGACAGGATATGTGAAAGCAGAATACTGCGTGACCGGTGAAGATGCGATTGAACTGGCAAAGAAGGTAGGAACGAGAGTGGCAACTGTCACAACGACGACCCTTAAGGTACGTGAGAGCGCAAGCACAAGCGCACCGGTACTGGGTCTGGTTCCCATTGATGAGGAACTGTCCGTTCTGGAGGAGAGTGACGGTTGGGTTAAGGTCGATATCGAGGAAGGCTACGGATACGTTTCCGCTGATTATGTTTCGCTGAGAACAGATTTTGTGAAGGCAGAGTCCAAGGCAGAGGAAGCTGCAAGACTTAAGAAAGAAGAGGACGCTAAGAAAGCGGCGAAGGAAGCAGCGAGGAAGGCTGAGGAAAAGGTTAATAAGGAGAGAGCCGAGAAGGCTGCCAAGGAAGCTGAGCAGGCCGCTCAGTCCGGACAGACGGAGAGCAAACCGGCACCCGCTCCTGTGGTTTCTTCTGAGAGTGATCTCGGACGCGCGGTTGTGGATTATGCAATGCAGTTCGTCGGCAATCCGTATGTATACGGCGGCACCAGTCTGACAAACGGTGCAGACTGCTCCGGTTTCGTCATGAGCGTATATAAGAATTTCGGAGTATCCCTCCCTCATTCTTCGTCGGCCGACAGGGGTCAGGGTTACGACGTCGGAGGACTGGAAAATGCACAGCCGGGTGATATCGTATGCTACTCCGGTCATGTAGGTATCTATGCAGGAGACGGAAAGCTGGTTCACGCAAGTACGAGCAAGACAGGTATCATCGTTTCCAATGCAAACTACCGTAACGTCCTTGCGGTAAGGAGAATCTTCTAAGTGTAAGCGGAAACGGCGAAGAACAATAGCAATCATATTACAAGACAGGCGGAGAAGCTCGCGGATGCGGTTTCTCCGCTTTCCTTTTGTGTTTTGGCAGGCCATGTTAATTTTGTTTCAAATTTGAGTAAAGTTTCTGACTATATATTTTCGGAAGTTCTCTATTGACAAAACCGAATTTATCTATCGTGCACAAAAAGAGAATGGAAATTGCAAAAAAGAAGCAGAGCAAGAGAAGGAATTGAATTCGAGTTATCCACATTAAAAAAATGAAAAAGTCAGCAAAATGGATTTATACACTAAGTTATACACATTATCCACATTCGCTCGACATTATTTTCGGAACGGATGTTTTGTGAAGTTATGATAAAAAGCTTTCTTTTGCGGAGAAAATTACAACACGTGGATAATTGGAACAATAAAACAAATAGACAGATAATTCGCGAATATATTGAAAAAAACTCTGTGAACTGGTATAATAATGACAAGCAGGACACTGCGGTTAAGTCATAACAAGGAAAGGGATGGACAGCATGAAATTTATTATCAGCGGAAAAAATATTGATGTGACGGAAGGGTTAAAAACAGCTGTACAGGATAAAATCGGAAAATTGGAGAAATACTTTACTCCAACCACCGAGGTTCAGGTGACACTCAGTGTGGAAAAGGACAGACAGAAGATCGAGGTGACGATTCCGGTTAAGGGAAATATCATCCGCTCCGAGCAGGTCAGCAGCGATATGTATGTATCGATCGATCTGGTGGAAGAGATCATTGAGAGACAGTTAAAGAAATACAAGAACAAGCTTACAGAGCAGAAACAGGCTTCCAACTATTTCAAGCAGGAATACATTGACAAGGATTATATGGATGATGATGAGGTCAAGATCATCCGTACCAAGAAGTTTGACATCAAGCCGATGTACCCTGAGGATGCCTGCATCCAGATGGAATTGCTGGGACACAACTTCTATGTATTCTGCAACGCCGAGACAGATCAGGTCAATGTAGTTTATAAGAGAAAAGGCAATACCTACGGACTGATCGAGCCGGAAGAGTAGAAAGGAAACAGATGAAAAAAAGGGTGATTTGTTTCATAATCGGAATGTTGCTGGTGGCTCAGTCGAGTATGACGGTATCAGCGGCACCTGCGATTATGCCGGACGGTGAGTTGTTTGATGCGGAGTATTACGCGGAGCATAATCCGGATGTGGTAGCGGCAATTGGAACTGATATGCATGCCTTGTATGCACATTATCAACAGAGCGGTATCCTGGAGGGGCGTCAGCCGTACGTGCCCGGAACCGATGTGGAGGCGACCAAGGCAGCAGCGCTCGCTGTCTCTATCCTGGATTCGAGAGAGCTTACCGGAGGCCGTGCAATAAAAGAGTATGACGCACTGCCGGTTTTTGCAGGAACCTTATGGCAGCCGGTCCGTGAAGGAAATACGATTTATGTATATTTGAATGGTCAGGCGGATGGATCTACCCGGGCAAATAATCAGGCGGAAGATATGTGCGGAGATATTATGGATGAGAGGATGAAGGAAGCCATATGTATCGATTCCAATAAAGCTTATTACTTTACTCAGCAAATAGAGAGGGATATGATCGAAATCGGAGAATTTAAAGTGATTGATGGTTTCCCGAACAATTGCTGGAAAGCCGGTCCGTCAAACGGAATGATGGTAGTGAAGCGTATTTGGAGAGTTGTGGGAGGATATAGGAATTAACATAGGATGAAAAGAGGCTTTTGCGTCAATGATGCAAAAGCCTTTTTACTTGTGTTTGTGTGGTTTGTGTGCCTTGGGGCACAGATCTATTTGATGTTGTGTTTCCTCATTTTTGTACAATAGCGAGCAGTTCCTCAAAGATTACAGGATTCCCGGCTGCGATGCCGCAGGCTCTGGTGTAGTCCCAGTTCGTATGTCCGATCTGCGATATCTTCCCGCCGGCTTCGGTTAAGATGACGGAAGCACCCGCGTAATCCCAAGGACAGAGCCGGTATTCGAAATAGCCGTCCTGTCTCGCGCATGCAACGTAACACAGATCCAGTGCTGCCGATCCGGTGCGGCGGAAATCGGCGCACAGGGGATAGAGTGTCGCAACGGTTTCTACACTTTTTGCGTGGAGCTCTTCATAATAGGGAGCAGTTCCGACGCTGATGATCGCTTTTTCCATCGGCTTGTCCGAAGTCTTGATCGGGCTGCCGTTTAATGTGGCGCCCTGTCCCTTGATCCCGACAAAAAGTTCATCCATAAAGGGATTATAAACCATGCCGATCAGCCCCTCGTGACCGCGTACGAATCCGACTGAGATTGCTGACAACCGGTATCCGTTGATGAAATTTTGCGTGCCGTCGATGGGATCAATGATCCAGGCGTATTCTGTGATGTCCGGTTTTATGTCGCTTTCCTCCAGCAGAAAGGCTGCATCCGGTACGAGGGGAGTCAGCGCGCTCACCAGCATTTCCTGTACCTTCACATCCATGTCGGTGACAAAGTTTGCGTGCCCTTCTTTCTGTTCAATCGAGGAAAGGGTGCTTTCCGCAAGGAAATGTCCGGT
>JALFTO010000215.1 GCA_022779165.1 Lachnospiraceae bacterium
CTCCGATCTGTGTCGTACACACGTCCTTACACATGCCGCACTTAATACATTTCTCCTCATCACGACATATGCTGGGATTGTCCTTCTCAATCGGAACACGGACGTTAAGCGGTAAATGATTCATAAGCAAATCCTCCTAACAATACATTTTGCATAATTCATCCGCTATAATATATACATTATTACAGGAATGATTTCTATTATTATAATATAAATAAAATAATTTTGCCATATCTTGTCAACCGTAAATCTCCGTTTTTATGTCTTCGTCCACTTCCAACATAATATCGGCAAAGGCAGGATCAAACTGCGATCCTTTTCCCTTCTCAATCTCACTTCGCACCTTTTCCTGCGACATCGCATTTCGATAGCTTCTGTTGGAGGTCATGACATCATATGCATCCGCCACACCAATGATTCTGGCGATCTCCGGATGTCTTTTGATCACCGCATATTCCTCATCGCTCAGCCGGGCCGTCTTATTGATGATCTCATCGTCGTCATTGATGGCGACATACCGCATATCGTCCGTGACATCCATGGAACAGCACCATTGCGGGTACGTTGCCATATCGTCCCTCCGACCTTCTTCTGTGTCGATATGCATTGCCTGTCACCTCATACTATCACACTTTTCTTCTGTTTTTCCATCACAAAAAGGAGGAATCCGTTTGATTCCTCCTTTACGTGCCATCATTTAAAACGGCTTTCGTTAATGACAGCAGCCTCCGCAATGCTTGCAGTCACAGCCGCACTGTAAGGATTTGCCTTTTTTCTTGTCTCTGATCATGCGTCTGATAATGAAAGCAACAATGATGACCAGCGCTGCACCTACAATAAATGTCGCCATCTTATCTCCTCCCGAATGATTACATTGCTCTTGCCGTTCCTTTTACACCCGTTTTCAGCGTCTTGCTCTCCTTGTATGGTCTGAATAACAGGTAAAGCAGTCCGATCACCAGCAGGAACGCCACAACCGTTCCGATTCCGAATGCGCCCGTGGTGATCAGCGTACCGATCTGGTAAATGCACATAGCTACGATATAAGCCAGCACGCACTGATATCCGATTGCAAACCAGAACCATTTTGCGTTATTCATCTCTCTCTTGATCGCGCCCATTGCGGCAAAACACGGTGCGCACAGAAGGTTAAATACCAGGAATCCATAAGCTGCGATCGGCGTCATAACGCTCGCAAGGCTTCCCCATACTTCCGCGCCGTCTTCCGCAACTTCCGCAAAGCCAAACAGAAGTCCGAAGGTCGCAACCACATTCTCCTTGGCGATGAGTCCCGTAACAGCGGCAACTGCCATCTTCCAGCCTTCTCCTGCCTGTGTCCAGCCGAGAGGCGCAAAGATCCAGGAGATCGCGCTTCCGATCATTGCCAGGATACTCTCATTCAACTGTTCCGCTTCCAGCATGCCGAAACCGCCGTCAGTCCATCCAAAGCTCATTAAGAACCAGAGCACAATCGTCGATAACAGGATGATCGTTCCAGCCTTCTTGATAAAGGACCATCCACGCTCCCACATACTCCTGAGCACATTGCCCACGGTAGGTAAATGATATGTCGGAAGCTCCATAACGAAAGGAGCCGGATCTCCGGAAAACATTCTCGTCTTCTTTAAGATAATACCGGAGCAGATGATCGCTGCAACGCCTACGAAATAAGCGCTCCATGATACCCATCCCGCATTGCCGAAGAACGCGCCTGCGATCAGCGCGATAATCGGAAGCTTCGCACCGCAGGGTACAAAGGTCGTTGTCATGATCGTCATCTTGCGGTCACGGTCATTCTCAATGGTACGGGATGCCATAATGCCGGGCACACCGCAGCCGCTTCCGATCAACATCGGGATAAAGGATTTTCCGGAAAGTCCGAATTTGCGGAAAATACGATCCATGATGAACGCCACACGCACCATGTAGCCGCAGCTCTCCAAAAATGCCAGAAATAAGAACAATACCAGCATCTGAGGTACGAATCCGAGCACTGCACCCACACCGGAAATGATACCGTCTACGATCAATCCTGTCAACCAGTCTGCACAGCCGATCCCCTCAAAGAAACTCTGTGCTCCCGGAACGATCCACTCTCCGAACAGCGTATCATTGGTCCATCCGGTAAGCCAGTCGCCGACCGTCGTGACAGATACATAATAAACAACAAACATAACCAGTGCAAAGATCGGAAGCGCCGCCCACCGGTTCGTGACAATCCGGTCGATCTTATCGGAGGTTGTCAGCTTTTCCTTCCGGACCTTTGTGACGCACTCGCCGATAATCGAAGAAATATATACATACCGCTCATTGGTGATAATGCTTTCCGTGTCATCATCAAAGCGATCTTCCATCTGTTTGATTTCCTCTGACACATCAGGAACAGATTTCATCTGCTCCCGGATCTTATCATCCTTCTCAAGCAGCTTAATTGCAAAGAATCGTTTCTGCTCTTCCGGCACAGAATCTCCCAGTTTGTTCTCAACTGCCGTGATCACTTCTTCCGCCTTCTGTGAAAAGGCATGCACTCTTGTAACGGCTGTCTTCTGCTGTGCCAGAGCCACTGCCTTCTCTGCCGCCTCCTGAATACCTGTTCCCTTTAACGCCGAGATTTCGATCACTTCGCAGCCAAGCTTTTTTCTGAGCTTATCCGCATGAATCACATCGCCTGTCTTCGCCAGCACATCCGCCATATTAACTGCCATCACCACCGGAATGCCAAGCTCCATGATCTGTGTGGACAGATACAGATTTCTCTCAATATTTGTGCCATCCACGATATTGATGATGGCATCCGGTCTCTCTGTGATCAGATAATTTCTGGCAACCACTTCCTCCAATGTGTATGGTGACAGAGAATATATGCCCGGCAAGTCCATGATCACAACATCCTTATGTCCCTTTAACTTACCTTCTTTTTTTTCAACGGTTACACCCGGCCAGTTACCCACAAACTGATTGGACCCGGTCAGTGCATTGAACAGTGTTGTTTTTCCGCTGTTCGGATTCCCTGCAAGTGCAATTCTTACTGACATTGTTTCTTCTCCTTTATTCTGGTTAGTTATTGTTTTCCCTAATTAGTTATCGCTAACCTATGATCAAAAAAAATTCTTTTCCGGTATAAATAATTTACTCCACAACGATCATTGCCGCATCTGCTTTTCTGATGGAAAGCTCATACCCGCGCACGGTAACTTCTATCGGATCACCGAGGGGAGCAACCTTCCTCACATAGACATCCACCCCTTTTGTGATGCCCATATCCATGATCCTTCTCTTGACCGGTCCCTCTCCCGTAAGCTTTGCAACCTTAACAGTCTGACCGCAGGAAATTTCCTTTAATGTCTTCATCCTTCCTATTCCTTTCTGCTTTTTCAGGTCTTGGTGATGCCTAAACCATAATCTTGTTCGCCATGTCCTTGCCGACAGCCACTCTGGAATCTTTTACATTTACGATCAGATTGCCTCCCGTCTCTGATACGACTGTCACAGCACCTCCTGCCACAAAGCCCAGATTCTCCAGAAATCTTCTGGTCTCCTCTTTTCCTCCGACTCTCTTAATCGTGTTTGTTTCTCCGGCACTCATCATTGTCAGCGGCATCATCTCACCCCTTCTTCCTCATATCAATTGAGATTTTTTTCTTTTCACAGGTTAGAATACTCTAACTTCCATTAGTTGTCAATTACTTTATTGAATTTTTTTATCAATAAGAAATTTTCAGTGATCTCACCTTGCGTTCCGTAATGATATCGAGATCCGTTATCCTGCTGCACAGGATCGGTGAATCGGAATCATAGAGCGCGCCGTTCTCCCTGACTCTGCCCACGGAGTCATTCGCATAGCAATACTTACAGCCGTTTTGACAGGTATGATAGGTTCCGACCTCCACACTCTCTACACAGCCGCATTCCTTCCTCTGGTTTTTATCCTTTGAAGCGCTTATTTTACAGCCGATGATCCGCTCGACCAACTGCTTGTCAATGCAGCTATTGTGCTCGATTCCGCATGACGTCAGGTCGATCGATTCCGCGCAGGAAGCAATTTTCATCCCGTTTTGTCCGGCGATCTGTGACAATTCGGAAGCAAATTTTACCAGCATCTCTTTCTCCTGATCGACCATGCCAATCCCCTTCATGTTCTTCCTTGTCTTGGCATACAGATCAACAAAACTGATCACCACCCGGTCGGTATAGCCGCGCAGCGCTCCCCCGATCTCGCCAAATGCCCTGACATGATAAGCTTCGGTATAGCGCTCCGTAAACAGAATGGGATCATATCGCCAGATGACTTTTTCCTTTCCGATCCTGCGGGACAGTTCCCGGAAAGCTTCAATAAGCACTGTCCTCTTATCCGGCAGATTCGGCTCAATATCTTTCCCGTATCCGGTCAGTGTAAATTGAAAATAATAAGGATATTCCCGCAGTTCTCCCAGTCTGTCCATCATCGGCAGCGGATTCTTGGTCCAGAACACGATGCAGTCCACCAGCTCCGAAGCCAGATCGATCCTGCTGACCTGATGAGCGTTCATGGGGTTCCTGAC
>JALFTO010000216.1 GCA_022779165.1 Lachnospiraceae bacterium
CCTTCCCGCATGATCGTGAGATGCACCTTTGTGCCCTCCTCACCTTTGATCAGATCGACGATCGCTCCAAGTTCCATGCCCTTCGTGTAGGTATCATCCACCTTGATGATATAATCGCCTTCCCGCAGACCGCATTCTTCCGCGGGACTCCCCGCGAAAATCTCTCCCAGTCTGGCAAAATCCATCTGTGTATCATACATCACATAACAGCCGATGCCATAATAGGTGCCGTTCATCTTCAGCTGTTGCTGCTGCATTTCTTCCGCGGAAAAATACATGGAATAGTCATCCCCGAGTGCATCCACAAGCCCCTTGTAGACACCTTCCTCCAGACTCTGCTCATCCACCATGTCAAGTGCATAATTTTCATCTATGATGCTCTCAATCAGTTCCAGTTTCTTCATCGTCCGCGGATTGTTCACCGAATCCGGCGAAGCACCTTCCGTGATCTGTCCTTTCAGACGGAGCAGGCCGATCACCTTCTGTCCGGCAATGATACCTCCGATCACCAATACCGCCATAAACAGCCCGGTAAGCAGCCCTGCCCAAAATCTATTTCTATCTCTGTTTTCCATTCCTTATCAGCTTCCTTTTCCATTCAGATGCAGCGTGTCCGTCCGCATCCCGCATTGCCCTCTCGGAACATTCTATGTCTCCTCCCGGACTAACTTGACAGATAATTCCACGGGCTGACGTAGCTTCCGTTCAATCGGACACTGAAATGAAGGTGCGGTCCCGTCGATCGTCCGGTAGATCCGACCGCCGCGATCTTATCGCCCCTTGCAACCGTCTGTCCTTTGGACACATAAAGCGCCGAAGCATGCATATAAATCGTATACAGACCATCTCCATGATCGATCATGATATAATTGCCCATGCTACTGCTATAATCCGCAGCCACCACCTCTCCGTCATACGCCGCAAGGATCGGAGAACCGCTGGGCGCTGCCATATCGATTCCGTTGTGGAACTGCTGGGTTTTCAAAATAGGATGTATCCTGTTCCCATAATCATCGGAAATACGGGTATAGGAGGGTGCCGGCCACTTGAATTTGCCGCCGTCGTAAGTGATGCGGTTCGCCTGTTCCAGACGCTTCTTTTCCTCCGCGACCGCTTTTTCCAGCGCTGCGATCGTTGCATTCTGCTCCGCGATCTCGGCTTCATATTCTTTTACAACCGCAGATTTATTATTGATATCTGCCTCACATACCTTGATCTCCTGTTCCTTTGTGGCAATCAGTTCGTTGACGGCTGCCTGCTCCTGCTCCACTGCCTCCTCGGCAGCGTCCAGAACGATCTTTTCCGCTTCCAGTTCCTCTTTCAGCTCCTTGATCTCCGCCGCGGTCGCCTTATATTCCTCCAGCATTTTCCGGTCATATGCCATGACGCTTTCCATGGAATCCGATTTGTTGAGCATCTCCCCGAAGCTGCCCGAAGAGAAGAGCAGATCCAGATAGAATGTCTGTCCCTGCTCATACATAAACTGAATCCTCTTTTTCATGGAAGCGTACTGGTTGTCCGCCGTTTCCACAGCCTCATCCAGCGCCTCCTCCGTCTTCTCAATCTCTTCTTCCTTGTCGCTGATCATGCCCTTTAACTCAGCAATCTTCTCCTCTATGGCATTCAGATCCGCATCAAGCTTAACGACATAATCTTTCAGATTCTTTTTGGAAGCTTCCAGATCCGCCACCATCTTCTTGACATCGGAAAGACCGCTCTGCAGAGACGCCTTCTGCTTCTGCGCCTCATCGATCGCACTCTGCTTTTCCTTGATGCTCTGCTTTATCTTATCGGTATCATTATCCGCATAGCTGACAACAGTCGGAGACAATAATGTCCCTATAATGAGTGCGATCAGAACAGCCGCAATATTCCGTTGTACTTTATTCAAAACAGCTCTCATGGTACCTCATACCTTCAGATGCTTTCTCACTGTCACAAAACTACCCAAAAATCCGATCCCGACACCGATGCCTAAGGATACCGGCAGCAGTGTGGAGAAAATATCCTCCACGCTCAGGAAATTCATAAGACCTGACAGGATCGCAAACCGCTCGCCGATATAGAGCACGACATTCGTGTACAAATAGTAAATCGCCGTCAACGGGATCACTGTTCCCATCAGACCGATGAGCATGCCTTCGATCACAAAAGGGGAGCGGACAAAAAAGTCTGTCGCGCCGATGTATTTCATGATATTAATCTCTTCCTTGCGTACGGAGATACCGATCATGACCGTATTACTGATCAAGAACACGGAAACGGCAAGCAGAATCGCTATGATCCCCATGGAAACGTAACCGATCAGCACGTTCATACCGCTGAGCATATTGGCCGTGATCTCGGACTTGTTTACCTGACGCACACCGTCAATCGATTCCAGATAGGTGACGAGCGCGCTCTGCATCGATACATCATTCAGATAGATTGCATAGTTGGCAGAATCCGCCAGCGGATTGTCC
>JALFTO010000225.1 GCA_022779165.1 Lachnospiraceae bacterium
CGTTTACAGGCGATCACCGGCAAAAGGATTTGCCGGTCCACACGGAAAGGAGTCCCATATGAAAATAACAAACAGTTCTGTTGCCATGGCCTCTGCTCATCAGGAATCCTCTTTTACCCACAAGGAATCTGTCACGATGGAGGCCGCAAAGTCGAAGGACGCGGCAGGGGCGATCCTGACTCTGTCCGCCGAAGCAACCGGAAAGACACTCAAGGAATCCATGGCAGAGTACCAAAAACAGGAGGAACAAAAGGAAAAGCAGAGGAAGAAGGAAAATGAAGCACGCTCCATGCAGCGGATGGCTGACCGGATGAGAAATCAGCCAACCGGCATGTATTTGGAAATGTCCGATGAGTATGATATGCAGATCAAAATGCTCAGACAGATGCTTGCTTTACTCCGCGGAGAGAAGGTGCCGGAGGAATATAAGATAAAACCGCAGGAAAAAGGTAACGTTCTGGATCTGCGGTCCGCAGAGTACAGAAAAGCTGACAACGCATCGCTTGATCTGCGCGCAAAGTCAGTGGTAAGCCTCAGTGCGGTGCAGATCGGCACGAACGCCTCCGGAACGACCTGGCAAAGGATCACAGCGACTTCCGGATTCGTAAGCGAATCGGAGAGCACAACCTTCGCTTCAAAGGGGCTTGTGCAGACTGCGGATGGCAGAAGCATTGATTTTAATGTAGAGGTTTCCATGTCCCGTGCATTTATGTCTCAGATCGATATGCTTGAGGTTAAGGATTATATCAAGACGGATCCGCTCATGATCAACCTCGACACCAATATCGGTTCGGTCAGCGACCAGAAGTTTTTCTTTGATCTCGATTCCGATGGGGAGGAGGAACAGATCTCCTTCGCGGGAAAAGGTTCCGGTTTCCTGGTACTGGATAAAAATCAGGACGGAGAGATCAATGACGGCTCCGAACTGTTTGGAACGGCCAGTGGGGACGGATTTCAGGATCTCGCCGCCTACGATGAAGACGGAAACGGATGGATTGATGAGAGTGACAGCATCTTTGCCAGATTAAAGGTCTGGACAAAAGACGAGAACGGGAACGATCATCTGATTGATTTGAAGAAAGCCGATGTCGGTGCGATTTACCTCGGCAACGCGAGTACGCAGTTCTCGCTGAAAGACGAGGAGAATCGCCTGAATGCGGAGATCAAAAAGACGGGCATTTATCTAAGAGAGAGCACGGGAGCCGCGGGCACGCTGAATCACGTGGATCTCGTGGTGTAGGAGAATTTGGAAATATCGGGGAATATGAGCCGGATAAAAGTTTTGACCGGTTAAAGCTACAGATACCGTAACAGAAAGGCTTCGATTCCTTTCGCACATGTGCCGTGAAATTCAGGAGGCTGATACTCTGTCTGTGACAGAAGGAGAGCCTCCTTTTGTTTTTGCGTCATATGAGAGGAAGGGTAGAGCCCGAGGACGAATGCGATGATCTGCTCTGAAATTTCAGAGGCAGACGGAATCGTCAGGGCAGGAAAATTTTTCAGAATTGCCTTTTCCTCTCGTTGTTGCTTGACGTAACATGGCATATATCATAAAATTTGATTGGATATCGTTCAATCAATGAGTGGAGGATGTGTGGATGAGAGGAAAAAGATGGAAGTATATAAGCGCTTTGGCGGCGTGTGTGTTGGCGATTTCGGCAGGAAGCCTTACGACATATGCGGAGACGGGAGCGACCGGGTATCCTAAGGTTGTCCGTGTTCAGGGACTGGGTGGTTCGGAAGCGTATCTTACTGTTGAGAATGCGGCAGAATGGCAGAAGGGAGATCCTTCCGGCAAGAGGATGATGCCTGTGGAACCCAAAGGATTCTATGAATTGGATGGGCATGTAGTCTATCTGGAATGGAGCGATCTTGTGAAGATGAAGATCGTGGATGGCTATTTTGCAGACGAGAACGGATATTTGCAGCCGTATACGCCGGAAACGAAAGCAGGGATTGATGCACATATCAATGCAGTGTTAGAGCAGTCCAAGGCGCAGGCAGCTGCACTGTATGGTGTGAATTTCAGCTTTCGGAAAGGATATGATGCCTGCGGGAATTATCGCTTCACACAGAGGATCATGAATGGTTTTGCAGAGTATCCTGCGGGGTGCGTTCCGATCATTGCGAATGCGTCCAAGGCAAAGACGGGAAAAACGCTTACATTTCGGCAACGATTTGCACAGAATGAGATGGTTCTCATGGATGGATCCGTTTTTACAGGTATATACAGTGGTGACAGCAATCTGATCCAGACAGATGGAGATGCGGAAACAACGGCGCATGAGATGGGGCACAGCATGGAGACAGTGCTGAATTCTGCTTCGGGAGGAGTGCTTCGCACAACTTTTGATCAGCTGAATGGCGGGGTGGCTTATAGCAAATATTATTATTATGACGGCAATGAGCAGTTAAGAAATAATGTGCCGGATTGCTTTGTCAGTGGATACTCGGCAACCTCTTTTTCTGAGGATTTCGCGGATACCTTTGCGCAGGCGCTGATTTATGATAATGCAGAGCTACAGAGTGATCTCCAAAAGGGATATTGCTCCAATGCACTGTATCAGAAGATTATGTATGTAAAACAGATTTTTAATCAGTATGCGGGAGCAGAAATTTTGAATTAAATGACTTCCTTAAAAAATTGATTTAACTTTTATGTAGAGACAGCCGTCACCGGTGAGAAGAGTGGCGGCTGATTTTTTAAATGAAGTTCGAGAAAACGGGGCGGTTTAATCGAATGCTAATTTTAAAAACGGGGCAAAAAGTAGTTAGACGCAGAAATAGTAACCAAAATGAAGTTCCTTGTAGATGAGGGAGGTTTTAAAAAGGTAATGAGTGGATTGCTGCTGGGTGTAGAACTGAAAGGAATGTGAGATACTTAACTGTCCTTAGGATGTATCCGATGGACTTCGAAGAATTTCTATGGGCGACAGGCAATGAGATAACAGTTGAAACAATCAAAGTGCTCATGAAGAACAAGAAGCCTGCAGGTAATGTAATGCATAGAAATCTGATGAAAATTTGGGCTATCTATATGAAAATGTTGTTGCTCAGATGCTGATTGCTAAGGGA
>JALFTO010000035.1 GCA_022779165.1 Lachnospiraceae bacterium
TCCGGCTGCTCCTCCATCCTCGCTGTGATCCGGTTGAGCAGCGATCCCGTCGTCTCCGTCATGGCCTCCATCCGGTGATACGCCTGATTATCAATGATAATCCCCGTCAGGATCGCCGTCACTACGGCAAAGCAGCCCGTCCACTGTGTGAGATTCCATCCGGACTTCCCCGCAGTTCCAACACATACCTGCTGCCCTTCCCGGGTTTCCTGTGGTTCCCCGCCTGTCTCTGCCCGCAGATTATCCAGCATGGCAAGGAGCAGCGCCCACAGAAACATCAGCGAGAAGATCATATAACGGTCTACGCCGCTTCCGACACGGTCTGCCATGAGGAAAGGCGCTGAATTGCAGCCGAGCGGCAGGAAACACAGGAGCACCCACATCCACAGGACAGACACCTTACTGCCCTCTGCCTTCTGCTCACGGGTTCTCCTGATCAGGAGCGCAAAAAAAGCGATTCCGCCGATCACGTTGATCACGATCCTGCCGATTGTGTAAATATATTCCGTTGAAAAGAAATAAGCCAGAAAGTATCCGTAGGAATACACGAGTCCCTTGGCAATCCCCTTTGGCGTGAAAGAAGTCATGCTGTCAACACCGTGGTAATCGCTGAGTGTGATGCCGAGCCCCGCGACCATCGCCTGCAGCAGCGCATAATACAGGAGAAAGCCTGCTGCCAGCATAAGCACCGACCGACCGATCAGGATCAGAAATGGCTTCCATTCCAGTTTCTCACGGTAAGCCTTCATAAACAACATCATATAGATCACACCGATCGTTAATGACATATAAGGCTGATACGATGCAAGTGACAAACACAGCAGGATCATTCCCCAAATGATGCCGTATCTCACTTTAAAGAACAAATACGCTGCAAGCACCGCAAGCAGCAGTGCAAGCGTGATCTCATCGCAGTTCACGCCGTAGGACAGCACGCACGTAAACCCCGGGAAGGTGACAAGGCAGAGCCCGAAGAGAACGCCGTACACTCTCGATCTGATCTGCAGCAGATCCACGATCAGCGCGGATGCCACCGCCATATAAAACAGACTGATCAGCGTATTCCACACCGGCATGCTGAAGCTGGTGAACAGATTCGTCGCAATCGGCATGAACCACCGTCCCAGCGCCACGGTATCCTCCTGAAGAAAGGGCATCTTAGAGAAAATGTTGCCCATCTCAAAGTAATTAAAGAATTTGTGGCTCATACTGTAGAAATGAACGAGAATCCCCACAAGGATCGTCATCGCAAAGGTCCATCGCACAGATGGTCTGATCTTTTTTATCCGGTTTCCGATATAGATGATCGGATCACTCCAAAACATAGTTCGCTTTCCTTCCTGTTACTGTCTATGCACGCCTACGCTTCTCCGCGCAGGATCTTCCGCGACTGCTCAATACCACAATTGAACAGCAGATCAATGCTGCTCAGATACGGGATGAACTCTCCGAACTGCTGGGGATATACCGGGTGCTTAAAATCCTGCCAGATCACCTTGATCCCGGCTTTCTCGTACACTGCCGGATCATAGTAATCCGCGGCTCCCGTACCGGACAGATACGTCTTCGCCCCCAGTTTGTTCATGATATCCACGATCATATCATTATTTTTGCCCTGCGGATTCAGATCCGATGCAAATACGATATCGATATGAATATCAAACAGTTCCATCAGCATCTTGATGGATGCAAAGCTGAAATCCCAGAAGTACACATAATCTCCTCCGTAAAGCTTCTCGATATGGGGGAGGATCTCTTTATAGTAGGGTGCTTTCCTGTAATTCTGATGGAGCAGTCCCAGATTATTCTTCTGCCACTTGCCATCATCGAGCAGCAGGATATCCTTGATCGCCGTCTCGCGGGGTGCTTTTTTCACACAGACTGTAATCCACTGTTCACCTTTCTCCGTCTTAATCTTATCACGGCTCATCCAACTCCTGCTTGTACCGTTCACATACTGCGCCGTCTCCAGCACGACATATGTGTCCGCGTGCAGCAGTCTGTCAAAAAAACCGAGATAAGGCATAAAATCCGGCTGATGAATCACTACAACTTTATCCTCAGGTCTCATTTTGCTTCTCCTTGTATCACACGGCAAATCCGCGATGCCCCTTCCAGGCTCACACGCTCCATGCCGTTTCTGCTCATATTCCAGATCCTTTCCTGTTCCATCCCCGACTGTTTCTCATTCAACAGAGGCTTGATACAGTCCAGATTCATCTCCTGATAATAACCGGCGAACATACCGCCGCCGATCCGCTCCACATAGCTCCCGATCGGAATCTCATGGAGTTCATTTGCGATGATCACGCAGGGCAGTCCCGAGGCTGCTGCCTCCAGACATGTCACACCGCCTCCGGTGATCGCCAGATCATATTCCGCAAAGCTTTGGATCAACGAAGGAACTGAGGAAATTAACCCAAATCCCGTCCCCGCAAGCGCCGCCTCCACCTCGCTGCGGTTCACCGCCGCAGGGCCGAGCAGCACAGTGACTTCCGGATGCCGGGGTCCTCGCGCATGGCGATGTTCCGTTTCCGCGCCGGATCCGGATTCCTCGTCCGTACCCGTGCTCTGCAGCAGCCGTTTGAGAGATTCTATGACCGCAGTCGTGACGCCATAGGTATCGCTGCCGCCAAGCGTCACCAGAATTTTGTGCAGATCCGTCCTCTGCCTGCGATACGTCCTGATCTCCGGATTGAGGATCAGATAATCCGGTCCGGCATAAACCTTCCTGCCGGGTATCAAATCTATATCCTCAAACACCAGACTTGCAAAGTTGCCGTCAGCCAACGCTGCCCCTTCGCCCATATCGTCGATCGTATACAGGGGGATTCCCGTCTCCTTCACATGCTGTGCTGTGGCACCGACTGTATCAAGCCGGTCATTCAGCCAGGCCGTAACCTGATAGTTCTCAATAATTGTCCGCTCCCAGCCTGACTGCATATCCCACAGATCCACCGTCAGATAGGGGATATCCCGCTCTCTCAGGATACGTTCCGCCGCCTGATCCTCATTCACCAATAACAGCCGATCCATACCTGCCTCGTCAAGATAATGGATCAGGTTCAGCGCCCGGA
>JALFTO010000112.1 GCA_022779165.1 Lachnospiraceae bacterium
CCTGCGGAGCATATGCGCCTTCAGTTCCGCAAGTTCATTTCCTGTATCCGAAAGCAGTGCATCAAAGTTCTGTTCGTCCACACCGCCGCATGATAGCAGCAGGTCAAAATACTGCGGTTCCTGACCGTGCTCATCTCTCACGACTTCCCACGCTTCCTCACTGGCACAGCCCTTCGTATGATTCTTAAGATATTCTTCCAGCCACTTCTTTCGCTCCGCGCTTAAACCGATATCGTTCATCAGGCGCAGCATACAGAGCCTCACCTTGGCTCTGCGCTTCTGATTCAGGAAATAGTTCAGATCATTATCCCTGCCCTCGTAATCCTCTTCCCCACACAGAAGTGTCTGCGAATAACCGTCTCTGTCCGGCCGCTCGACCAATTCCGTCAGTCTGGCATCCCACTGCTGCAGCCACGAAGGCGTTCCCGCTGACGCCACATTAAGCAGGTACGGTGCGTCCAGCTTATGTGCTGCGGCTGCGAGAAGCCTGTCACACTGCTCCGGTTCCCTCATCGCCGCGTTGTCTCCCGATTCCATTTCCGACACATCTGTCATGATCATTGCTTCCAACTTCTCACATTGGAGAAAAGCCCCCTTTTCAAACACGATCTTTCGTTTGGGAATCCGGATCCTCTGAAGTCTGCCGCAATAAGCGAACGCCCATTCCCCGATCCGTGTGATCCCGGAAGGGAGTCTGATCTCCATAAGCTGCTTGTTACTCAAGAATGCTTTGCGCCCGATCGCGGTCACCGGCGCACCGTCGATGTAATCCGGCAGCACTGCCTTTGCCGGTCCTTCCTTCCAGTTCAGGATATAGACGGTATTCTCTTTGATCTCATACTGGAAAGCCATGCCTTCCTCTGTCCATTCCTTTATCATGTCATGCAAAACGGCTACAGTTCAAGAGCCGCGATCTCCTCCTGCAATTCATCCCTGCGCTCCGAGAGCATCAGCTTCTCATTGTGGCACGCATAATCCTCACAGCCAAACATACCGATAAATCTGGCACTGTGCTCGCCCACCGTAAGCTCCGTCACAAGGATGAGCATCTCATTGCCATCCTCAAAAACACGCTCCACAAATGTAAACAAATGATGCAGACGCTCCTTCACCGCCGCTGTATTCTGCTTCATCTGAGCCGTTTCCGCGTTAAAGAGCTGCTCTACCTGACTGAATTTTGAGAATGTTCCCGCCTCATTCTGTGCACACTGCTTCAGCGCCCTGTGCAAAAAGGCGATGGCTCTCTTCTGCTTTTTCTGCTCTGTCTTTGACAGCGAATTCGCTTTCCTAAGCGACTCCATCCGCTTCTCCAGCCGCTCCGCCTGTGCATCCAGCAGCTCTTCCACATCTGTAGTGCCTTCCGCCGCCAGTGCTTTCACGGCCCTGAGCGAAAGGATCAACTCCTTCAGATAATCCGCTGTCTCCACGATCTCCCGCATATCCGACTGTACCGTGTCAAGCAACATCCCCAAAAGGGAGAGCCGCTCGTCAAAGGATGCCCCTCTCGCGCGCTCGCAGGCCGATTCCGGAGCCTGTCCCATAAGAATCTGCGGGATCTGATAATCCCGCTTGTATTTCTGGTACAGATCATAATAAGCCGAAAACTCCCTGGCAATCTTGTCATTTCGGATATACTGACTGATCAATTCCTCCTCGACCGGGAGTTTCTCTTCCTCATAGAGCTGCAGAATCTGGGAAAGATCCTCCCAGCCTCTCGCCGTCACATAGGTCTTACCCGACATCGTCGCCTCGATGCGATAAAAGTGATCCTTCTTGATATCCAGATAATTGATGATGGCATTGTGGATCCCCTGCTCTACGGCATATTCTTTCCAGGTCTTGTAATCTGCTTCCACATCCAGAATCTTCAATCGATCCATCGTCACCACGTCAAACTCCCTGACGGACTTATTGTATTCCGGCGGATTTCCGGCCGTGACCACAACCCAGCCGTCCGGCACTCTGTGACGCCCAAAAACCTTATACTGTAAAAATTGCAACATGGACGGTGCCAGCGTCTCCGACACACAGTTGATCTCATCCAGAAACAGGATCCCTTCCTTGACGCCGCTCTCCTCCATCGTCTCATACACGGAGGCGATGATCTCGCTCATCGTGTACTCGGAAACCGAATACTCTTCCCCGCCGTACTCCTTCTTATTGATGAAGGGCAGTCCCAGCGCAGACTGTCTGGTATGATGCGTCATGGAATACGACACCAGCGCGATTCCGAGTTCCTGCGCGATCTGT
>JALFTO010000138.1 GCA_022779165.1 Lachnospiraceae bacterium
CGAATATATGAAGGTGATCTGCGAGCAGGATGCGGACTATATCTACTGCGATGAGGCAACCTTCAAAAACGGCGATATCGACAATATGATCACACTGCATTTCAAGCCGGATTATGCGATCGACAATCTGCGTGCCAACAACTATATCTGTCATTTTAGTGTGTTTGCGAGGGAATTGCTGGAGGGAACGGAACTGTTCCGGACGCAGTTTGACGGCAGTCAGGATCATGATATGATACTGCGGCTGACCACCCGGGCTAGGAAGGTGGTACATGTCCCGAAGCTTTTGTATTACTGGAGATCCCACAAGGCGAGTGTGGCGTCGGGGATCAGTGCCAAGACGTATTGTATCGATGCGGCGAGAGGGGCGATCGCGGATCATTTAAGCCGCCTGGGAATGAAGAACTTCGAGATCACCAGCACGCGTGCTTTTGAGACGATCTTCCGCATCCGGTATCAGCTTACCGGGGAGCCGAAGATCTCGATCGTGATCGCAAACAAGGATCATTATGAGGACCTGAGCCGGTGCATTACATCGATCCTGGAGAAGTCCACATATGAGAATTACGAGATCATCGTGGTGGAAAACAACAGCACGACACAGGAGATTCGGGATTACTATGAAGAGATCGGTAAGCATCCTGCAATCCGCGTTGTGACATATGAAGGGGAATTTAACTATTCCAGAATCAACAATTTTGGTGTACAATATGCGACAGGAGAGTTTATTCTACTCTTAAATAACGATACCCAGGTGATCACGCCCGACTGGATGGAGGAACTCCTGATGTACGGACAGCGTGAGGATGTGGGTGCCGTGGGAGCGAAACTTTATTACGAGGACAAGACGATCCAGCATGCCGGTATCGTGCTGGGACTCGGAGCCCATCGGACGGCAGGACATACCCATTACCGCGTGAATATTGAAAATGTCGGTTACATGGGACGGCTGTGTTATGCACAGGATGTGTCCGCTGTCACCGGAGCGTGTCTGCTGGTGCGCACGAGCCTGTACCGGGAGCTTGGCGGACTGGATGAGAGCTTTGCTGTGGCGCTCAATGATGTGGATTTCTGCCTGAGACTGCGGGAAAAAGGGCTGCTCAATGTCTTTACCCCTTTTGCGGAGCTGTATCATTTTGAGTCCAAATCGAGAGGGTTGGATGATAAGGATGAGAAGGCGGAGCGTTATAATCAGGAATCCGCCAGATTCCGGGAGAAGTGGAAGGAAGTGCTCGAGAAGGGCGATCCCTATTACAATCCCAATTTTTCGTTGGACAGAAGTGATTTTTCATTAAAAATAAAAGAATGACAGGAGGTATTGCCATGAGTTATCAGGAGACATTTAAGTTCTGGCTGGAGGATTCTTATTTTGACGATGCGACCAAGCAGGAACTGCTCGCGATCAGAAATGATGAGAAAGAAGTGGAGGATCGTTTTTACCGTGATCTGGAGTTCGGTACGGGAGGCTTACGTGGCGTGATCGGTGCCGGTACCAACCGTATGAATATCTATACGGTGAGAAAGGCAACACAGGGACTTGCAAATTATATTTTGAAAAAGGGCGGCAAGGAGAAGGGAATCGCGATCGCTTATGATTCCAGACTGATGTCCCCTGAGTTTGCCGATGAGGCGGCACTGTGCATGGCCGCAAACGGGATCAAGGCATATGTGTTTGATGCACTCCGCCCGACACCGGAGCTTTCCTTTGCACTGCGCAAGCTGGGCTGCATCTCAGGTATTGTGGTAACGGCCAGTCATAACCCTCCGGAATACAACGGATACAAGGTATACTGGGAGGACGGCGCACAGGTGACAGCGCCCAAGGATAAAGAGATCATCGGCGAGGTGAACGCCGTGACGGATTATCATGATGTGAAGACCATGGATAAGGAGGAGGCTAAGAAAGCCGGACTCTATATCGTGATCGGCAAAGAGATCGATGATGCGTACATGGAGGAGCTGAAGAAGCAGATCATCCATCCCGAAGTGATCAAAGAGATGGCTGACGATATCAGAATCGTATATACACCGTTCCACGGCACGGGCAATGTTCCGGTGAGGAGAATCCTCTCCGAGCTCGGTTTCAAGAATGTTTACGTGGTGCCCGAGCAGGAACTTCCGGATCCGAAATTCACGACGCTGGAATATCCGAATCCCGAGGATCCCAAGGCATTTGCACTGGCATTGAAGCTCGCGAAGGAAAAAGACGCCGATATCGTGTTAGCGACCGATCCGGATGCAGATCGTCTGGGTATTTATGCAAAGGACACGAAGACAGGTGAGTATGTGCCCTTTACCGGCAATATGTCAGGTATGCTGATCGCAGAGTATATCCTCAGGGAACGTACCGCGACAAAGACCATGCCCGAGAATCCGGCACTGGTAACCACCATCGTGACGACCAATATGGCGAAGGCGATCTCGGATGATTACCATGTGAAGTGCATCGAGGTGCTGACAGGCTTTAAGTATATCGGAGAGCAGATCAAATGGTTTGAGGAGAGCGGAAGCAACAACTATGTGTTCGGTCTGGAGGAGAGCTACGGCTGCCTTGCGGGAACACATGCGAGAGATAAGGACGCCGTAGTTGCGGTGATGTGTCTGTGTGAGGCAGCTGCATGGTGCAAGAAGAACGGCATCACGCTCTGGGACCAGATGCTGAAGCTGTATGAGAAATACGGCTATTATAAGGAGAGCCAGTATGCGATCACACTGAAGGGAATCGACGGATCCAGACAGATCGCAGAGATCATGGATCAGCTCAGAAGCAATCCGCCGAAGGAATTCGGTGATCTCAAGGTGACCTCTCTGAGAGATTATAAGAGCGGCAAGACGAAAGACATGGAGACCGGGGAGGAGACACCTACGGGACTTCCGGAATCCAATGTATTATATTTTGACTTAACAAATGATTCCTGGTGCTGCGCAAGACCTTCCGGAACAGAGCCCAAGATCAAATTCTACATGGGTGTCAAGGGTACGGATCTTGCGGATGCCGAGGCTAAGGTGGAGGCGCTCACCGCAGCATTAAAGGAAAAGCTGGGAAAGTAACATTATGAAAAAACTGATCAATCAGATACTGAAATTCGGTGTCGTGGGATTTACTGCCTTTTTTATCGATCTGGGTGTCTTCACGGTGCTGAGCAGTGTTTTTCATATTTATTATCTGATCGCCAACTGCATCAGCTTTACGGTTTCTCTCGTGTTTAACTATGTGATGAGCATGAAATACGTGTTTGAGAGAAAGGAAGATGCGGATAAACGTGTGGAGTTTGTGATTTTCACTGTTCTGAGCGTGATCGGCCTCGGTATCAATTCGCTGGTAATCTTCATCTGTCTGGACGGGATCTACAATCATGTTCCGCTTCTGCGACAGCTGATCGGCAGGGGGCTGGCGGAAACAGGGGGGAAAGTGGTTGCTACCGCAGTGGTTATGGTATATAATTTCATAACGAGAAAGATTTTTTTGGAGAAAAAGGGCGAATAAGCAGTATGAGCAAGTTGAAAGAAGAGAGGGCTTACCGTCACGAATACAAATTTCTGATCGATGAGCGGCAGAGAGCGGAGTTGTTCTATCGGCTGAAAGGGCTGATCCCGATGGATCCGCATGTCGCGGCGGAGGGAAGCTACTGGATCCGGAGTGTGTATTTTGACGATTACCGGGATACGTGTTTTTGTGAGAATGAATCCGGTGTCAATGAGCGTTCCAAGTACAGGATCCGTATTTACAATGTATCGGATGAGCAGATCCGTCTGGAGCGCAAGAGCAAGAAGAACGGCATGACCTGCAAGGAGTCGGCAAAGTTGACGAGAGAGCAGTGCGACATGCTTCTGAAGGGGATCCCGCTTCCGATGGATACGCCGGAGGCGGCGGATTATCCGGAGGTATTAAAGCAGTTTCTGGTGCTGATGATGACAAAGGGGATGCGGGCGAAGACGATCGTCGAGTACGAGAGAATCCCATTTGTCTATCAGAACGGCAATGTGCGGATCACCTTTGACCGCAATCTGTCCTCCTCTATGGAGGTACAGCGGTTTTTTGAAAAAGATACACTGCGATATCCGGTGCTGGCCGCCGGGCAGCAGCTTATGGAAGTAAAGTTTGATGAGTACCTGCCTGCGTTTATCAAGGAAAACCTCGAGACAGGAAAATTACAACAGACAAGCTTTTCCAAGTATTATTTATGCAGAAGATATTCGGTTCCATGTGCAGGAGGTAGAAAGAGATGAGTTTTAAGGACATTATTAAGAAATCGGTGCTGGAGAGCTTCACAGGAAGCAACATCACCACAACGACCGTATGTGTGACACTGGGGATCACAGTGATCATCGCACTGTACATCTTCCTGGTATATTATCTGTCCACCAGGAAAACCTTTTATAATAAGACATTCAACGTATCACTTGCGGCAATCGCCGTGATCACGGCGAGCATCATTCTGGCGATGCAGTCAAATCTGGCGATCTCCCTCGGTATGGTCGGCGCGTTGTCCATCGTGCGTTTCCGTACTGCAGTGAAGGATCCGAAGGATCTGGTATTCTTATTCTGGTCGATCAGTGTCGGCATCATATGCGGTGCCGGTATCTATGAGATCGCGATCATCGCATCCCTGATCGTGACGATCGGTCTGTTCGCACTGGAGCTGACACCGGTTGGAAATGCGGCCATGATCCTCGTGGTGAACTGTGATTCTCTGGACAAGGAGGGAGAGATTCTTGAGATCGTAAAGCACAGCTGCAAGAGACCTTCCGTGAAATCCAGGAATGCTTCCGTTACAGGGGCAGATTTTGTGATCGAGTGCAGGGTGAAAGAGCCTGCAGAGATGTTAAAAGCGTTGAAAGCACTGGCAGGCGTTACGGGTGTATCCCTGTTAGAGCATGACGGAGAAGTGAATTTCTGATTTCCGGTACTTCACCGTTACAATTTGTATTGAAGAACGAAGCGTTAAAAATAGATTCTGCAGTCTGCATTGCAGAGTCTATTTTTTACACGGCAGGAATCTGCCTTAGCAAACTGCCTGTATAGACAAAGGAGACTGAAATGGCAGTCCTTACAGTGAGTAATTTGAAAAAAGCATACTACTATTTCAAAAAGAACGGTCTGAAGGCTGCGTGGTATACGGCTGCGGAGCGGATCGGAAATCGTGACACAGAGTATGTCAGGAGAACACCCTCACAGGAGGAACTCGACAGAATGCGTGAGCGTATCTGGGAACATCCTTTTAAGATCAGTATTCTGGTGCCTGCCTATGAGACGGATCCCGTGTTCTTCCGGCAGATGATCGATTCTGTGAGAGCGCAGACCTATCAGAACTGGGAGCTGATCATCGCGGATGCCAGTCCTTCGGATCAATTGCGTCGTGAGTTGGAATACTGTAAGGACTGCCGGATCCGTTATCTGAAACTGCAGGAAAACAGAGGCATATCCTGCAACACCAACGAGGCGCTTGGCGAGGCGACAGGAGACTATACGGGACTTCTGGATCATGATGATGTGCTGGAACCACATGCACTGTATGTGATGATGGACACATTGGAACGGGCATGGTCTGCTAAAGGAAAATTCCCGGTGATGCTCTATTCCGATGAGGATAAGTGCGACAATGAAATGAAGCATTTCTATGAGCCACATCACAAAGAAAAGTTTAACCTTGATTTGTTTTTGTCAAATAATTACATCTGTCATTTTACAATGATGGAGACGTCTTTGATGAAACGCCTGGGATTCCGCCGGGAGTATGACGGGGCACAGGATTATGATATCTTCCTGAGAGCGGTGGAAGCCCTGTGGGAGGAAGCGGACAGGATTGTGTATGTGCCGGAGATCCTGTATCACTGGCGCTGTCATTCCGGCTCCACGGCGGAGAATCCACAGAGCAAAATGTATGCGTATGAGGCGGGCAGACGGGCAGTGGAGGATTTCTGCAGCAACAGAGGATGGGCGGTAAAAGTGTCTCACACCAGCCATCTTGGATTTTATCGTGTGGAATACGAGGGTGATATTTTTGAGCAGCGTGAGGATCTGGCTGCCGTGGCCGGCAGAATCATAAAGAAGGGCAGGATCGCGGGCGGCGCCTACAAAAAGGACGGCTCAATTCTTTATGAAGGACTTTCGCAATATTACAGTGGATATATGAACCGGGCAGTCCTGACGCAGGATGTGGCAGCGGCGGATTTTGGATGTATGAGGGTAAATCCGCAGTTTGAGGACTTGCAAAAAGATATCCGTGACAGGGAAGCGGATCCGGTACGGGCGGCGCTTCTGTTCGGCAAAGCAGTGACAGAGAAGGGGTACCGCATTCTGTGGGATCCTTTGTGGCAGGAAAACGGTTAATCGGGGAATGGAAAATGGCAGAGACGACAGTGATCATACCTAACTATAACGGAAAGAAGTATTTGGAGCCCTGTCTCACCTCGCTTTTTTCCTGTGAACAATCCGGGCAGGATGGCGAAGCGCCGTTTCTTGTGACAGTGGTGGATAACGGATCGGATGACGGCAGCGTGGAATACATCAGAGTGCATTTTCCGCAGGTAAAACTGATCTGTTTTGCGGAGAACAAAGGCTTCTGTGCAGCCGTAAATGCAGGAATCCTTGCATCGGACACACCGTTCGTCCTGCTGTTAAACAATGATACGACAGTGGAAGACAGGTTCGTTTCTTTTATGACAGAGGCGATTTCCGAAAATGCAGGATTTTTTTCAGTGGGAGCCAAGATGGTTTCCATGCAGGAACCGGACCGGGTGGACACGGCGGGGGACTTTTACTGTGCGCTCGGCTGGGCGTTCGCGAGAGGCAAGGGAAAACCGGCCTCACATTATATGCAGCCGTGTGATGTTTTTTCCGCATGTGCGGGCGCGGCAATTTACCGAAAGGATATTCTGGAGCAGATAGGACTTTTTGACGAAACCCATTTTGCCTATCTGGAGGATATGGATCTCGGCTACCGGGCAAGACTATACGGATACCGGAATCGTTTTGAGCCGAGGGCGGTCGTTCATCATGCCGGCAGTGCGTTCTCCGGTTCCAGATACAATGCGTTTAAGGTCAGGCTATCCTCCCGCAACAGTGTATATCTGATCGGCAAAAATATGCCGCCGTTACAGATTTTGCTCAATCTTCCGTTTCTGGTTATGGGCTTTGGGATCAAGTATCTGTTCTTTCTGAGAAAGGGATTTGGCGGGATCTATGCAAAGGGGCTCTGGAAGGGACTTAAACTTGCCTGTTCTGAGCAGGGAAGGGCAAAACATGTGCCGTTTGCGTGGCATCGTCTGCCCCGGTATGTGCGGGTGGAAGGGGAACTTTTGTATAATATATTCCGCCGTTTTGCAGGTTGAAAATTTCGTGAAATCCCGTTGTTATTTTTTGTTAACAAAATTTTAAGTTGTACTTTCTGTAATAATATTGTAAAATATCAGATGGGTATGGGTAAATGGGTGTGAGTTATGATAAAGGATAACCAGAAGTACTTTAATAGATTACACTTGCTTATAGATGCCGTAGTGGTAGCGTGCTCATACATGCTGGCGTATTATCTGAAATTTGAGAGTGTGTTTGCCAGCAAGAAGCTGGGTGTAGGTGTACTGGGGATGGAAACCTACTTCTATGCCCTTTATTTTATTGTTCCGGGATATGTATTGCTGTATTATATCTTTAATATGTATACGCCAAAGCGCGGGACCCGGAGAAAGTATGAATTTTACGGGATCATCAAATCCAATACGGTCGGGCTGGTTTTGTTTATTGTAACCTTGTATGTTGTGAATCAGCCCAACTTTTCCCGTTCGATGATATTTATCTTTTATGTCATCAACATTGTGCTGACCACGCTGTGCAGGCAGGTGATCCGCAATGTGCTGCAGTATTTCAGGGGAAAAGGATACAATCTGAAGTATATTCTGCTGGTAGGGTATTCGAGAGCGGCGGAGGAATACATCAACAGGATCAATGCCAACCCGCAATGGGGCTATGTCGTCAGGGGGATTCTGGATGACAGAGTGCCGCGCGGTACCATGTACAAAGGTGTCAAAGTGCTCGGGCAGATCGATAATCTCATGATTATTCTGCCGGAGAATAAACTGGATGAAATTGCCATCACTCTCGCACTTCAGGATTATGGCCGGTTGGAAGAAATTGTTGATTTATGTGAAAAGTCCGGTGTGCATACTAAGTTTATACCGGATTATAACAGTATGATCCCGAGCAAGCCTTACACGGAGGATCTGATGGGGCTTCCGGTAATCAACATCCGTTATGTGCCGCTTACCAATACGCTCAATCTGGTGAGCAAGAGAATTGTCGATATCGTCGGATCGGCAGCCGGGCTCGTATTGGTATCGCCGATCATGCTGGCGTGCGCCATTGCGGTGAAGCTGTCCGGTCCCGGACCGATCATTTTCAAGCAGGAGCGTGTGGGACTTCACAACCGGACGTTCCAGATGTACAAGTTCCGTACGATGGAGCAGCAGCAGGAGTCCGCAGAGAAGAAGGCATGGACGGTAAAAGACGATCCGCGTGTGACAAAGGTGGGGAAATTTCTGCGCAGAACCAGCCTGGATGAGTTCCCGCAGCTCTACAATATCCTGAGAGGGGATATGAGTCTGGTCGGACCACGGCCTGAGAGACCGCTCTTTGTTGAGAAGTTCAAGGAGGAGATTCCCCGCTATATGATCAAGCATCAGGTGCGTCCCGGACTGACCGGCTGGGCCCAGATCAATGGCTACCGCGGAGATACTTCGATTCGTAAACGCATTGATTACGATATATATTACATTGAAAACTGGACGATGGGATTTGATATCAAAATCCTGTTTTTGACGATATTTAAAGGATTTATCAATAAAAATGCATACTAATGCATGTAAATGACAAGGGAGAATGGCAGGAAATGGCGAAGGAAGTAAGGAATTCAAAAGGCGTGAAGAGCAGCAGGGATACCGCACACGCGAAGTCGGCAAAGAAGTCTTCCGGCAGCAGACAGCAGGAAACAAAAGGTCATAAGATGTCGGCCAAAAAGAAAGCTGCGAAGCGCCGCAACAGGATTATTCTATTTGCCTTTGAAATCGTAGTTCTTGTTGTGATGTTGTTCGTGCTGAAGGGAATTATGACAGGAACCAAGGTAGACAAGATCAAGATTGACGAGGATAAGATCGTCATGAATGAGAATGTTCAGGAAAATGAGAGCATGAAAGGATACCGCAACATTGCGTTGTTCGGAGTGGATTCCAGGGAAGGGTCTCTGGGCAAGGGAACGCGAAGTGACACGATCATCATTGCCTCTATCAATGAGGACACCAAAGAAGTGAAGCTGGTGTCTGTCTTCCGTGATACGTACCTGAATCTCGGTAATGACAGTTACAACAAGTGCAATGCGGCTTATGCCAAGGGTGGTCCCGAGCAGGCGATCATCATGTTGAATATGAATCTCGATATGAATATCACCGATTATGTGACGGTGGGCTTTGACGGTTTGATCGAAGTGATCGATGCGCTGGGCGGTGTCGATATTGAGGTCACAGAGGCGGAGATCAGCCATCTGAACAATTACCAGATCAGTATGGTCGGAAAGACAACGGACGGCAAGACTTTTACCGCTAAGGAAGGTGTGGATTACACCCCTGTTACGCATGCGGGAATGCAGACGCTGAACGGTCTGCAGGCAACGGCGTACTGTCGTATCCGCTATATCGGCAATGACTTCCAGCGTGCACAGCGTCAGCGTACGGTGATCGCTGCAGTGATGGAAAAGGCAAAGAAGGCAGATATCGCCAAACTGAATAAGGTTGCAAACGGCGTGATGGGCAATGTGGCGACATCACTCGATCTGGACGAAATCTTGGAGCGGATTCCGGAACTGAAGGATTATTCTATCGTGGCGAATGATGGGTTCCCGTTTGAAAAATATCGGGCAACAGGCACCGTTGGAAGTAAAGGAAGCTGTGTCATTCCTCAGGATCTTGAGAAGAACGTGGTCGAGCTTCATAAGTTCCTGTTTGACGAAGATAATTATCAGGTTTCTCCCGAGGTGAAGGAATACAGTGCAAAGGTGTCAAGCGATACCGGTAAATATGCCAATACAGAAGCAGAGGAATATGAATGACAAGAACGGAAGGGACCGCTTACCGGTCCCTTTTTTCGCTTTATCGGGACAGAATATACTTGCAGGATGAGAGGGGTATCAAATGGAACCTATTGTTGATGTGGTGATTCCTACTTATAAACCACAGCAAAAATATTTTGATCTGCTCCGTATGCTGGCAGAGCAGACGGTAGCGGTGAACAGGATCATCGTGATGAATACCGAAGAGAAGTATTATGAGGCGTTGACCTATGGGAATAAAGCGGTGAAATGTTACCGGAATGTGGAGGTATATCATATTTCCAAACGGGAATTTGACCATGGGAATACGAGAAACAAAGCAGTCAGGAAATCAAAAGCGCCCTACTTTGTCTGTATTACGCAGGATGCCGTTCCTGCGGATGAGCACCTGATCGAAAATCTGATCCGACCGCTCGAGCGGGAAGACGTGGCGGTTTCTTACGGACGCCAGCTTCCGGAGGCGGACTGTATGCCGATCGAACGTTTTACAAGAGAGTTCAATTATCCGGAGGAGTCCTGTATCAAGGGCAGGGACGATATTGACAGGCTGGGAATCAAGACTTTTTTCTGCTCCAATGCATGCGCTGCCTATAAGCGCGATGTGTTTGAGGAAAGAGGCGGCTTCATTCGTCATACAATATTTAATGAGGATATGATTTATGCGGCCGGAGCGGTATTGGCGGGATGGAAGATTGCCTACGCAGCGGACGCACAGGTTTATCATTCGCACAATTATTCCTGGAAAGAGTATTTTCACAGGAATGTGGATCTGGGAGTGTCGCAGGCAGATCACCCGGAGATCTTTGCTCAGATAAAATCCGAGTCGGAAGGAATCCGGCTGGTGAAAATGACGGCGCAGTGGCTGAAAGAAAACGGTTACGGAAATCAGATACCGTTACTGATTTGGAACAGTGGGTGGAAGTATCTGGGATATCAGATCGGAAAACATTACCAAAAGCTGCCCCGCGGATTTGTAAGAAAATGCAGTATGAACCGGAGCTATTTTAGAGGATAGTCAGAAAGGCAGGGTTAAATTATGTGTGGAATTGTGGGATATATCGGAAAGCGCCAGGCGGCGCCAATTATCCTGGACGGACTTGCAAAACTGGAATACAGAGGATATGATTCTGCCGGAATGGCGGTTTTTGACGGAGAGAAGGTCAACGTGAAGAAGGCGGTGGGACGGCTCAAGGTGCTGGAGGAACTCACCCATGACGGAGCTACCATGCCCGGAACAGTGGGAATCGGTCACACGAGATGGGCGACACACGGTGCGCCGAGCGATGTGAATTCGCACCCTCATTTCAACGGTGATAAAACGATCATGGTGGTTCACAACGGAATCATTGAAAATTATATTCCGCTACGCGCTAAGCTGCAGAAAAAGGGATATGAGTTTGTGTCCGAGACAGATACGGAAGTTGTTGCACAGATGCTCGACTATTATTACGACGGGAATCCGATGGAAACGATCTTGAAGGTGCTTCACCGCATTGAAGGATCTTATGCGCTGGGCATCATGTTCGCGGATCATCCGGGAGAACTCTTCGCCGCAAGGAAGGGAAGCCCGCTTGTAGTCGGCCAGAGTGAAGACGGATGCTTCATTGCCTCGGATGTGCCGGCAATCTTAAAGTATACGAGAACGGTGTATTTCGTGGATGAGCAGGAGGTCGTGAGACTCGAACCCGATCATATGCATTTCTATACGCTTGACGAGGAAGAGATTGAAAAACAGCCGACGACCATCGAGTGGGATGCGGATGCCGCTGAGAAAGCGGGCTATGAGCATTTTATGTTAAAGGAAATGTATGAGCAGCCCAAAACCGTCACAGATACATTGCTTCCGCGCATCAAAAAAGATACGATCGAGATCGAGGAACTCGGACTTTCCGATGAGGAGATTGCCCGGATCCGCAAGATACATATTGTCGCGTGCGGCTCCGCATATCACGCGGGCGTTACAGGGAAATATGTGATCGAGGGCCTGGCGAGGATACCTGTCGAGGTGGATCTGGCGTCGGAATTTCGTTACCGTAACCCGATCCTTGAGGAAGGGGCGATGGTAATCGTCATCAGTCAGTCGGGAGAGACGGCGGATACGCTGGCGGCACTCAGAGAGTCAAAGGCGCGCGGCTTCAAGGTGCTCGGTATCGTCAATGTGGTTGGCAGTTCCATCGCAAGGGAAGCAGACAATGTGATGTATACCTGGGCTGGGCCGGAGATTGCCGTTGCGACCACCAAGGCTTACAGTGCCCAGCTGATCGCTCTGTATCTGCTTGCCATGAAGTTTGCTTCCGTCAAAAAGACGATCAAAGAAGAGGAATACAAAAAACTGCTCAGAGATCTGAAACGTCTTCCTGACCAGATCGAGCTTTTGCTGAATAATAAGAAAAATATCCAGCATTTTGCGAACCGTTACATTGGCGCAAGGGACATTTTCTTTATCGGAAGAGGAATCGACTATGCGATCTCGCTGGAGGGGTCTCTGAAACTGAAAGAGATTTCCTATATTCATTCTGAGGCATATGCTGCCGGAGAGTTGAAGCACGGCACGATCTCCCTGATCGAGGAGGGGACACTTGTGGCGGCGGTTTCCACCCAGCCTGAGCTGTATCAGAAGACGATCAGCAATATGGTTGAGGTCAAGGCGAGAGGAGCGTTTGTGCTCGCGGTGACAAATGAAGGCAACAAAGAGATTGAGAAGGCGGCCGATTACGTCATCTATATTCCGGAAACGAATCCTTATTTTGCCAATTCGCTGGCGATCATTCCACTGCAGCTGTTCGGATACTATGTGGCAGTGGGCAGAGGCTGTGATGTGGATAAGCCGAGAAACCTTGCGAAATCCGTGACGGTGGAGTAAAACTGTATGGCCTTTCGGGCAAAGCAGCAGTGCGTTTTTATACGATTTTTTATGGCGGAACGGTCATGATTGAGAACCGTTCCGTTTTTTTATAAAAAATATAGAATTTTATCACAATTTAGACACAATTACTTTCTATACTACGAATTATCAAAAGGAAATACGGAATGCCTGCCCCCGGTAGCCATTCTGTATACTGAGGCATAAAAAGTGTGGACATGGATGAAATGAAATGTCCGAAATGATAGGAGGTCTTGTTTATGTACGGAGATAACGATTATCCATATAATCCTCAGGGGACTTACAGTTACCAGTCATCGCCTGTGCAGCCGGATGCGGGAGGGCATATCCCGAAGGAGCCGGTCAGGAAAACAAAGAAGTCACACGGCGGGCTGAAAAAGGCATTGCTTGCATGTGCCCTTGGTCTTTGCTTCGGTTTGTTTGCGGGAGCGGGGATCTATACCGTGAACTTTGTGGCAAAGAGTCTGACAGGTGAGGAGGAGACGACAGCAGCTCCCACACAGGCACCGTCCGGTATTGATAACAGCATGGCGGCTGCAGATCCGGAAAAGAGCGGTGTGATCTCGACAAACAATTCTGTCACAGCAGTGACGACGGATGTGACGGGAGTCGTGAACAAAGTGATGCCTTCCGTAGTATCGATCACCAATGAATTTGTTGAAAAGTCGAATTTCTTCGGGCAGACGATCGAGAGCCAGAATAAGGCAAGCGGATCCGGGATCATTGTTGGTGAGAATGATAAAGAGCTTCTCATCGTGACAAACCAGCACGTGATCAATGATGCCGAGACGCTGAGCGTCCAGTTCATTGACGGCGAGCAGGCGAAGGCAAATGTAAAAGGCTATGATTCCGACAGGGATCTGGCGGTGATCGCGGTGGCGCTTGATGATATCAAGGGATCTACCCGCGGAAGCATCACGGTTGCAACACTGGGAGATTCGGATGCGTTGACAGTCGGCGAACCGGCGATTGCGATCGGAAACGCACTGGGATACGGTCAGTCCGTAACGACAGGTGTGATCAGTGCATTGGACAGGGAACTGGACGGAAACGGCGGAAATAAACTGATCCAGACGGATGCGGCGATCAACCCCGGCAATTCCGGCGGGGCGCTCCTTAACATCAATGGAGAGGTGATCGGAATCAATTCCAATAAGATTGGAGGCGCGGTAGTGGAAGGTATGGGTTATGCCATCCCGATCTCATCCGCAAAGCCGATCATTGAGGAACTGATGACAAAGACGACCAAGGATAAGGTCGCAGAGGGACAGGAATCCTTCCTGGGCATCTCCGGTGTGAATGTGACGGAAGATGTCTCACAGATGTACGGTATGCCGAAGGGAATCTATGTCGCACAGGTTTACGAGGGTACCGCTGCAGCCAATGCGGGTCTGGTGAAAGGTGATATTATCACGAAGTTTGACGGCAGCACGGTTTCTTCCATGGAGGATCTGCAGAAGATGATGCAGTATTATGCAGCCGGAACCCGGGTGGACATCACGATACAGCAGGGAAGCCCGTCGGGCTATCAGGAGAAGACGGTGACCGTCACGCTCGGAGCCAAAGCGGATCAGAACTCATAAGAATCAGGGACTGTTGCGAAAGTGACAGTCCTTTTGTTTTGGCATTTTTATGTTACGAAAACAGCGGACGCTCTCAAAGTGTCAAGTGTCTGCACATTTTTGGAAAGATGATGTTTGATAGCAGGGCGTCTGCGGAACTCGCACCTGCCGGTATTTCAATTCTTTTGATGACATCGGGATCAAGCGGCGGATTTCCTTATTGTTTTAACGGGCGGATATACGCCGCTTCGAGGACTGTCTGAGCGGAAGCGAGTTCCGCAGAAGCGGCACAATAAGCGGTCCGCCCGAAAACAATTAGGAAATCCCCGCGAAGGTTCCGGGAATCAAAAGATTTGAAAACCGGCAGTGCTCAGACAGTCCTCGCCGCCCTGTTCATCATCTTTCTCAAAAATGGCAGACACTAAGACACTTCTCGAATGCGTCCCCTTGTTTTGTAACATAAAAATGCAAATTCAAAGGGATCGCGGCTTTTCGCAGCAGTCCCTGATTTTATGCGAGATTCTATGGTTGTCTTTCCGGCGGTCACGTATTAAAATGGTAAGAGGAAAAGAGAAAAGGAGAGAACAGATGCCGAATTTTGATGACATGAATATAGATGAGGAGAATACAGAGGAATTGCTGTCTGATGCGG
>JALFTO010000151.1 GCA_022779165.1 Lachnospiraceae bacterium
TCTCTCCAACTTATCAAACATTATCATTCCGCTGGTGATCTTTTATATTGTAGCGGAGGGAATTCTTGCAAAAACCAATATTTACGAGGACTTTATCAAAGGCGCAAAGGACGGATTCCAGGTGGTGATCCGGATCATGCCGACTCTGACCGGACTGATGGTGGCAGTGGGAATCCTCAGGGCTTCAGGGTTTTTGGATTTTGTGGGCAGAATCACCGGAGGGCTTACAGATTCGCTGGGTTATCCTTCTGAGCTGATCCCGGTGACAATCATTAAAATGTTTTCCTCCTCTGCGGCTACGGGGCTTGTGCTGGATCTGTTCAAGCGCTATGGGACAGATTCCTATATCGGTCTGGTAACATCCATCATGATGAGCTGTACGGAAACCGTGTTCTACACGATGTCGGTTTACTTTATGGCAGCAAAAGTAACCAAAACAAGATTTACTCTGACAGGTGCATTGCTGTCCACATTGGCAGGGATTGTGGCGAGCGTTTTGCTGGCGCAGGGGATGGTTTCTTGAGAGCAGGTGAGGCGGAACAGGCGGAGCCTGCCCAAAGCGAACGTAAAAACAGGCTTGACAAAGGGAAAAATGCGTTATATTATACTTTTGATACAAGGACAAGGTCGTCCGGACGGTTGGTTTGCCGTCTGGACTTTTTTTGTGTAAAAATCAGTACAATATAAAAAAGTATTGCCTGCATTTCAATAATCGTGTACACTTGGAGTGTTAGTGAACGACAGTTGTCCTTGACAGACGGACAAATCTAGGAGGATTAAGTTATGAAGAAAAAGTTATTGGCAGTATTGATGGTGGCAGCCATGACAGTAGCAACGCTGGCAGGCTGTGGCAAATCTTCCGATGGTGCGGCAAGTGCATCCGCAGATTCGGGAGATGTGATCAAGATCGGTGTGTTTGAGCCCCTGACAGGTGAGAACGGCGGTGGCGGTTCACAGGAAGTGGATGGTATCAAATATGCAAATCAGGTATATCCTGAAGTGCTTGGCAAGAAGATCGAGCTCGTAGTGGTTGATAATAAGTCCGATAAGGGCGAGGCAACAACAGCAGCAACTCGTCTGGTTGAGCAGGAGGGTGTTGTAGCGGTTCTCGGTTCTTACGGTTCCGGCGTTTCAATCGCAGCAGGCGATATCTTTAAGAACGCAAAAGTACCGGCAATGGGATGTTCTTGCACGAACCCTATGGTAACACAGGGAAATGAGTACTACTTCCGTACCTGTTTCCTGGATCCTTTCCAGGGTACTGTAATGGCAAATTACTGTACACAGCAGGGATTCACAAAGGCAGCGGTTGTATATCAGAATGGTGATGACTACTCCACAGGCCTTGCAAACTTCTTCAAGACGGCATTCACAGAGGCTGGCGGCGAGATTGTGAACGAGGGTGTTATCCAGACAAATGATTCCGATTACAACTCCATCCTCACCAACATCAAGTCATCCGGCGCTGAGGTAATCTTTGCTCCCTCTTCCATTCAGGTTGCAGGCGCATTTATCAAGCAGGCGAGAGCACTCGGTATCGACGCACTGATCTGCGCAGGCGATACATGGGAGAATGAGGCGATCATCGATGTGGCAGGGGAAGCTGCCAACGGCATCGTACTTTCCACATTCTATGATGAGAACGATGCAAGCGCTTCTGACGAGGCTAAGAAATTTGTTCCCGGCTTCAAAGAGTATCTCGGAGGAGACGACAATATTATCCCTGCAGTATCTGCGCTTGGCTATGATGCTTACTGTGTAGTACGTGACGCGATCGAGAGAGCAGGTTCCACAGACGGTGACGCAATCCGTCAGGCACTTGTAGATACAAAGGAATTTGTAGGTGTTACCGGAGCGATCAAATTCGATGAGAACGGTGATGCTGACAAGAGCGTTGCAATCGTTAAGACTGTGGAGAACGGTGAATTCAAGTATCTCGACACAGTAGAAGTTGCAAAATAAGTAAGACATTTGTCTGATTTGAGGACTATTTGAGAAAGGCCGGAGTTTTCCTGCCTTTCTCATTTCTACTGTCAGTGCAGTGGAAATAGAATTAAGTATGGAGGAAGTAACACATGAGTATGGACATTTTTATGCAGCATCTGCTGAACGGTATTTCCGTGGGCAGTTTGTATGCGCTCATCGCGATCGGCTATACCATGGTTTACGGAATTCTGCTCCTGATCAACTTCGCCCATGGCGATATTTTTATGATGGCATCCTATTTTATGATCTTTGCGGTGGTAGACTTTGGCATGCCGATCTGGATAGCAATTCCGTTAATCATTCTGCTGACGGTGATCCTGGGTATGCTTTTGGAGAGAAGCGCCTATAAGCCTCTTCGGGAGGCGCCGAGGATGTCGATCATGATCTCGGCGATCGGTGCATCTTTCCTGTTGGAAAATCTTGCGACCTATCTGTTTTCCGGTGTGCCGAAAGGATATCCGGACATTCCCTGGCTGACAAAGGTCGTGAATATCGGGAACGTATCCTTCCAGATCGTCACGGTGGTGGCGCCGGTGCTGGTAATCCTCATTCTGATCGGTCTGATGTGGCTCGTGAACCATACCAAGACAGGTATGGCAATGCGTGCGGTGTCCAAGGACTTTGAGACGGCCAGACTGATGGGGATTAAGATCAACACCGTCATTGCGGCAACGTTTGCGATCGGTTCCGGACTTGCAGCGGTAGGATCGGTGCTATGGGGAGCAAAATATTCCTCCGTATACCCGCTGATGGGCGTTATGCCGGGATTAAAGTGCTTCGTGGCTGCCGTGTTCGGCGGGATCGGCAATATCCCGGGTGCCGTGCTGGGCGGTATTGTTCTGGGACTTGGTGAAACAATGCTGGTTGCATTCTTTCCGGGACTCACCGGTTACAGGGATGCATTTGCATTTGTGTTATTGATCGTAATGCTCTTAGTCAGACCCAATGGTCTGCTGGGCGAAAAATCAACGGATAAGGTGTGATGAATATGAGTAAAAAGACAAAAAATATATGTACAGCCATATTGATCCTGGCAGCGGTTATTCTGATCACTTTATTTGACAATGATGTGATCGGGAATGCCTATATCAAACGTGTGCTGAATCTGGCAGCAATCTATGCGATTATCAGTGTTTCGATGAATCTGGTAAACGGCTTTACGGGAATGTTTTCTCTGGGACAGGCGGGTTTCATGGCGATCGGTGCTTTTACCGTCGCGGTATTTACGGTTCCTGCGGAGAGCATCCCTTCCATTTTCTACATAGAGCCGATGGTTCCCTGGCTTGCGGCGATCAGGCTTCCTTTTGTGGTAGCGCTTCTGGTAGGCGGATTGATTGCAGCGGTGCTGGCGCTGATCATCGGTTATCCGGTGCTGAGACTCAAGAGCGATTATCTTGCGATCGCAACGCTGGGATTTTCGGAGATTATCCGTATCGTGTTTACACAGATGCAGACGATCACAAACGGAGCGCTGGGAATCAAATGTATTCCCGGTATCACCACAATGTGGGTTCCGTTCGGTGCGGCGGCAATCTGTATCGGAATCATGGTTCTACTGATCAATTCCTCTTACGGGAGAGCGTTTAAGGCGATCCGTGAGGATGATATTGCGGCGGAGGCCATGGGAATCAATTTAAGCTTTCATAAGAATCTGTCCTTTGCGATCAGCTCTTTCTTTACAGCGATCGCCGGTGGACTTTTTGCCTCCCTGCTTACGGCAGTGGATCCCAAGCAGTTCTATTTTACACTGACCTACAATTTCCTGCTGATCATCGTGCTGGGCGGTATGGGAAGTGTGACGGGTACGGTCATTGCTTCCTTTATCATAACTGGCGGGTTGGAATGGCTCAGATTTTTTGATGAGCCGATTTCGGTCATGGGTTACAATATCCCGATTTTTCGTGCAGGACTTCGTATGGTAGTGTTCTCTCTCCTTCTGATGATCCTGGTACTTTTCTACAGAAAAGGTATCATGGGACAGAAAGAGTTCTCCTGGGATGGAATCTATAACTGGATCATGAAAGTGAAGACCAGACTCTCCAAGAAGAAAGGAGGGGCATAAAAATGGGCAGACAGGTATTAGGTGTCAATGATGTGACAATGCAGTTCGGCGGCGTGGTTGCCGTGAACAATTTATCCCTCCATGTGAATGAAGGCGAGATCGTGGCGCTGATTGGACCGAACGGTGCCGGAAAAACAACGGCATTTAATGTGATCACAGGTGTATACGCGCCCAGTAACGGTCAGGTGGTGTTCAAGGACAATATCATCTCCTCGAATTATCCTCACGGGAAGTTTCGGAAGAAATATCTCGGCGAGCAGGAAACGATGGATAAATATTCCGTCGTGAAGTCCATGACGCCGGATAAGATTACGAAACTTGGAGTGGCGAGAACATTTCAGAACATCAGACTGTTTAAGAATCTTACGGTGTTTGAGAACGTATTGATCGCAAAGCATATGCGTTCAAAGGCGAATTTTCTGTCGGCGACCTTCCGACTGAACTATAAAGAGGAAAAGCAAAACCGCGATGAGACGATGGAGCTTCTTAAGATCCTTGGACTGGATGATGTGAAGGATGAGGTTGCACATTCTCTCCCTTACGGAAAGCAGAGACATCTGGAGATTGCGAGAGCGCTGGCAACCAAACCGGAGCTGCTTCTTCTCGATGAGCCCGCTGCAGGTATGAACCCGCAGGAGACGGATGAACTCACAGCGTTCATCAAAAAGATTAAGGATGATTTTAACCTGACGGTATTTATGATAGAGCATCATATGGATCTGGTTATGGAGATTTCCGATCGGATCTACGTACTTGATTTCGGCAAGCTGATCGCGGAGGGTACACCGGAGGAAATCCAGAATAATCAGAGAGTAATTGATGCGTATTTGGGGGTGCAGCAGGATGAGTAAAGAATATATTTTGGAAATTTCAAATCTGTCTGTATCCTATGGCGGTATCAAGGCGGTAAAAGATATCAGTTTTGCCGTTCCGAAGGGCGAGGTTGTGACGCTGATCGGTGCGAACGGCGCGGGCAAAAGCTCTACACTGCGCGCCATTGTAGGTCTTGAAAAGCCGGCCGCAGGCAGCATTAAGTTCGCCGGGGAAGAGTTGGCCGGGCTTTCAACGGATGCCATCGTGGAAAAGGGTATCACGCTTGTTCCGGAGGGGAGACGTGTATTCCCCAATCTGACGGTGCTGGAGAATCTGAAGATCGGTGCATATATGCGTAAGGATGATCTGAATAAGGATATCGAATGGGTGTGTGATCTGTTCCCCAGACTGAAGGAGCGTTCCTGGCAGAAAGCCGGAACCCTTTCCGGAGGAGAGCAGCAGATGCTTGCGATCGGAAGGGCGCTTATGAGCAAGCCGTCCGTTATCATGATGGATGAGCCGTCGCTCGGACTTGCGCCGATCGTGGTGCAGGGCGTGTTTGATATCATCAAGGAGATCAACAGACAGGGCGTGACGATCCTGCTGGTAGAGCAGAACGCCAATATGGCGCTCAAGGCGGCGGATCAGGCATATGTCATGGAAACCGGACGCATCACCATGTCGGGAACCGGTACGGAGCTTCTTGAGAATGATGATATCAAGGCGGCCTACCTGGGCAAGTCAAAAAAATAGAAACTTTAGTTACTTCTTCCTACGAATCAAATTGGGCTGTCGCAATGCGGCAGCTCTTTTGATTCTTGCTTTCAATCCTAATCTCATGTAAAATCCTATATATGAATACGATTTGGCCGGTAGCGGGAATAGGAATAATATGCATTTTTGCAGTGATCATATACGGCCTTATCCGGCGCAGACGGAAGGAACTGCCGTTTGACAGCATGGAAGGGCATGATTTTGAGAGATTCTGTGCGGATCTTCTGAAAGCCAGAGGATTTCTGGAGGTGGAAGTCACAAAAGGGAGCGGAGATTTCGGCGTGGATATCCTGGCGGAGAAAGACGGGATCAGTTACGCCTTCCAGTGCAAGCGCTATGACGAACCGGTCGGTGTAAAAGCGGTACAGGAAATCTATGCGGGCAGGGACTATTATGACAGGCAGATCGGCGTGGTAATGACCAATCAGTACTTCACCGCGCCTGCCGTGGAAGCTGCCAGGAAACTTAAAATACTATTGTGGGACAGAGGTTATCTGGAAGAGATGATGGAGGAGACATCGTGGACATCAACGTCGCTTTGAACGAAGTGTTCGTCAAGGTTTTTAAGAATATCATGGCAATCGAAGAAAAGGCTGTATCGGGGCAGGAGTATCACAATGCCACAACAAATGACATGCATGTCATTGAGGCGATCGGCATCGGGAAGCCTAAGAATATGACCTCCGTTGCCAAGGCGCTTTCCGTTACTACAGGCACGCTTACCATTGCTGTAAACAGTCTGGTGAAGAAGGGGTTCGTGGAGCGTGTCAGGAGTGAGGAGGATCGCAGGGTCGTTCTGGTCTCCCTGACGGAGAAGGGAAAAGACGTGTATGCTCACCACCAGCAGTTTCACACGCGTCTGGTGGAGAGCATTGTGGCACAGCTCAGTGAGGAGGAGAAGGTGCTCTTAGAGAAGGTGCTCTCCAATCTGAGCCGGTATTTCAAAGATATGAGTTTATAATTTCTGCTTTGTCAGCGGCTCATAAAACGGAAATTCAGCATATGTGCCAGAATTTATTTTTCAGATAGGATACATTTCTCAAGTATGTCAAACGGCATTGGACCGGCATCCAGCACAGCCTGATGAAAGCGGAGGTCAGAATAGTTGTCACCCCATGCTGTTTTTGCCTGATCTTTCAGTGCAAGGAGTTCCAGATATCCGATATAATATTTCGGATAAGTGGCCGGTTCTTCCACGATGTATTCATAAATATTCTGAATCACTGTTTTGTCGGTAATCCCCATGTTTTCAAGTGTTCGTGATACCTGTTCGGGATCAGCGCCGTCATAGTGGATCGCGATGTCCAGCAGGGAAAACAGACACAGTTGCATGGTGCGGTTCAAACGGCTGGCCTCATAGAGCGCAGACAGTTCGGGCGAACCACCGTTTTCCGTGACCAGTTCCCGGCAGTATTGATAAGACTGCATTTCCGTATAATATCCCCATCCTTCAATATATCCTCCATAGTGCAGCAGATTCCGGGCGGGGTTCTGTTTGTGTTCCCGGCGGTACAGGTGGTGATAGACTGTCTGATACAGATGCCCCGGATACCCTTCGTGTGCGAGAGTGGTATAGAGCGACAATCCTTCCGGATTGTCTTTTTGGTTAATGTAAATGGTATTCGACCGGAAATCATCGATCGGTGGTGTCAGATAAAATGCAGGGCTGCAATAGTTTTCCAGTGACTCCGACACATTCTTTACGGTACAGGACGGCATTCCTTCCGGGTCTGACAGGAGCGGTGGGAAGTCATCACGCATCCTTTGCGACAGATCTGTCAGGATTTCTTCCGGCTTGGCAAGAGGAAAGATATAATCGGACCGTGCCGTGAAAATATCGGGATGATTTTTGCACAATTCGGAGAAAGAACGACTGTCTTCGCGGAACCGGGCCGCGAGCATTTTCTTGAGTTCGGGAATGGAACGGCTACTTCCGGTAGTCTGTCTGAGGAGCAGAGTATAATACTCTCTGCCTTGAGGAAAGTGTGACAGTCCCCGGCTGTTATGACTGCTCTCCTTCAACTCAGCGATTGTATCGGCGAGTGTCTGATACGCCGGAAGCACAGATTCGGACAACAGTTCGTGGTTACGCTTATGGTAAGCGGAGGCTTCGGCAGCGGTGATTGCCTTCTCTGAGGTGAGGGAGGCGAGCCTTTCGGAAAATGTTGTGTCCAGAAAATGCCGTTCGGTGGCGATCAGATCCGGATCCATGATCGTGCGGCACTGGGTGATGACTTTGTCCGCAGAGCAATCTGCCATAAAAAGACCGGCAGCGGCCTTCTCTCTTTCATAGGTGCCTATCGAGGAGAGGCAGGCGGGGATCTGTTCCAGCAAAGAGAGATAATTTTTCACATCCTGCCTCGAACGAAAGGTATATTCTGCAAGAAGGATGGGAAGCTGCGACTGGATGCCGGAGGAGGGTGACAGCGGTTCACTATAGTAAGCATATTTCTGCAATTCGGCTTCTGTGCTGAGATAATCGGTTAACAGTGAATGAAGCAGACGGGAATCCTTTGGGAGAAAGACCGCCGGAATCGTCTTAAGGCGGCGGATTGCTTTCGTCAGGTCCTGTCCGGTGGCAGTCTGTGATTCCCGGGAATAGACGGGGAGTACGGCGCTATCCTCCGGGATTCCGTAATCCTCCGGATAAGCCAGAATATAGTGCATACTCAGGGTGTCTCCTGCCATCTCGTCTCTGAAAAGCTTGTCGGTGAGTGTATGAAAACAGAGTGTTGAGCTTCCGGCAATCAGAAAAAAGCACAGTATGACGGAAAGAGGAAGGATAAGAATCTTCTTTTTTCGTGAAAATGTGATATTTTTTTCCATAAACAACGACCGTTTATTTGTTAAAAAATCATATGAATATTA
>JALFTO010000169.1 GCA_022779165.1 Lachnospiraceae bacterium
TTACTTTTTTGTCTGGGCTTTGTCAACTGAGCCTGTCACAAAGCTCCGTATACTTTAAGATCAGTTCCGCGTGATGCTCCCTGATATAATCCGTATCTCTTGACTTTGCCGCCTTCTCCATCTCCGCCGCCTGCTTTGACAATGCAACCGCACCGATTGTCAGCGAAGTGCTCTTTAACGTATGTACGACAATCTGATAATTTCCCCAGTCCTCTGCGGCAAATGTTTCTTCCATTGTACTGCGCTTATCATTTGCCAGATATTCTTCTATCATCTCTCGATAGAAGTCCATATCATTCATGCAATAACTGAGTCCCGTTTGCAAATCCAGTTCCGGAATCCCGTCAAATCCACCTTCCGAAGCCTGCTGCTTCTCCTGCGGCAGATACTTCGCCAGCACTTCATACAATTCCTTTTCCCGGATCGGTTTTGAGATATAATCGGCAAATCCCGCCTGTATATATTCCTCTTTTGCTCCCACAATGGCGTTGGCAGTCATAATGACAACAGGCGTTTCCGTGTTGAGATGATCTGTATTTTCCCTCATATCACGGAAGGCTTCCACACCGTCCATCACAGGCATCATATGATCCATAAAGATCAGGTCATACTTTTTGTCCCGTATCCGTTCAAGTGCCTCTCTGCCATTCTCTGCCGTATCAATCCTGACGGCCGAATATTTGAGCAGTCCCTTTGCGACCAGCAGATTCATCGGCACATCCTCCACCAGCAGAATCTGCGCATCCGGCGCATAGACGCGGGTCACCTCCTGATCGTCGTCTTCCTCCTGCTCATAATACCGCTTTCCGAATACCCCGATCGGCTGAGGATTTGTGATCTCCTGCCGTATCTTCACCCGGAACACGGATCCCTGCCCATACACACTGTTGACAATGATGTTGCCATGCATGAGATCCACCAGTTTTTTGGTCAGATTCAGCCCCAGGCCACTCCCTTCCACATGGCGGTTCTTCTCCTCATCCAGTCTTGTAAAATGATCAAAAATCCGGACAACATCTTCTCTCCGGATACCGATTCCCGTATCTTTCACGGTGAGGACAAGCATCATATGGTCATCTGTTTTTTCCTCAAAATCGACTGACAACTCCACACTGCCTTCCTCTGTATACTTCACTGCATTGGACAAAAGATTTCCTATAATCTGGCGCACACGCACCTCATCTCCATACAGTCCGGTCGGCAGTTCCGGATTAACCAGGAAAGAAAGCTTCAAATGTTTCTGTTCCGCTCTCGGAGCCGTCATGTTATAACAGTCGTTCAAAATCGAGAAAAGCTCGTATTCCACAGGAATGATCTCAAGTTTCCCGGTTTCGATCTTGGAAATATCCAGAATATCATTCACAATAGACAGCAGCGACTGGCTGGCACTCATAATATTCTGACCGTATTCCCGGAGTGCTTTGTTCCCCTCGCACTCATGTAGGAGCATGGTATCCATGCCGATAATGCCGTTGATCGGTGTCCGGATCTCGTGAGACATATTCGCCAAGAATGTACTCTTGGCACGGTTGGCAGCCACGAGATCCTTCTCGTGCTCTATCAGTTGTTTCCTCTGCTTCTCATAAACATACATCTGATACTTTAAAATAATGCCAAAGATACCGGACACAATAAAAATTGCCTGTATCACATCGGGAACCGCATATTCGGCCGGCATCTCCACGAGAAGTTCCGGCTGATAGCTCGCGACCAGTATTGTGCCGGCCATCACCGCAAAACTTATGAGAAACAAAATCAGACTCGTCCATCCTTCCAGAATCAGCCAGGTAAAGATCAGTCCCAGCACGTACCAGACCGGCATACCGCTGTTGATCCCGCCGGAAGCAAAAAACATGACCGGAAAGACAACGATATTTGCCCCAAAACAGATGATCAGTCCGGCCGCCTTCATATTTTTCTTTTTTACCGACATATACAAAGACGCACATACGACAAGCAGCACAACTCCGATGATAGCAGCGCTCTCGTACGCTCTCAGGACAGTCGTTACAAACAGCGCGACCGATCCGCCTCCGAGCGCCGTTGTCAGGATCAGATTCATGATCTTCTGCTGGATACTGAACTCCTCACTCAGGATCGTATCGCTGTACCATTTTGCAACGCGCCGGGCAAGCTCTGTCAGCACTGTCCATACTCTCTTTTTGTTCATCCCCTTATACTCCCCTTTTGTGTTTCTTATTCTCCTCAGTTTTGTAAGAATATTTGTTGAAATTATAACATTTTTACGCAAATCTGTATAGAGAATCTCCTCACCAAAAAAGTCATGATACCGCAAAATCACAGTGGCAGACTCCTCTCCAGACATAGTGCGCCCCAGCCCACCAACGGATTGGGATATTCTGTCAGCCCCGGCAGATGTCTCGCCCCTCTGCTCAAGTACGCCTTAACCTTCTCCCCGTAAAGATAAGGATCATTGTCCCTCGCAATCCCCCACTCCATCATCAGTGCCGCCGAGCCGGTGACAAACGGTGTGGCAAATGACGTTCCCGTCACGGAAACATACCCGCCTCCGGCAGCTGCCGTCACAATTCCGACTCCCGGTGCCGCCAGATCCGGCTTGCTGAAGATGCTGCCGATCCGGTCCACACTGCTCTGCCCGAACAGGTAGCCCCTTCCGGAAAAATCGGCATATGCGTCATACACTGTGTCATACGCGCCGACCGTGATCACTTTGGAAGATGTTGACGGTATCGTCAGTGTCACCTCCGGTGTCGGCGCAAAGAAATGAGTTTCACTACCGATCGACGATGCGCTAGGCAGATACATACTGTAGCTTCCCGTGACGACCGATACCGGCACAAAGGTGATTGTCCACACACCGGGATTCACATACCGTTCCACAGGCAAAAAATCAATGTAAACCTCCTGTTGTGCGGAATACGGGGCAGGCTCTCCCAGATACAAAAGCAGTTCTGTATCCTCCATCCGCTCCCGCCTTGTCTGCCCGTTGTCCGCAGTTCTCCCCGTATCGATCAGTCGGCTCTCGCCGCCCGGAGAAGTCAGCAGGATCCGGAAAACATCGGCATAATTTTTCCAGATCTGCAGTCCGAAGGTACGCTCATAATTGCCAACGGACAGTTCTACTCTTGTTTCCGTCAGAGCCCTGCCCGATGCATGCCCCATGGCTGCGCCCTCATTGCCGCTGCCCACACAGATGACCGTCCTGCCGATCTCCGCCGCATTGTCCAGGAAGCGCTCCAGAAGGGAAGTCCCGTCATGGGAGCCGTAAGTATTGCCGAAGCTTAAATTGATGGCAATGGGGCGCCCGAGCGCCACTGCCTTTCGAATCATGTAGGTCACCGCACGCATCAGTTCCGTCGTCCTGGGAAATCCTTCCTCTGCCGGGATTCCCAGTCTGACAATGAGGAGGTCACTCTGAGGCGCCACGCCCTGATTGCCGGCGGCGATTGCCGCAACAGATGTGCCATGCCCGCTGATATCTCTTGTCGGCAGAGCCGTCATATTTCCTGTCATTCCTGATGTAAGCGCCTCATTGATCTGATCCGCCGTAAATTCCACTCCTGTCTGAAATCCCCACGGGCTGCGCAGTCCGGCCGCTTCATCCGGCATGAGTGTCTGATCCCACAGAGCCAGTACCCTGGTCGTCCCGTCCGGATTGCGAAACGCCTCATGACTTAAGTCAATTCCGGAATCCGCGATTCCCACGATGACACCCTGCCCAGTGAGATAGGGCGCCCGCCCCACCGGAAGGATACAGGACGCCTCCTTTCCTTCCTGCAATTGAAAGTACAGCCTTTTGGGCTTCTCAATGTATTCAATCTCCTCCACTTGACTTAAGAATTCAATCTGACGCTCCGGAACGGTCAGCACCGCATATCCGGGGATCAGCACTTCCACCACGATCCCGACGCTTTCGAGCATCGTGATATCGCCGTGGAATTTCACGATCAGTTCCCATGTATTCCCCTGTTCGTTATAGCCTACATTCAGCTGGTCCGACTGTTCCCGCTCTTCTTTGGTGGCTGACAATGCAAGATTCAGTAGATCTTCCAGTTTCTGACTCGCCATAGATACACCTCCCCAATGTATCTATATGGCGGATTCCTGTCCTTTTTTCCTGCCTGGGAAAGAAATATATAACATGGGATATGTATCATTTTGGCTTTGGTGAGAGTTTTCATAATACAATACCCTCATGCTGCGTCTCAAAGTGTCAAGTGTCAGCGGCATTTTCGGAAAGACGATGTTCGATAGCAGGGCGTCTGCGGAACTCACAGCAGCCGGTTTTTCAATTCTTTGACTGACATCGGGATCAAGCGGCGGATTTCCTTATTGTTTTAACGGGCGGATATGCGCCGCTTCGAGGACTGTTCATCGTCTTTCTCGAAAATGGCTGATACTAAGACACTTCTCGAAATGCAGCAAGAGGGTATGTATTATAA